>NZ_JBKFEH010000003.1:0-115992 GCF_053572355.1 Duganella kummerowiae
CGAAGACCAGCATTATAGAGAGCCGCCCGTACAAAAACAAGGGCTGGAAAGTGAAATATTGTCCGAACGCACTATGAAGCCGCCGCGCGCGCGGCCGGTGCTTACATTACACTGTAGTCATTGCAACTTCCCGCCTGCCCATGTCCGTCCCCGCCAGCCCCGAATCCGCCCATTTGCACGCGCACCGCGCCGATGACGCCAAGCACGTCCATTACAACACCCACCGCAGTCCACGGGTGCTGCTGTGGGCCCTGCTGCTGACCCTGGGCTTTGCCGTGGTCGAGGTGGTGACCGGCTTCATGGCGCAATCGCTGGCCCTGATCTCGGACGCCGGCCACATGGTGACCGACGCGGCGGCCCTGGGCCTGGCCCTGCTGGCCCAGCTGGTGGGCAAGCGCCCTCCCTCGCCGCGCCACTCCTTCGGCTTCGGCCGCGCCGAGGCGCTGGCGGCTTTCGTGAACTCGCTGGCCCTGCTGCTGCTGATCGCCTGGATCGTCTATGAAGCGATCCAGCGCTTTTCGCAGCCGGAACAGGTGGCGGGCGGCACCGTGTTCGTGGTGGCGGCCATCGGCCTGGCCATCAACGTGCTGCTGGCCTGGATGCTGTCGCGCGGCCATGACAACATGAATACACGGGCGGCGCTGGTCAACGTGATGGGCGATCTGCTCGGATCGGTGGCGGCGCTGGCGGCCGGCGCCATCATCCACTACACGGGCTGGATGCAGATCGACCCGCTGCTGTCACTGTTCGTGGCGGCGCTGATGCTCAAGTCCACCGTCGCCGTCCTGCATGAGTCGTATCACTTCCTGATGGGCGGGGTGCCGGAACAGATCGACTACCTGCAGGTGGGCGCCGACCTGGAACAGATCCCCGGGGTGTGCTCGGTACACGATCTGCACGTATGGGACATGTCGCCTGGCGAACCGGCCCTGATCGGCCACGTGGAGATCACCGAACTGGAACGCTGGCCCGAGATCCTGCACGGCATCAAGGCCATGCTGCTGGAAAAGCACGGCATCGACCACATCACGCTGCAGGCGGAAGTCACGCC
Source organism: Duganella kummerowiae (assembly GCF_053572355.1). NCBI lineage: Bacteria > Pseudomonadati > Pseudomonadota > Betaproteobacteria > Burkholderiales > Oxalobacteraceae > Duganella > Duganella kummerowiae. The sequence goes on from NZ_JBKFEH010000003.1 coordinate 1,052, forward strand.
AGCGCAGCACGGATGAGGAGCAGCGCCATGCGCCTACGCTGCCTGCGGCCGGCAGCCTTCCTGCTTGCCTTCCTGCTTACCCTGCTGCACCTCGAAGCGGCGATGGCCTGCTCCTGCATCTATCGCGATCCATCCGGCTTCGTGCACCGCAACCTGACGCACCTGCCGTCCAACGCGCGCGGCGTGCTGTTCATGCCGCCTCCTGCGGCGCACGCGATCGCCAGCTACGCCACGGCCGCCATTTACGACGGCGACCCGCAGGCCGTGCAGGCCGATTGGTTCAGCATCCAGGGACCGGATGGTGCGCCCGTGCCCGGCGAGCTGTCCTGGCCCGACTTGTCACGTGGCGACCGTATTCACGGCGACCATCCTCAAGGCGACGGCGGTCCGGGCGGTGGCGCCAAGGCCTACCGCTTCCGCCGCCAGTCCGACCTAACCGCCTTCCTGGCGCAACCAGCCGAGCAGCGGCCTGCACTGCAGGCCTTGCTTGACAGCGGCCAGCTGCTGGACATCAGCGAGCCGCTGCGGGCAGCCCAGCGGCTGGTGCGCGTCGGCCCGGTGGGCGGATTCCAGCCGGGCGCCCGCTACACCATCGCCTACCCGCGCCCGCTGAACGGCCGGGACGTCGCACCGCTGGCCGTCACCATCGACAGCGCGCCACTCGACACGGGCGCCCTGCGCTACCAGCTGGCGGCCGAGGGTGAGCCGCTACGCCGGCTGCTGCCGGTCAGCGCCAACGCATCATGCGTGACCAGCATCCCCGCCATGGCGCAAACAGCGCGCTACCTGCTGCCGGACGCACTGGCGCCATATCGCCAGGGTGTCAGCTATTTCTCGGAATCGCGCCCTGCCGACGCGGCTGACGCGGCTGACGCAGAAGACTACACCGACCTCGGTTATAAAACGTCGTTGTGCGACACCCGTCCTTTCGGCGCAACCAACCTGGGCGATGGCCGCGAACAACTGTATGCCAGTTGCGCCCGTCCCACCGCAGCCGTGCTGCTGCGCGGCTGGGCCGGCTTGCTGGAGGTGGAGGACCGCCTGCAGCCGACCCCCGCCATCCGCATCGAACTGGGAGGCGGCGCCTGCACCGCGCCCAGTGTGCTGCAGGAAGCGCTGGACAGCGGCGAACGCCTGCGCATACGGGCCACCGCCTGCCATATGGATATCTGGCTGGCGCGGGTACCATCCGCAACGGAAGCGGCCCGCCGCGCCGCCGCCGATGGCCTGATGCGCTACGCGCTGGACGGCGAGGCCGACGACCAGCTGTGCGCACAGGCGGCGCTCGGCTATCTCGCGGCGCACTCGCCCACCGTGGCCGCGATCGACGCACAATTGGCGCAGCTGAGCCGCACCGGCCTGCTGTCGGACCAGCGCGACACCGTCGGGCGCACACTGGAACTCATGACGCAGCAAAGCCGCATCTGGCGCGCCACACCGGCGCGGGTGCAAGGCCTGCTGCTGCCGTCGCTGCCACCACTGGTGCAACTGGCCGGCGGCAGCGATCCGGCCTGGCGCCGCAGCGCAGCAGGCCTGCTCTCCAGACTGGGGCCGGCTGCGTCGGCCCATACCACAGCGCTACTGGCCGCCGCTGAAAGCTCGCCGGAACAGGCGCGCGATCTGATCCCGGCGCTGGCCAAGATCGCGCCCGGAGACAGCCGGGTGCAGGCATTCTTGCTGCGCAGCGCCAGCCAGAAGGAATTGCTGGAGACCGCCGCGATTGCCTATGCCGGCGTAGCCGGGCCGGTGCACGCACAGGACGCGCTGCGCCTGCTGCAGCAGGCCGTGCAGCAAGGCAGCGCTTCCGCCATCGACGCGCTGGCCGCGATGGGCCCGGCCGCCAGCGGCGCCACGCCGCAGCTGATTGAACAGATGCGCCGTCCGCCGGGAGATTATGTGCGAACGCGCGCCTACAGCGCGCTGGTCGCCGTCACGGACGGCGGCCACGACGCCATGGACGCCATCGCCGCCGCCATCAATGACAGCAGCAGCGCCGACTATCCGCTGCGGGAATTGACGAAGCTGGGCGCGCGCGCCCGGCCGCTGCTGCCGGCCATCGAGCAGCGCATGCAGCGCCCCATGAGCCGCTACCAGCGCGACGAGCTGCGGGCCGTCATCCTGGCCATGGCCCTGCCTTTAGCCCGGCAGCGCGAGCTGCTGGCGCGGCTGGCACAGTGCGAGATCATCTGAACTGGCATCCCAAGCTGGGCCGGGGCAGCCGGGCTGCACGCCACGGCGCCCAGGCCGAGCACTTACGGCCAACGCGGCGCGGCCGCCATGCCGCCGCGCCGTGGCGAACGGCGCGCGACTGGCCTGTTCCGCTTCAAGCGCGGCGCGCCTCCTGCACCCCGCCCACCTCGGCAATGGCCGACAAGGCGCGCTGCAGCTGGGCCGTGGCGCCGATCTCGGCCGTGAAGGTCATGCGCGCGTAGCCTCTCGCGCTTTGCGTGTTGACCCCGATGACGTTGATTTTCTCGCGCGAGAAAATCTCGGAGATATCGCGCAGCAGGCCCTGGCGGTCATTGGCCAGGATGAAGATGTCGACCGGGTACACGGTATCGGAACCGGTGCGGCCCCATTCCGTGACGATCACGCGCTCGGGGGCCTTGGCGCGCATTTCGGCGAAGTTCTTGCAGCTCAGGCGGTGAATGGACACGCCCTTGCCGCGCGTGACGAAGCCGACGATGGGGTCCGGCGGCGCCGGCTTGCAGCACTTGGCCAGCGCCGTCATCAGGCCGTCCGTGCCCACCACCAGCACGCCGGACTTGGCGCCCTGCTCCACGCTGGAGGCGCGGCTCTTGCCGACCAGGACAGCATCCTCGACCGGTTCCGGCTCACCGCTGTCGTGCAGCGCATGCTCGATGTGGCGCAGGCTGAACTCGTCCTTGCCGACCGCCAGGAACAGCTCGTCCACCTTGGCGAAGCCGACCTTGTTGGCCAAGGCTTCCAGGTTGACGGCGGTCTTGCCCTCGCGCTGCAGGGTTTTCTCCACCAGGGCGCGGCCATGCGACAGGGTTTCCTCCATGTCGATGGCGTGGAACCAGGCGCGGATCTTGGAACGGGTGCGGGTGGCCACCGTGTAGTCGTTGTTGAGCCAGTCGCGCGAGGGGCCGGCCGTGCCGGGCGCGCCCTTGGCCGTGATGATCTCGCAGGTCTGGCCATTCTTCAGCGGGGTGTTGAGCGGCACCATCACGCCATCCACGCGGGCGCCGCGGCAGCGGTGGCCGACGTCGCTGTGCAAATGGTAGGCGAAGTCGATCGGCGTGGCGCCCACCGGCAGCTCGATCACGCGCGCCTGCGGCGTCAGCACGAAGATGCGGTCGTCCAGGGCTGCGGCCTTGAGCTTTTCCACCCACTCGCGCTGTTCCTGCTCCTGCCCGACCACGGCGTCGGCCACGTCGGTCTTCCAGGCCAGCAGCTGGCGCAGCCAGGCGATTTTCTCGTCGTACTTCTGGCCCTGGAAGTTGGAACCGCCCTCCTCCTTGTAGCGCCAATGGGCGGCCACGCCGTACTCGGCGAAGTTGTGCATTTCCTGGGTACGTATCTGCACTTCCAGCGGACGGCCATCCTCGGCCGTCACCACCGTGTGCAGCGACTGGTAGCCGTTCGGCTTGGGGCGCGAGATATAGTCGTCGAATTCCTTGGGTATCGGGGTCCAGATGTTGTGCACCACGCCCAGCACCGTGTAGCAGGTCTTCACGTCGGCCACGATCACGCGGAAGGCGCGCACGTCGTACAGGTCGGTGAAGTCCAGCTCCTTGCCCTTCATCTTGCTCCAGATGCTGTAGATGTGCTTGGGCCGGCCGAACACCTCGGCCGCGATGCCGGCCGCCGCCATTTCCGATTTGAGGCGTTCGATGGCGGAAGTGACGAAGCTTTCGCGCATCATGCGCTTTTCTTCCAGCATCTTGGCGATGCGCTTGTAGGCGTCCGGCTCGATGAAGCGGAACGACAAATCCTCCAGCTCCCACTTGAGCTGCCAGATCCCCAGGCGGTTGGCCAGCGGCGCGTACAGGTCCAGGGTCTCGCGGCCATAAGCGGCGGTCATCTCGTTGTACAGCTTGAGGTCGGCGAAATAGCGCAAGGTGGTGACGCAGGACGACAGGCGCACCAGCACCACCCGCATGTCCGACGCCATGGCCAGCAGCATCTTGCGCAGGGTCTCCACCTGGGCCATGGCGGCCTGGGCCGCATTGCGCCCGCGCCCGGCCGGGGCCGCCGGATTGGTCTGGGTCAGCTCGCGCAGGCGTATCAGCTGGCGCACGCCGGCCACCAGGTCGCTGACCGCCTGGCCGAAGCGCGGCTCGATCAGCGGCGCCTGGGCCGGGTCCAGCAGGGTCAGTTCGAACACCAGGCCGGCAATGCGGGTTTCCGCGTCCGTGTTGAGGAAGGCCAGGGTGCTGGCCACGCCCAGCGCGAATTCCAGCGCCGGCTGGCCGCTGGTGCCGGCCTTGTCGCCATAGGCCGCGCTGGCGTATTCCAGCGCGCCCAGCACGCGCGCGCAATCTTCCGGACTCAGCCCTTGGGTCAGCTGCTCGGAAGCGGCGCTGCCCACTGAGGAGATCGATACCATGGCGGTCCTAGCGCTGCGCGGCAACAATCACGATCTCGACCAGCACGGCTGGATCGGCCAGCCTGGCCTCCACCGTGGCGCGCGGGGGCGTATGGCCCTGCGCCACCCAGGCATCCCATTCCTCGTTCATGCCGGGGAAGTGCTGCATGTCGGCGATATAGATCTGGCAGCTCAGGATGCAGCTCTTGTCGCTGCCCGCCTCGGCCAGCAGGCGGTCGATATGGCCCAGCACTTCGCGGGTCTGGCCACGGATGTCCTGGGCCGTGTCCTCGGGGATCTGGCCGGCCAGGTAGACGGTGCCGTTATGTATCGCCACTTCGGACAGGCGCTTGCCCACATGCAGTCGTTTGATTTCCATACTCGTGTTCTTCTCTATTCTTTTCTGTTATTCACCGGAGTTACTCGCCCAGCAAAAACTTGCGGGCGATGGCAATCTGGTCCTCATGGATGAAGGTGGGCGCATGGCCCACGCCGGGAATTTCCACCAGCGTGGCGCGCGGGCCGCGCTGGGTCATGTCCAGCGCGGTCTCGCGCGACAGCAGGTCGGAATCGGCGCCGCGCACCAGCAGGGTCGGGCAGCGGATGGCGTCATAGGCCTGCCACAGCGCGGCCTCGTCGGCCGCCACTGATGCCGGCGTGGCCGAGCGGAAGGGCTGGGCCAATCCCATATCGTAATGGCGCACCCATTTGCCATCCTTATCCTGGCGCAAAACATCACTGGCCAATTTGTGCCACTCGGCGTCCGTGTGGGGGCCGAAGGGGAGCGACACGTCGCGCACGAACCTGGCGCCGGCCTCGAAACTGTCGAAGCGCAGGTCCTGGCCCACGTAGTCGCCGATGCGGCGCAGCGCGTCCGGATCGAGCACCGGACCGATATCGTTGAGCACCAGTTTGCTGATGGGATTGTCCGGTATCGAGGCCAGTCCCAGGCCGATCAAGCCGCCCATGGAGGTGCCGAACCAGTCCACGGTCTGGCGCCGGCCGGGGATCAGCACCCGCGCCAGCAGGGTCACCATGTCGCTCACATACTGCGGGATGCGGTACAGCTCGGGATTGCGCAGCTTGCCGGAACGGCCGCGCCCGACGATGTCAGGGCACACCACGCGGTAGCGGTCGGCCATGGCTCGCGCCAGGTGGTCGAAGTCGTCGCCGACCCGGGTCACGCCATGCACGCACAGCAGCACGTCCGGATTGTCCTCCTCACCCCACTCCTTGTAGGACATCTGGTGCAGGCCAGCCAGCGAGATGCATTGTACGGACTTTATTTTTGCTTCGAGCATGCCGGCTTTCCTCTCCGAAGAACGATATCTTTATGTAATGATGGGCACATACGCCATTTTACCGGGCACTGCGCTGAAAATCCTACACCTATGTGGCGCAGGTCTTTAGCCCCCCTTGTTCCAACTCCCGAGGACACCATGGCAAGCGAGGGGTCCCGGCCGCCGGTACGTGTAATCCCTTACCCATGGAAGATATCACCGGCCGTGATTTGCGGCTTTCCACAATGGTGATAACTGGCCGGGCTTGGCATCATGGGCGCCTCATACCGAACACGAGGAGACCCCGTGAATAAGCCATTCTATAAAGTCCTGTACGTCCAGGTACTGTTCGCCATCGCCTGCGGCATCGCACTGGGCATGTTCTACCCCGAGAGCGGGGTCGCCATGAAGCCGCTCGGCGACGGCTTCATCAAGCTGATCAAGATGATCATCGCGCCGGTGATCTTCTGCACCGTGGTGTCCGGCATCGCCGGCATGCAGGACGTGAAGAAAATCGGCCGTGTGGGCGGCAAGGCCCTGCTGTACTTCGAAGTGATTTCCACCTTCGCGCTGGTGATCGGCCTGTTCGTGGCCAACCTGGTGCGCCCCGGCGACGGCTTCAACGCCACCGCCGCCACCCTGGACGCCAAGTCCATCGAGCAGTACACCACCAAGGCCCACGCCCAGACCACCACCGATTTCCTGATGAACATCATCCCGAACACGGTGGTCGACGCCTTCGCCAAGGGCGACATCCTGCAGGTGCTGCTGATCGCCGTGCTGTTCGGCTTTTCCATGTCGCTGCTGGGCGAGCGCGCCCGCCCGCTGGTCAAGCTGATCGATGAAGCATCGGCCGCCATCTTCGGCGTGGTCGGCATCATCATGAAGGTGGCCCCGATCGGCGCCTTCGGCGCCATGGCCTTCACCATCGGCAAATACGGCATCAAGTCGCTGCTGCCGCTGGCCACCCTGATGGGCTGCTTCTACGCCACCTGCGCCATCTTCGTGATCGTGGTGCTGGGCACCGTGGCCAAGCTCACCGGCTTTTCCATCGGCCGCTTCATCCTGTACATCAAGGAAGAACTGCTGATCGTGCTGGGCACCAGCTCGTCGGAATCGGCGCTGCCCTCGCTGATGACCAAGCTGGAGCGCCTCGGCTGCTCGAAATCCGTGGTGGGCCTGGTGGTCCCGACCGGCTATTCGTTCAACCTGGACGGCACCAATATCTACATGACCATGGCGGCCCTGTTCGTGGCCCAGGCCACCAACACCGAACTGACCCTGCTGCAGGAGCTGACCATCCTCGGCGTGGCCATGCTGACCTCGAAAGGCGCATCGGGCATCACCGGCGCCGGCTTCATCACCCTGGCCGCCACCCTGCACGTGGTGCCGGACATCCCGGTGGCCGGCATGGCGCTGATCCTGGGTATAGACCGCTTCATGAGCGAATGCCGCGCCCTGACTAACTTCATCGGCAACGGCGTGGCCGCCGTGGTGGTGTCCAATTGGGAAAAAGAGCTGAACCACGATACGCTGAAGGCCGAACTGGCCCATCCCGGCTCCACCGTGACAGACCCCGACCTGCTGCCCCTCGCGCCACAGGCGCACGGCCACTGATCATTTGCCTCACTTTTCAATCAGCCCCGCGCAACCCGTGCGGGGCTTTTTTTATTGAAAGAAGGGTTTATTCTGTTCAACTTTATACATTTTTCTTTGCTCATTTACAAAATCTTTACAAATAAGCTGATGTTTTTATGTTAAAGTTCTGATCATTGGAGATCAATCAATCAACAAGCCTTCTACGTGTAGGAAATCATGACCAACTTTTTTAGCAAAGCAGCTGTCGCCTGCGCCCTCACTGCGGCATCCTTCGCCGCAAATGCCGTAAGCTACACCTTCTCGTACACCGTGAACGCCTTCAGCGGCCAGACCGCCTCCGTCACCGGCAGCTTCGACGCCGATGCGGCCGTTAACGGCCTGGTCCAAAACCTGACCAATATCAAGGCCTCGATCGACGGCGTCGCCCTGGACGGCGGCAGCTACCTGGACAATTTCGCCTCGATTGGTGGCGCAGGGCAAGCCGTCGCGTCGGTGGACGGCAGCGCCAACAATTTCATGTTCAGCAGCGTCCGTGGCTATTCCGTGTCCTACTACGCAGTGGGTAATTCGGCTACGGCCGGCATCAACGATGGCATCAATTCCTATGGCGGTAACGTGGCCAACGGCAGCTGGACCCTGTCTGCCGCCCCGGTACCGGAACCCGCCACGTACGCCATGCTGATGGGTGGCATGGGCTTGCTGGCGGGTCTCGCCCGCCGCCGCAAGACCGGCGACCGCGCCTGACGGCCACACCACCTCATGCAAACGGCGCTGCGGCGCCGTTTTTCATGGGCCGGTAAAAAACATGGCGCGCCACGGCGCGCCATGTTGCCAGCCGGGTCAGCCGCTTAGAGCGCGGAGAAATCCAGCTCGACGCCGGTGGCGGCCTGGATCTGCTCCTTGCTCACGCCAGGGGCCAGTTCAGTCACCTTCAGGCCGGACGAAGTCACTTCCATCACGCCCAGGTCGGTGATCACCAGGTCCACCACGCCCACGCCGGTCAGCGGCAGGTCGCACTTGGGCAGCAGCTTGTGCGAGGTGCTGCCGTCCTTGGCGGTGGCCACGTGCTCCATCAGCACCACCACCCGCTTGACGCCGGCCACCAGGTCCATGGCGCCGCCCATGCCCTTGACCATTTTGCCGGGTATCATCCAGTTGGCCAGGTCGCCATGCTCGGATACCTGCATGGCGCCCAGGATGGCCAGGTTGATCTTACCGCCGCGTATCATGCCGAAGGAGTCGGCCGAGCTGAAATAGGCCGAGCCGGGCAGCGCCGTCACGGTCTGCTTGCCCGCGTTGATCAGGTCGGCGTCAACCTCATCCTCGGTAGGGAACGGGCCTATGCCCAGCAAGCCGTTTTCCGACTGCAAAAATACTTCGATATCCTGCGGCACATAGTTGGCCACCAGGGTGGGCAAGCCTATGCCCAGGTTGACGTAGTATCCGTCCTGCAGTTCCTTGGCCGCGCGCGCGGCCATTTCATCACGAGTCCATGCCATTGCTATCTCCTGGTCTTATTGCGCGGCGCGCACGGTGCGTTGTTCGATGCGTTTTTCCGGCGTGGCGTTGAGCACGATGCGATGCACGAAAATGCTGGGCAGGTGCACGGCGTCCGGATCAATGGAGCCGGTCTCGACCAGTTCCTCCACTTCCACCACGGTGATCTTGCCGGCCATGGCGGCATTCGGGTTGAAATTACGCGCCGTTTTGCGGAAGATCAAATTACCTGCTTTATCCGCTTTCCAGGCCTTGACCAAGGCCACGTCGGCGACCAGACTGCGTTCCATCACATACTGCTCGCCATCGAATTCGCGCACCTCCTTGCCTTCGGCCACGACGGTGCCGACACCGGTCTTGGTGAAGAAGGCGGGAATGCCGGCCCCGCCGGCGCGCAGCTTCTCGGCCAGGGTGCCCTGGGGGGTGAATTCCAGCTCCAGCTCGCCGGCCAGGTACTGGCGCGCGAACTCCTTGTTCTCGCCCACGTAGGAGGCGATCATCTTCTTGATCTGGCGCGTTTCCAGCAGCTGGCCCAGACCGAAGCCGTCCACGCCTGCATTGTTGGAGATGGCGGTCAGGCCGGTGACGCCCGAGTCGCGCAGCGCGGCGATCAGGGCTTCCGGAATGCCGCACAGGCCAAACCCGCCCACGGCGATGGTCTGGCCATCTTGCACGATGCCTGCCAGTGCGGCGGCGGCATCAGGATAAATTTTATTCATACGCGTCCCTTATGAGTGTTCTTGTTGCAAAAAGCCCGGGCAACATGGTTAAAAATGCTACCAGGGCAGCTCGTCAGCATAAAATACGCCCACCTAAACCTCAATACGGTAGAACTACCAGATGACCGCAGCACCCATCGACTACCAAGCGATCTTCCTGCATGCCCCGGTGGGCATGTGCGTGTCGGAAAACCGTGTCATCCTGAGCTGCAACGAGGCGCTGGCCGCCATGTTCGGCTATCCGCGCGCCGAACTCGATGGCCTGTCCTTCGCCGTGCTGTATCCCACCATGGATGAATTCCTGCGCACGGGCGACCGCATCATTCCCATCATGAACGCCCGGGGCCGCTATTCCGACGAGCGCATCATGCGCCGCGCCGACGGCGAACTGTTCTGGTGCCACGTCACCGGCCATGCGCTGCGCCACGACGCCCCGCTGGGGGCCGGCATCTGGACCTTCGAGGACGTCAGCGAAAAGCGCCCCGTCACGGCCGAGCTGACCCCGCGCGAGCGCGAGATTGCCGCCCTGCTGGTCGAGGGCAAGACCAGCAAGACCATCGCGCGCCAGATCGACCTCAGCCCGCGCACGGTGGAAATGCACCGGGCCAGGCTGATGCGGAAATTTTCCGCCTCCACTTCTTCCGAGCTGGTGCACAAGCTCGTGGGGGTGCAGCTTTAGCGAGGCCGTCGCAGCGCGGTCAGGGCCAGGCGCCGGCGCCGAAGACAGTGCACCTGCACGGCGAGGCGCTGCAACGACGTCCTGGCCGCGCTGCGGCGCTGACCAGATGAGGCCGTCGCAGCGCGGTCAGGGCTAGGCGCCCGCGCCGAAGACAGTGCACCTGCACGGCGAGGCGCTGCAACGACGCCCTGGCCGCGCTGCGGCGCTGACCAGATGAGGCCGTCGCAGCGCGGTCGGGGCTAGGCGCCCGCGCCGAAGACAGTGCACCTGCACGCCGAGGCGCGGCAACGACGCCCTGGCCGCGCTGCGGCGGCCTCACGCGGCGGTCATGCCGTCGTCGGCCGAGATAATCGCGCCGTTAATAAAGTTGGCATCCTCACCCGCCAGCAGCAACAGCAAGCCATCCAGGTCTTCCGGCTTGCCGGGGCGCTTGCGCGGCAGCATCTCGATCAGGCGCTGGCCCTGCTCGCTGGCGAAATACTCCTCGTTGATCTCGGTCGAGATGTAGCCGGGGCAAATGGCGTTGGTGTTGATGCCGTACTTGCCCCACTCCACCGCCATGGCCTTGGTCATCTGCACCACGCCGGCCTTGCTCATGCAGTACACGCCGATCTGCGACATGACCCGCAGCCCCGCCACCGAGGCGATGTTGATGATGCGGTGCTGCTTCTTCGGGTCGCCCTTGGCGCGCGCGATCATGCGCTTGGCGGTCTGCTGCGCCATGAAGAAGGCGCCGCGCAAATTGGTGTCCATCACGAAGGAATAATCCTCTGGCGTGACGTCGATCAGGCGCTGGGTGGCCGAGACGCCGGAATTATTGATCAGGATATCAATTGGCCCGGCCTCGGTCTCGGCATGGGCGATGGCGGCCTTGATGCTGGCCAGGTCGGTGACGTCCAGGCTGACCACGTGCGCGGCGCCGCCATCGGCCTCGATCTCGGCGCGCAGCTCCTTGAGGCGCTCGGTGCGGCGCGAGGCCAGCACCACCTGGCAGCCGGCCTGGGCCAGCACCTTGGCGAAGCGCGCTCCCAATCCGCTGGATGCGCCCGTCACCATTGCGATCTTGCCTTCAAAGTTGACTTCTATGCCCACGGACTGCTCCTGTAAATCGTGTTGATATAGACGACATCATTACACAAAAAACCTGTATTAGATTGCAGCATCTAATAATGTCCCTCAAAATGGCGCCCACATTGCATTTCAAGGGAAAAAGAAGCACACTCGTGCTAAAATTTTTACCTGTCATTCCCTATCCCTACACTCCAACTACAACAAGACCATGACACAGCCTCAAAACCTCGTAGAACAGTACGGCCCGCGCGATGCGATGGAGTATGACGTCGTCATCGTCGGCGGCGGCCCGGCGGGCTTGTCGGCGGCGATCAAGATCAAGCAGCTGTCCCCGGACACCTCGGTGGTGGTGCTGGAAAAAGGCGGCGAGCTGGGCGCCCACACCCTGTCCGGCGCCGTGATGGACCCCAAGGCGCTCACCGAGCTGATCCCCGACTGGAAGGACAAGGGCGCGCCACTGAACACCCCGGTGACCGAAGACCGCGTGATGTTCCTGACCGAGACCAAGGCTTACAAGACGCCCGCCTTCGCGCTGCCGGCCTGCTTTGAAAACCACGGCAACTATGTGATCTCGCTGGGCAACGTGGTGCGCTGGCTGGGCCAGCAGGCCGAAGCGCTGGGCGTGGAAATCTTCCCCGGCTTCGCCGCCGCCGAAGTGCTGTACAACGAGGATGGCTCGGTCAAGGGCATCGCCACCGGCAACATGGGCGTCAAGCGCGACGGCGAACCCGGCCCCGACTTCCAGCTCGGCATGGAACTGCACGGCAAGTACACGCTGTTCGCGGAAGGCTCGCGCGGCCACCTGGGCAAGCAGCTGATCGCCAAATTCAACCTGGACAAGGGCAAGGACCCGCAATCCTACGGCATCGGCATCAAGGAACTGTGGGAAATCGATCCGGCCAAGCACCAGCCCGGCCTGGTGATCCACACCACCGGCTGGCCGCTGGACACCAAGACCTATGGCGGCTCCTTCCTGTATCACCTGGAAAACAACCAGGTGGCGGTGGGCTATGTGGTTGGCCTGAACTACGAGAATCCTTACCTGTCGCCCTACGAGGAATTCCAGCGCTACAAGACCCACCCGGAAATCCGCACCTTCTTCGAAGGCGCCAAGCGCATTTCCTACGGCGCCCGCGCGATTACGGCCGGCGGCCTGCAGTCGCTGCCCAAGCTGGTGTTCCCGGGCGGAGCCCTGATCGGCTGCGACGCCGGCTTCCTCAACATGAGCCGCATCAAGGGCTCTCACGCTGCCATCAAGACCGGCATGCTGGCGGCCCAGGCGGCCGTCGAGGCGCTGGGCGCAGGCCGCCAGCACGATGAGCTGGCCGCCTTCCCGGCCGCCTTCGAGCAATCCTGGCTGCACGAGGAACTGCACGTGGCGCGCAATGTGAAGCCGTGGCTGAACAAGGGCCTGATCATCGGTTCCATCATGACCGGCATAGACCAGATCGTGTTCCGAGGCAAGGCGCCGTGGACCCTGCACCACAGCCACGCCGACCACGAGTGCCTGAAGCCGGCCTCACAGTTCCAGCCCATCGTCTATCCCAAGCCGGATGGCAAGCTGACCTTCGACCGTTTGTCCTCGGTGTTCATTTCCAACACCAACCACGCCGAAGACCAGCCCGTCCACCTCACGCTGAAGAACCCCAGCGTGCCGGTGGACGTCAACCTCAAGCAGTACGCCGGTCCCGAGTCGCGCTACTGCCCGGCCGGCGTGTACGAATTCGTCAAGACCGACGAGGGCGCCGACCGCCTGCAGATCAATGCCCAGAACTGCGTGCACTGCAAGACCTGCGATATCAAGGATCCGACCCAGAACATCGTATGGGTGACGCCGGAAGGCGGCGGCGGGCCGAACTATCCGAATATGTAACACCGGCACCAGGGGCGTCCAGCGGACGCCCCTGGTGCTTTAGGGAAATCTTCTATCGCTGTGGCGGATAGCGCGTTACAATTAGCCCGACCTAATTAACGTTCTCCACCATGAGCGCACACGACTCCACCTCCTCGCTCGATGCCCGCATGGCGCAGGCGATCTCCCATCATCAGGCCGGGCAGCTGGACCAGGCGCAACTGGAATACGAGGCTGTGCTCACGGCCGAACCCAAACACGCCCTGGCCCTGCATAACCGCGGCCTGCTGCTGGGCCAGCTGGGGCGCCATCGGGAAGGCGTGGCCGAATTGCGGCGCGCCGTGCAGCAAGCTCCGGACGAGGGCGAATTCTGGCTGTCGCTGGCGCGCGGCCTGCTGCAGGCCGGCCAGCCCGATGAAGCGCTGGACATTGCCGAACATGTGCAGGGGCGCGGCTACCAGGGCGACAGCGTGGAGCAGCTGCTGCGGCAGGCCCGCGCCGCCCTGCCGCAGCAGCCCTCGGAACGCGAGACCCGCCATATCGTCGAGCTGTACCAGGCCGGCCGCTATCCCGACATGGAACAGGCCACGCGCGCCCTGCTGGCGCGCTATCCGGAATCGACCTTTGGCTGGAGCGTGCTCGGCACCGCCCTGCAATGCCAGGGCAAGGATGCGCTGGAGGCCTTGCAGCGGCTGGTCCAGCTGGCGCCGCACGATGCCGAAGCCCACACCCACCTGGGCGACGCCCTGCAGAACGCCGGCCGGGTGCAGGACTCGCTGGCCAGCTACCTGCGCGCCATCGAACTGGCGCCACGCCACGCGCCGGCCCATTGCAACCTGGGGTCGGCCCTGGATGCGCTGGGACGCCGCGCCGAGGCCCAGGAAAGCTACCGGCGCGCCATCGCCGCCGATCCGGCCCACCTGGCGGCCCACTTCAACCTCGGCAACAGCCTGCGCGAAGCGGGCCGCTACGACGAGGCCATCGCCAGCTACCGCGCCGCGCTGGCGCTGGCGCCCGGCGATCCGCAACTGCTGACCTATCTGGCCGACACCCTGCGCGCCCAGCACCGTTACGACGAAGCGCTACAGCTGTACCGCCAGGTGCTGGACCTGCTGCCGGAGCTGGGCGAAGCCTGGGCCAACCTGGGCACCACCCTGCAGAGCGCGGGCGACCTGGACGGCGCCGTCGACGCCCAGCTGCGCGCCCTGGAGCTGGATCCCGGCCTGAACGCCCTGCACGCCAACCTGGCGCTGGCGCTGCATGCGCTGGGGCGCAATGATGAAGCCGAACAGCAACACCGGCTGGCGCTCGCCCTGACGCCGGATGACGCCGTCCTGCATCACGGACTGGCAGATCTGCTGTTCAAGCGCGGCGAGTATGCCAGCAGCTTGGAGCATTGCGAACAGGCCATCGCGCTTGCGCCCGGGCATCCCGAGCATTATTTCTTGCAAGGCGCCATCCTCCACGGCCTGGGCCAGTATCAAGCAGCAGCGGAGAGCTATCGCCACGTCCTGCGGCTGGCGCCGGAGCATGCACAAGCCCGCTTCAACCTGGCCATCATGCATCAGGAACTGACACAATACGACCAGGCTCTGCTGGAGTACCGCCTGGGCCTGGAGCTGGCGCCCGATGCAGCTGATGGCTACGCCAACATGGGCGTCGCCCTGGACCGCATGGGCCGGCACGAGGAAGCCATGGCTGCCCAGCTACGCGCTCTGGAACTCGATCCCGACCTGGTGCTGGCCCATGCCAACATCAGCTCCCTGCTAACGCGCGACGGCCAGCACGAGGCCGCTATCAGCCACGCCGAGCAGGCACTGGCGCAGCGTCCAGATATGCATGCGGCGCGCCATAACCTGGTGTCCTCGCTGCTCGCCCTGGAGCGTAATCAGGAAGCGCTGGAACAATGCCTGCTCACCATGGAACAGGTCACACCCACGGCGGAAGCCTATTTCGACCTCGGCAATTGCTACCGTGCCCTGGGCCAGCCGCAGGCGGCGCTGGACAGTTTCCGCAAGGCCGTGGCGCTCAAGCCTGACTACGCTGCTGCCCATACCAGCATGGTGCCCCTGCTGCTGGACATGGGCTTGCTGGACGAGGCGGTGCAGAGCAGTCGCGCTGCGGTCGACGCCGATCCCGGTTCGCCCCTCCTGCTGAGCAACCTGCTGTTCGTACTCAGCCACGCCAGCACCGACGCCAACCAGCTGTTCGAGGAACACTGCCGCTTCGGCGACCGCTTCGAGGCCGCGCTGCGGCCGCACTGGACAGCGCACGCAAATGCTGCCGATCCGGACAAAGTGCTGCGGATCGGCTTCGTCTCCGGCGACTTCAACTACCATGCAGTGACCAACTTCTTCGAACCGATCGCCGTGCTGCTGGCGCGCGAGCCCTCGCTGGAACTGCACGCCTTCTACAACAAAACCCTGGAGGATCCAGCCACGGTGCGCCTGCGCAAGAGTTTTTCGCAATGGCACAACATTACCGGCATGGCGGACACCGAGGCCGCAGACTTGGTGCGCGCGCAAGGCATCGACATCCTGATCGACCTGGCCGGCCATTCCGCCGCCAACCGCCTGCCACTGTTCGCGCACCGGCCGGCGCCGATCCAGGCCAGCTGGCTAGGCTACCCCGGCACCACCGGCCTGCTGGGCGTCGATTACTACCTGAGCGACGCCCTGCGCCTGCCCGAAGGCCGCTACGACAACCTGTTTACCGAACACATCGTGCGCCTGCCACTGAGCGCACCATTCCTGCCCGAATCCTATGCGCCGCCCATCCATCCGCTGCCCGCGCTCAAGAACGGCCACCTGACCTTCGGCAGCTTCAACCGCGCCAACAAGCTGAGCCGGGAAGTGGTGCAGCTGTGGGCCAGGGTGCTGTGCGCGCTTCCCGACGCCCGCATGCTGCTGGCGGGCTTGGGCGAGGGCCACGCCTACGACGCCCTGCTGGGCTGGTTCGACGAGGCAGGCGTCGCCCGCGAACGGCTGGACCTGCTGCCACGCTGCGGCATGCGCGACTACCTCGAACTGCACAACCGGGTCGACGTCGCGCTCAACCCCTTCCCCTACACCGGCGCCACCAGCCTGCTGCACGCGCTGTGGATGGGGGTGCCGACCCTGACCATGAGCGGCCCCACCATCCCCAGCCACGGCGGCGCGTCCTACCTGGCCCACCTCGGACTGGACGCCTTCGTCACCGAAGACCCGGACTTGTTCGTCAAGCGCGCTGTGTTCCTGTCGCATAACATCCCGGTGCTGGCAGCGCTGCGCATCAGCCTGCGCGAGCGCTTCAACGCCTCGGTGGTCGGCCATCCCGAGGTGGCCGCAGGCGGACTCGAACGCGCCTTCCGCATCATGTGGCAGCGCTGGTGCGCCGGGATCGCGCCCGGCCCGATACGGGTTGACCTGGAAGACATCCTGCCCCCACCAGCACCATGAAAACCATACAGACACCGCAAGACCTGGCCATCCACGGCGCACCGCCCGCCTTCGCCGAATCGCTGCACGTGGGCCGCCCCAACATGGGCGACCGCGCCGCCTTCCTGCAGTACGCCAACGATATCTTCGACCGCCGCTGGCTCAGTAACAACGGCCCGCTGGTGCAGCAGTTCGAGCGCGAGATCGAGGCCCACCTGGGCGTCAAGCACTGCGTGGCCATGTGCAACGGCACCATAGCGCTGGAAATCGCCATCCGCGCGCTGGGCATGGAAGGCGAGGTCATCGTGCCCTCCTACACTTTCATCGCCACGGCCCACGCCCTGCAATGGCAATCGATCACGCCGGTGTTTGCCGACATCGATCCGGTCACGCACCAGATTTCGCCGGACGCCGTGCGCCGCATGATCACGCCGCGCACCAGCGGCATCATCGGCGTGCACCTGTGGGGCCGGGCCGCGCCCGTGCGCGAGCTGCAGGAGATCGCCGACCAGCACGGCCTGAAGCTGATGTTCGATGCCGCCCACGCCTTCTCCTGCATGCACCAGGGCCGCATGATAGGCAACTTCGGCGCCTGCGAAGTGCTGAGCTTCCACGCCACCAAGTTCTTCAACACCTTCGAGGGCGGGGCCGTGGTCACCAACGACGACGAGCTGGCCCACACCATGCGCCTGATGCGCAACTTCGGCTTTGCCGGATTCGACCGCGTGATCCATCCCGGCACCAACGGCAAGATGGTGGAGATCAACGCCGCCATGGGCCTGGTCAACCTCAAGTCGCTCGATGAGGTGATAGCAGCCAACCGCCGCAACTACCACGCCTACCGCGAGGCGCTGCGCGACGTGCGCGGCGTGCGCCTCTTGCCGCACGACTCGGGCGAGCGCAGCAATTACCAGTACGTGGTGGTGGAGGTGGGTCCGGACTGCCCGGCCACGCGCGACCAGCTGGTCGACACCCTGCAGGCCGAGAACGTGATCGCGCGCCGCTATTTCTGGCCCGGCTGCCACAACATGGAGCCCTACCGCAGCTGGTTCCCGCACGCCGGCCTGGTGCTGCCGCACACCAATGTGGTGGCGGCGCGCGTGATCGTCCTGCCCACCGGCCAGACCATGGACACGGAAATGATCAACACCGTGGTGCAGATCATGCGCACCCGCATCGCCGAACTGGGCTGAAGGAGTGGCGGGAATGGCGCAAGGCATACTGATCATTTCAGGCTACAACATCCGCGCCGTGGTGGCCTTCTGCCGCTGGGCGCGGGCGCGCGCCATCCCCTTCCACCTGGTGGCGCGCGACGCCGCCGACCCCATCTTCCTGACAGATTACGCCGCCGACGTGCTGCTGACCCGCCACGCCAGGCAGCTGGAAGTGGACCAGTTCGTGTACTGGATGGAGCTGTTGCGGGAGCACCACGGTTACCAGAGGGTGCTGCTGCTGCCGTCCACCGAATTCCTGAACCGCTTCATGCTGGCCCAGCGCGCCGCGCTGGAACATGCGGGCTACCTGGTGCCGCTGGTGGACGAGGCGCTGTACTGCCATTTGTCGGACAAATACAGCTTCGGCCAGATGTGCCGCCAGGCCGGCATCGCGGTGCCGGCCGAGTACGAGGCCATGCCGTCGCGCTTCCCCTTCGTGGCCAAGCCGCGCAGCTACGCGGGCATAGGCACGCGCCAGCTGAAACCCTACCTGGTCTATGGTATGGAACAGCTGGAGCGCTTCCAGCGCGACGAGGACGAGTCCGATTTCTACTACCAGCAATACGTGGAGGGCCACAGCCTGTATCTGCTGGCCCACATCCCGCGCCAGGGGGCGCCCGTGCTGTTTTCCCAGGAAAACCTGATACAGCAGCCTGACGGCGGCTCGGTGATCCTGGCGCGCAGCGACCGTTTCCACCTCAGCGCCGACGCCCGCCCCTATCTGGACCTGCTGACCGGCGCCGGCTTCCACGGCCTCATCATGATAGAAGTGCGGCGCACCGCGGAAGGCGCCTGCTACATGATAGAAGCCAATCCTCGCCTGTGGGGACCGATGCAGCTGGTGGTGGACAACCCGACCGGCATCTTCGATTCCTTCCTGGGCGATTACGGCTTCCTGGCGCCGCCGGCGCCGCCCTTGGCCGCCGGGCCCCGCACTGCGCCATACTATTTCTGGTCGGGCGGGCTGGCCGGCCACGGCGCCGTGCGCTACCACCACTACAGCGCCGAGCAGCTGGTCGGGCACTTCCACGCCATCAGCCGCCACGATATTTTCCTGCGGGATGACAGCATGCCGCTCTACCGACACGAACTGGGCAATCCATGAACACACCGACCTTGGCCGAACTGTATAGCCGGAATAGCAAACATAGCAACTACCAGGTGCTGGCCCGCCCCTTGCGCACCCTGCTGCCGCAGGAACAGCTGGCAATCAGCTCGCGCCACGAGGAAGCCCGCCTGGACTACCTGCTGGCGCGGGTGGACGTGCGCGGCCTGCGCCTGGCCGACGTGGGCGGCAACACCGGCTTTTTCACGCTCGAGTGCGCCAGCGCCGGCGCGGCCGAGGTCTTGTATTACGAAGGCAACCCGGCGCACGCCGAGTTCGTGGCCGTGGCGGCGCACGCGCTGGGCCTGCAGGAGGTGGTGCGGACCGAGGCCCGCTACCTGGATTTCCAGCATGATTTTCCGGAAAACATAGACCTGTGCCTGCTGCTGAACGTGCTGCACCACATCGGCGACGACTATGGCGACCCGGCCCTGACGCGCGAAAAAGCGCGCCAGAGCGTGCTCGACACGCTCAACCACCTGGCCGGACGCTGCCGCCGCATGGCCTTCCAGCTGGGTTTCAACTGGAAAGGCGACCGCCATCTGCCCTTGTTCGACAGCGGCACCAAGGCCGAGATGATCGATTTCATCCGCACCGGCACGGCCGGGCGCTGGACCGTGGAACACATCGGTATTGCCGCACGTGGCCCGGGCGGCATTGCCTACCATGAACTGGATGACAACAACATCGCCCGCGACGATAGCCTGGGGGAATTTCTCAACCGCCCGTTTTTCCTGCTGCGCTCGCTCGCCTGAAGCCGGCCGGAAAAAAATTTTAAAAAATTTCTGCACGGCACTTAATAAGCACTCCTGACCTGTCGCCTTGTGTTTGGGAGAGCAGGAACAAACCGATGCTCCGAACAGTATCCACCCAACCAGGAGTAACAACATGCTGAGCCTTCACACCAACAACGCTGCTCTGTCCGCACAAAACGCGATCGCCAAGACTCAGAGCAACCTGTCGACGTCGATGACCCGCCTGAGCACCGGCTACCGCATCAACAGCGCATCGGACGACGCAGCCGGCCTGCAGATCGCCACCCGCCTGAAGGCACAGACCAGCGGCATGTCGGTGGCCATGAAAAACACCCAGAACGCCACGTCGATGCTGCAAACCGCGTCCGGCGCGTTCACCGAAGTGACCAACATGCTGGTGCGCATGAAAGACCTGGCGACCCAGGCCGCCGACGCCTCCTCCAGCGACAGCGACCAGGACGCGATGCAGGCTGAGTTCAACGCGCTGGGCCAGGAACTGGCCAACGTGATGAACAACACCACTTTCGGCGGCACCACGCTGCTGACCAGCGGCACCCTGTCGAAGGATATGACCTTCCAGATCGGCGCCAGCAGCAGTGAAACCATGAAGGTTAGCGTCAGCAAATCGCTGGACAACCTGACCAAGGCCCTTTCCTCTGCTTCCGCCAACTACAAGGCTGCCAGCACCGGCGCTAGCGAACTGAGCACCACCAACGCCAACAACACGATCAAGCTGCTGACCGACGCCATCGACAAAGTCGGCGTGGTGAACTCGGCCCTGGGCGCCACCATCAACCGCCTGGATCACATCAATAGCAACCTGTCCAACATTTCCACTAACACTGAAGCGGCAAGTGGCCGTATCATGGACGCTGACTTCGCAACTGAATCGGCTTCCATGACCTCCAGCCAGATGCTGCTGCAAGCCGGTACTGCAATGCTGAAACAGACCAACAGCATGTCCTCGCTGGTCATGTCCCTGCTGCAGTAATGCTTTTCGTGTCCCGGGCTGTGCTGCAGCCGGGCACACAGAAGCCAACCGGCCCCGGTTGGCTTTTTTTTTAAGGTCGAGGACGCCACTAAAGGAAACAGGCAATGGCATTGGAGCGTATCGGACCCCTGCCGCGCCCGCCGGGCGCGCTGGAACGGCAGCAGCCGCTGCCGGGGCCGAACACGCCCCAGCCCGGCCAGGCGCCGGCGGGCGACGCCGCCGATTTTCCGCTGGCGCCGTCCGCGCCCACCACGGGCGGGATCGGCAATGTGCTGCTGGACGGCGACGATGGCCGCCCCTCGCCAGCCATGGCGGCCGCGCTGGCGGCGGCCGCCGCCGAGCTGCCGGAAGCGCTCGATGGCGCCGCCATGCGGCCCAACCAGCTGTTTTCGCGCCAGCTGGTGTGGCCTGCGCCGGACAGCAATCTGATGGCGGCCTCCTGGCAAGTGATGGTGCGCGCCTACGGCGAGTACCGCAGCGCCTGGCTGGAGCAAGGCAATGGCCGCCACATGCCGGCCAGCCTGTTCATGACCGACCAGGCCTCTGCCGGCCTGCGCGACGGCCGCCCCGCCACCCCGCTGGTGACGCAAATGGAGCCATGGCGCTTCTCGGTCTACGCCTGGGGCGCCGAGCAGCTGGTGCTCAAGGTAGTGGTGCGCAAGGATGAGGAAGAACGCAGCCGCCGCAAGAAAGCCCGGGTCGGCCTGCGGCTCGAGCTGATGCTGCCCGGCATAGGCCGGGTGATCATCCAGATGGAACCGGCCGGCGCCGGCGTGGTACTGGAAATCAGCGCCGGCCAGGCCTCGGCCCTGCAGCACATGCGCGAGCTGTTGCCGCGCCTGAGCGCCACCCTGGCCGACTGCGGCCTGTCGCTGGTGCGCTGCCGCCTGCGGCGCGACCTCGATCCCGCCACCGATTACACCTACCCCACCAAGCTGCAGGCCGCCAGCCTGCCGCAGCCCCTGTTCAAGGCCATGGCCGAACTGGCCGTGCTGCTATCCCAGCCCCAGCCCGCCAACGACGACTACCTGGTCGGCTGACCCAAACCCGTGACCCAAACCGGGGTCGACCCAGACCGGGGTCAGGTCGGGCAATGTGCCAAAGTTTTCCTCGCGGAACCGTTTGTCGGGTATTTCTGTCACTTGCCCGACCTGACCCCGAGCCTTGACTCCGACCCTGGCGGGCTACCCCACCCATCACTTAACCCACGGTGCCGATGATGCTGATCTCGCGGTTTTCCGGGATCTCGTTGTAGGACAGCACGTGCAGTCCGGGTGCGAACAAGCGGGCGTAGCGCGCCAGCAGCGGACGCAGTTGCGGCAGCACCAGCAGCAGCGGCGGCGTCGCCAGCTGCTTCATCTGTTCGCGCGCCACCGGCATGTTGACCTGCAGCTGCGACAGCAAATGCGGGTCGATCGGGTAGTTGTCCAGCACCACCTTACCGCCCTGGCGCGCCTGGTTCAGCGAACCGAGCAGCATGTTCTCCAGGTCGCCGCCCAGGTTGAAGGCCTGCATCTCGGTCTTCTGGCCGAACAGCCCGGCCACGATCTGGCGCCGCAGCGCGCAGCGCACCTCGGCCGCCAGCAGGATGGGATCCTTGGTGGTCTCGGCGCTGTCCACCAGGGTGATGGCAATCGGTACGATATCCTTGAGCGACACATTCTCCGCCAGCAGCACGCGGAACACCCGCAACATCTGGGTGTGGGTCAGGGTCTTGTCCAGCGTGGCGGCCAGCTTGGGCGACAGCGCCGCCAGCCGCTCCATCAGGTGCGGCACTTCCTCGTGCCGGAACAGCTCCGGCAAATATTCGCGGATCAGCTTGGACAAATGGGTCGCAATGGCGCTGGGCGCCTCCACCACCTGGTAGCCCAGGCCCAGCGCATGGGCCTTCTCGCCGCTCTCGATCCAGGTCACTGGCATGCCGTAGGCCGGCTCCACGCCGGGGATGCCGTCGATCTGGCCATACACATTGGGCGAAGGGATCGCCATCAGGCGGTCGGCATGCACCTCGGCCTGGGCCACGATGGTGCCGCTGATCATCACCGCGTACTGGGAGGGCTTGAGCGCCAGGTCGTCGCGCACCACGATGGGCGGCAGCAGCAGGCCCATGGCTTCCGATATGCTCTTGCGCACGCCCTTGACGCGCTTGGTCAGCGGCTCGCCATGGGCCTTGTCGATCAAGCCCACCAGCTTGTAGCCCAGCGCCACCTGCAGGGTCTGCACCGCCGGCAGGGTCTGCCATTCCAGCTCCGGGCCGCGCTCCTCGCGCAGGGCGGCCTCCACCGCCGCCAGATTGTCCGGCTCCGGCTGCGCCACCCGCTGGCTCATGCGCCAGCCCACATAGCCCAGCACCAGCGCGAACGGCATGAACATCTGCCACGGCATGCCCGGCACCAGGGCCAGGATCACCATCATCCCGGCCGCGCTCATCAGCACCGGCGGCGAGGCCAACAGCTGGCTGCCGACCTGCTGCTCGAAGTCGCCGGCGTCCGACACGCGCGTCACCAGGATGGCCGCCGCCGCCGACAGCAGCAGGGCCGGGATCTGCGCCACCAGGCCGTCACCGATGGTCAGCAGCGCGTACTGCTTGAAGGCGGCGCCAAACGACATGTCCTGCATGATGGCGCCAATCGCCACCCCGCCCACCATGTTGATGATCAGGATCAGGATGGAAGCCACGGCGTCGCCGCGCACGAACTTGGAGGCGCCGTCCATGGCGCCGTAGAAATCGGCCTCGGACGCCACTTCCTGGCGCCGCAGCTGGGCTTTTTCCTGGTTGATCAGGCCGGCGTTGAGGTCGGCGTCGATGGCCATCTGCTTGCCCGGCAAGGCGTCCAGGGTGAAGCGCGCCGACACTTCCGAAATACGTTCCGCGCCCTTGGTCACCACCGCGAAGTTAATGATCATCAAAATCACGAACACCACCATGCCGACCACGAAGTTGCCGCCGATGACCACCAGGCCGAAAGCCTCGATCACGTGACCGGCCGCCGCCGTGCCCTCGTGGCCGTGCAACAGCACCACCCGGGTCGAGGCCACGTTCAGTGTCAGCCTCAACATGGTGGTGGCCAGGATCACGGTGGGGAACACCGAGAAGTCCAGCGGCCGCTTGGCCGTCACCGCCACCAGGATCACGATCAGGGCCAGCACGATGTTGAACGTGAACATCACGTCCAGCAGCACCGGCGGCAGCGGCAGGATGATCATCGCCAGTATCGCCAGCAGGAATGCGGGCGTGGCGACCTTGTGGCGCCGCATTTCAGCGATCATCCGGTTCAGGAAATTCATGACTGTACAACCTCGCTCAGGGAAGAAGGGACTACGATTTCATTGGGGAAGGCCGGCTCCTGCGGACGGCGGCCGGTGCGGAAGGCCTTCAGCTGCAACACATAGTTCAGCACCTGGGACACGGCCTGGTACAGCTGCACCGGGATCTGCTGGTTGACCTGGCTGGTGTTGTAAATCGCGCGCGCCAGCGGCGGCAGCGGCAGGATGTCGATCTTGAACTCGCCGGCCAGCTGGCGGATGTAGAGCGCCATCTCGTCCACGCCCTTGGCCACCACGTAGGGCGCCTCGGCGCGGCTGGCGTCGTACTTGAGCGCCACCGCGTAGTGCTCGGGGTTGACGATCACCACGTCGGCCGTGGGCACGGTCTTGCGCGCGCTGCGCCGCGCCAGCGCGCGCTGCAGCTGGCGGATGCGGCTCTTGACCTCGGGCCGACCCTCGTTGCTCTTGTGCTCTTCCTTCATGTCCTGCTTGCTCATGCGCTGGTTCTTGGCAAAGAAATAGGCCTGGGCCGGCACGTCGATCACGGCAAACATGATGAACACGGCCACCATGGCCATCAGGCCGTTCATCATCAGGCTGGTGCCGGCCACAATGGCGGTGCCCATGGACATGTGCTGCAGCTGGGTGTAGTCGGCCGTGGTGGAGCGCGCCACGTGGATCAGCACGGCGATCAGCACCCCGGCCTTGCCGACGGAAACGGCCAGCTCGAAGCCGTGCTTGCCGGTGAATAAACGGCCGAGATTCTTGATCGGCGACAGGCGCTCCATCTTGGGTTCC
Source organism: Duganella kummerowiae (assembly GCF_053572355.1). Classification (NCBI taxonomy): domain Bacteria; kingdom Pseudomonadati; phylum Pseudomonadota; class Betaproteobacteria; order Burkholderiales; family Oxalobacteraceae; genus Duganella; species Duganella kummerowiae. The sequence goes on from NZ_JBKFEH010000003.1 coordinate 25,847, forward strand.
CAGTGCTTGGTGCTCATCACCCAGCCGCCCGGCACCATGGCGCCAATCACGATGAACAGCGGCACCACGAACAGCGGCGCCACCATTTTCACCAGCAGCCAGATGGCGGTGCCGAACACCGTGCTCATGGTGTTTTCCAGCGCGCCGGGACTGTCGAAGGGGGCAAAGCTCTGCTGGAAGATTTCGCTGAAATCCTGCAGGTAATTGGGCAGCAGGTAGACAAACAGCTTGATGCTGACCAGGATGCCGATCGCGGTCGACAGGTCGCGCGAACGCACCACCTGCCCTTCCTGGCGCGACTTCTTCAGCTTCTGCTGTGACGCCTTCTCGGTTTTATCGCCGGTATCCTCAGCCATGGCCGGCCGCCTGCATCTGCTGGCGCAGCATCTCCAGCACCTGGGTGGTCATGCGCACATAGTGCTCGGGGATGAACCGCACGATCTGGGCCAGCATCAGCAGGCCGAACATGGTGATCACGGAAAAGCCCAGCGAAAATAAATTCAGGCTGGGCGCGACCCGGTTCAGGAAGCCAAAGCCCAGCTGCACCACGATGGTGGAAAACACCACCGGCAAGGCCAGCAGCATGGCGGCCGAGAAGATCCAGGCCACGTTCCAGGCCACCGTCTGCAGCAGCAGCGGGCCATAGCCATGGCCCAGCGGCCAGGCCTGGAAGCTTTGCCCGAGCACGGTGGCCAGCACCAGGTGGCCGTCCATGCTGAAGAACACCACGATGGACAGCACCGACAGCAGGGCCGAGGTGACGTCCGACGATTGTCCGTTCATGGGGTCGTTCATCACGGCCAGCGACAAGCCCATCTGCGAAGAAACGACAAAGCCCAGCACGCCCACCACCGACATGGCGAAGTGGAAGGCCAGGCCCAGCACGCCGCCGATCACGGCCTGCTCCACCGTGGCCACCACGGCATGCAGGGAAAACGGGTCGATGTAGGCCGCGCCCTGGGTCAGCGGCAGCATCAGCACCGCCAGCACCACCGACAGCAGGATGCGCACCGTCACCGGCATGGCCGATTCGCCCAGCACCGGGGCCGCCGTCAGCAGCGCCAGCACACGCACGAAGGGCCACCACAAGGCGTTGAGCATGGGCAGCAACTGGGCCAGGACCGGTTCCATTGCGCGCGGCTAGCCGACCAGGGTGGCGGCCCGGGTGAAGATGGAGACGCAGAAATCCATCAGGTAGCCGGCCATCCAGCGCCCCATCAGGATGATGGCCAGCAGGGTCACCAGCAAACGCGGTAAAAAGCTCAGGGTTTGCTCGTTGATCTGGGTGGCGGCCTGCACCAGCGCCACCAGCAGGCCGACGATCAGGCCGGGCACCACCAGCAGCACCACCAGCAGCATGGTCATGTGCAGCGATTCGACCACCAGGTCGACGGCAACTTCAGGAGTCAGCATGGGCAATCCCGCTCAGTAGGCCTGTATGCTCGTGACGAGCGTGTTGACGGTCAGGGTCCAGCCATCGACCAGCACGAACAGCAGCAGCTTGAAGGGCAGCGAGATGACCAGCGGCGACAGCATCATCATGCCCATGGCCATCAGCACCGACGATACCACCAGGTCGATCACGAGGAAAGGAATGAACAGCATGCAGCCGATCTGGAAAGCCGTCTTCAGCTCGGACAGCACGAAGGCGGCCAGCTTGACGGTAAAGGCATGCTGGGACGGTTCGGTGATCTTGTCCTCGCCGGCCAGGTGCGCGATCTGCTGCAGCGCCGCCTTGCTGGTCTGGGCCAGCATGAAGCGCGAGACGGGCTTTTCGGCGATGGCCAGGGCTTCCTGCAAGCCTATCTTGTCCTGGTCGTAGGGCACGAAGGCGTCGCGCCATACCTGCTCGCCGATGGGACGCATCACCAGCAGGGTGAGGATCAGGGCCACGCCGGTGATGATGCGGTTGGGCAGGCCCTGCTGCAGGCCCAGGGCCTGGCGCAGCAGCGACAGCACGATCACGAAGCGGGTAAAGCTGGTCATCATCATGACCATCACCGGGAGCAAGCCCAGCAGGGTCATGATGATCAGGATCTGGGTCTTGACCGTCAAGTCCGTCTTGGCGCCCGGCACCACGTTGGCCAGCAGGTCGACCGCCTGGGCCGGCGCGGCCATGGCCAAGCCCAGCAGCAGGCCGCCGCCCAGCAGCAGCGCCGGCAGCGCAGGCGCCGCGACGCCCGCGCCGCGCCGTGGCTGGCGCAGGCGCGGGCCGTTCATGCTCCAATTCATGGAGTCATCATGTCCAGGTTCAGGCCGTCCAGGTCGATCACCTTGAGCCCGTAGTTCTCGCCCGCCACCACCACCTCGGCGCGGCCGATGGCGGTGCCGTTAACCTTGATCACCAGCGGCTCGCCGGCCAGCACGTCCAGCTCGACCACGCTGTCCGGGCCGATGGCCATCAATTCCTGCAGCGAAATGCGGGCCGAGCCGACCTCCAGCGTCAGAGTGACGGGGATCTTGCGCATCATGGCCGGCAGGTCGCGCCGCGCACGGGTGTCGGGCGCCACCGACACTTCGCTGCCGGCCTGCTCGATGATCATGTCATCGGCCAGGTCGTCCAGCAGGGCGTCGCTTGAGTTCGCTACATTCATGTTCATCATCTTATTCGACATCTTCAAAAGAGGTTAGACACAGTTTGCCCTTGTGCTCGCTGATGGCCGCCGTGAACAGGCGCGACTCCTCCAGCAGGACATCGGCCCTGTGCAGGCTGACCGGGATGATGTCGCCTACTTGCAAATCAAATACGCTGCCCAGCGTGACTTCCTTGCTCACCAGGCGGCCCGACAGCCCGACCTGCAGGCGCTGCGCCAGCGGGCCGTAGGGCTTGCTCTTGCGGCCGGCGTCGCGGTCGCGCAGCAAGCCGCGCAGCACGCTGCCCATCAGGTGCTTGTCGAGCGCGAACCAGAACCGGCCCGGGGCGCCGCTGCCGAGGTCGGCCACGGTCACCGTGATGACCCAGGTGCCCTTGGGCGGATGGGAGCCGGGCGCCGGCTTGAATTCATCGGCCAGCGCCCCTTCCTCGGACGCGGCCGGCTTGTCGGTGTCCGGCAAATTGAGTTCGATGCGGCCGGCCAGGGTGGCGGCCAGCTGTTGCCCCAAAGCCACAGCGAGACGCTCCTCGGTGGCCGTGACCTTGATCTTGTCCTCGTCAATGACGGCGCTGGCGGCGCCATCCGCCTTGCGCCCGTAGCGGTAATTAAGCACGCTGAGCAGCACCTTGCGCTCGATCGAGAACGCGATCTGACCGGCCGGCGCGGCAAAGCTGAGCCAGCGGGTGCGCGGCTCCGCTCCCTCCAGCCGGCTGAAGGCCACGTCCTCGACCTGGAAACCGCCCCAGTAGCGGCGGTTGACGTTCAGGCGCATGGCCTGCGCCAGGTCCTCGCGCAGTTGCGCGGCGAACAAGTGCAGCAGGTGCACAGGACGGCCCAGCAGGCTGGGGTCGAGCACTTGATGGGGCGTGTTCTGTTGTTTGCTTGTCATGGTGTGGTCAGGGCTCAACACATCGTTGCCTAACGGTTATCTTCGCACAGACACGGGTCGAATGGTGCATGGATTAGTGCTTGCTTACAACGGTGTTTGCGTACAACAGCGTCACGGCGCAGCTACACGGCGTCCAGGCCGCTATTCTAGCCGCTTCCCGGTATCCTAGCGCAAAGTCAGACGATCTCGGTAGCGCAGCATACAGGAAATTTCACATAATTGCTATCTAACAATATTCACCTACATAAATAAACCTTTACAGCGATATTGCTAAGCGGTAAGCTTCCTCCAGCCTGAAAAACGGCTTCCGCTGCTTCGCAACAACCCCTGGCTGATAGAGCTTAGTGAATGATTTATAACGGTATTTTCCACAGGAAAACAGTTGTTGTAACCTTGTCTGCGTGCGGCGCATCTATATTGAATCCATGATAAACCCCCGTAAAAACGGTTCAGCTAGTTTCAGGACGGCGTTTGACGCCTCCCCAAGCTTGTCAGGCATCGTCTGACACAATTGTTCGCCTTGTCCGACAGGATGAGCGCATGCCGGACGGGAGTGCGGCGTGTGACGCTTGCTGCTGGCGGGCAATCTGGCTAAGGTAGCCGTATGGCGGCATGGCCGTCGAATTCGCAGGTTTCCCAGTGACTTTAGTGCAAGAGTGGAGGTAGCAAGATGAGCAATGGAATTTCGTCCCTGATCCAGGCCGACCTGGCGTCGCTGACCAACGCGGCCCAGAACCTGGCCCAGCAGACCATTGCCCCGGCCGCCCAGTACGGCGGCGAGCCGGCCGGCTTCTCGTTTGCCCAGACCATGCAGAACGCCGTCGGCAAGGTCAACGCCGACGACGCGGCGGCCGGCCAGAAGATGGCCGACGTGGACGCCGGCAGGAGCGACGACCTGGTCGGCGCCATGCTGGCCAGCCAGGAAGCCGGCTTGTCCTTCTCCATGCTGATGCAAGTGCGCAACAAGGTCATGGGTGCGGTCGACGAACTGATTAAACTCCCGCTGTAATCGGCCGTTACAGCGCCGTCATCCTGTTTTTTGCGAAAGCAACCCAACGTGATCAACACCTTCAAGTCCGCCTTCGGGCGCTGGCGCGCCGGTTCCGGCATGCCTGCGCTCTCGCCCAACCTGCTGAAAACCCTGTACCCCATGCTGCTGCTGGCCATCGGCGTCACTGCCATGGTCCTCATGTATTTGTGGAGCGACCAGTCCGGCTATAAACCGGTGTTCGGCGCCCGCGAAAAAGTGGTGGCGGCCGACATGATGACGGTGCTGGACACCGAGCACATCCCCTACCGCATTCATCCGGAAAGCGGCCAGGTGCTGGTGCCCTCCTCCATGCTGGGCAAGGTACGCATGCTGCTGGCGGCCAAGGGCGTCACGGCCCAGCTGCCGGCCGGCCTGGAGCTGATGGACAAGAACGATCCGCTGGGGGTGTCGCAGTTCGTACAGGACGTGCGCTTCCGGCGCGGCCTGGAAGGCGAGCTGGCGCAGTCCATCATGACGCTGGACAGCATCGCGCACGCGCGCGTGCATCTGTCGATCGCCAAGTCGACCTCCTTCGTGTCCTCCGACGGCGAGAAATCCTCGGCCTCGGTAGTGGTCGCCACCAAGCCGGGCGCCACCCTGCAGCCGGAAACCATCGCCGCCATCGTCAACATGGTGGCCGGCAGCGTCGCCAGCCTGAGCCCGTCCCGGGTCAGCCTGGTGGACCAGGCCGGCAACCTGCTGTCGGCCCACGTCGACCTGGCGGACGGCTTCGACGCTTCCAGCGGCGGCAACGAGAACGGCAAACGCATCCAGGATGACGTGAAATCCAATGTGCGCAGCCTGCTGGGCCCGGTCATCGGCGAGGACAACTTCCGCCTCAGCGTGACGGCCGACGTGGACAACGACAAGGTCGAGGAAACGGTGGAGAAATACGGCGCCGATCCGAAAGTCACCAGCGAAGCCATGCGCGAGGAGCAGGACCGCAACCGCATGGTGATGGGCGTGCCCGGCACCCTGTCCAACCGTCCGCCGGCGGCCGCCAATCCGGCCACCCCGGCGGCCGGCGCCGCCGCCGGCGGCGACAGCGCCAATCCGGCCGACGGCACCGCCCGCAAGAACGCCACCACCCGCCAGTACGCCTATGACCGCAGCATCGTCCAGACCAAGCGCAGCCGCGGCCGCCTGCAGAAGCTGAGCGTGGCCGTGGTGCTGGCCCAGGCCGCCGCACCGACGCCCAAGACCGGCTGGTCCGCCGCCGAGATCGCCAACATCGACAAGATCCTGCGCAACGGCCTGGGCATCAACGCCGAGCGCGGCGACCAGCTGGTGGTGACCGCCATGAACTTCCCGCCCAAGGCCGCCGTCGTGCCCTGGTGGCAGGAGCGCGACAACGTGGTCGACATCAGCACCTACGTGATGTACGCGGTCGGCGCCCTGCTCGGCTATCTGCTGCTGTTCCGCCCGCTGCTGCGCCTGCTGACCGTGCGTTTCGCGCCCGACACGGCGGAGACGGCGCGGATCGCGGCCGAGCGCCGCGCCGCCGAGACCGCTGCTGGCGCGGCCGCCACCGCCGCCCATGCTGCTGGCGCCGCGCCGGGGACACCGGCGGCCCTGGCCGCCGCCACGGGAGCTCCCGGCCTGCCGGGCCCGGGCGCCGCCGGTGCGCCGGCCCTGGCCGGCGCCGACGGCGCCGCCGGCCAGCCCGGCATGACGGTGGTGCCGCTGCTGGAAAACTATGATTTGCCGCCCCCGGGCTCGGCCGTGGACGTGATGGTCGATCACCTGAAAGTCCTGGCCGCCAAGGAACCCGAGCGCGTCGCCGAAGTCGTCAAACAATGGATGCAGAAAAATGGCCGAGCAAAATAACATGGATGAGGAATCCGGCAACGGCGCCCTGTCGCCGGTCGAGCAGGCAGCCATCGTGCTGCTCAGCATAGGCGAGGAGCCGGCCGCGGCCGTGCTGCGCTGCCTGTCGCGCGAGGAATTGCTGGAAGTGACGCAGGTGATGTCGCGCATGAGCGGCATCAAGGTCGAATCGGTGAAGAACGCCATGCAAACCTTCTTCGACGATTACCGCCAGCAGTCCGGGGTGCACGGCGCCTCGCGCAGCTACCTGAAGCGCTCGCTGGACCTGGCGCTGGGGGGCGACATCGCGAATACCGTACTCAACAGCATTTACGGCGACGAGCTGCGGCCCAAGATGGCGCGCCTGCAATGGGCCTCGCCCAAGTGGCTGGCCGAGTACATCTCCAACGAACACGTGCAGATGCAGGCCGTGTTCCTGGCCTTCCTGCCGGCCGCGCTGGCCGGCCAGATCATCGACGCCCTGCCCACCGAGGGCCGCGACCTGGTGCTCCTGAACCTGGCGCGCCTGGACGAGATCGACCGCGACCTGCTGCTGGAGCTGGACCAGCTGGTGGAACGCTGCCTGGCCGCCTTCGACATGCAGAGCACCAGCGTGGAGGGCATACGCCAGGCCGCCGAGATCCTCAACCGCCTGCCCAACAACCGGGCCCAGATGGTGGAGCTGCTGCGCGCCCACGATCCGGACGTGGTGGCCAAGATCGAGCTGTCCATGTACGACTTCTTCATCCTCGGCTCGCAGACCGAACAGGCCATCACCCGCATCCTGGAGGACGTGCCGCTGGAGCAGTGGGCCATCGCCCTCAAGGGCGCCGAAGTGTCGATCCGCGACGCCGTGCTCAAGACCATGCCGAAACGCCAGGCCCAGGCTTTCGAGGACATGATGCGGCGCGCCGGTCCGGTGCCGATGTCGCGCATCGAGGCCACGCGCCAGGAAATCATGGCCACCGTCAAGGCCCTGGCCGACGCCGGCGAGGTCGAGATCCAGCTGTTCGCCGAAACGGTGGTCGAATGAAGCAGTTCCGCCCCTACCGCTTCCCGCCCCTGGCCCAGTTCACGGCGGTGGCGCAGCAGCGCGCCGCCGCCTCCGGCGGCCAGGGCGACGGCGGCGCCCAGTGGGCCGCCTCGGTCAGCGAAGGCTTCGAACAGGGCCAGCGCGACGGCTACGAGATCGGCCTGTCGCGCGGCCAGGAGGACGGCTTCGAGATCGGCCGCGCCGCCGGCCAGGAACAGGGCCGCGAGGAAGGCCGCCACGAAACCCTGGTGGCCTACGACCAGATGGCGCGACCGGTGGACGCCATGCTGAAAAGCCTGAAAAAGCTGCGCGCCGACTACCGCGCCGCCCAGCGCAAGGAAGTGGTGGACCTGGTGGCCAAGGTGGCGCGCCAGGTGATACGGGCCGAACTGGCCCTGCAGCCGGTGCAGATCATGGCCCTGGTGGACGAGACCCTGGCCACCATGCCGCCGACCCGGGAAGAAATCGATGTCTACCTGAATCCGGAAGAATTGAAGCGCATCAGCGAGATCGATCCCAAACGCGCCAAGCGCTGGAACCTGATCCCGGACGCCCGCCTGGACGCCGGCGAATGCCGAATCAAGGCCGGCGACAACGAGGTCGACGCCGGTTGTGTGCAACGTCTTGCGGCTGTCATGGAACAGGTCGATAATCAACTGCAGGCCGCCGATGGCGGCGATGAGCAGGATACCGAAGAATGATCGCTGACGCACTGCGCAATCTGGAATTGGGCTCGGTGCCCATGGCCACGCCGACCGGGCGCCTGGTGGGCGCCTCCGGCCTGCTGCTGGAAGCGGTCGGCTGCCCGCTGCACACCGGCCAGCGTTGCCAGATTGAGACAGTGTCGGGCGAATGGCTGGACGCCCAGGTGGTGGGCTTCCGCGACAAGGTGTCCTACCTGATGCCGTTCAAGAAAGCCATCGGCCTGACCACCGGCGCGCGCGTGCTGCCGCAGCCGGACAAGGTCAGCCTGCAGATCGGCCCCGGCTGGCTGGGGCGCATGGTCAACGGCCTGGGCGAACCCATCGACGGACTGGGCAAGCTGGGCGGCGACTTCCCGCTGGAAGCGCAGCCGCCGCGCGTCCATCCGCTGCGCAAGAAACCCGTCACCGAACCGCTGGACGTGGGGGTGCGCGCCATCAACGCCATGCTGACCCTGGGCAAGGGCCAGCGCGTGGGCCTGATGGCCGGCTCCGGGGTCGGCAAGTCGGTGCTGCTGGGCCTGATCACGCGCCAGACCGTGGCCGACGTGGTGGTGGTCGGCCTGATCGGCGAGCGCTCGCGCGAGGTGCGCGAATTCGTCGAAATGTCGCTCGGCCCGGACGGCCTGCGCAAGGCGGTGCTGGTGATCGCTCCGGCCGACGAAAGCCCGCTGATGCGCATCATGGCCACCGAACTGTGCCATTCGATCGCGGCCCACTACCGCGACCAGGGCAGAAATGTGTTGCTGCTGGTCGACTCGCTTACCCGCTACGCCATGGCGCTGCGCGAAGTGGCGCTGGCCCTGGGCGAGCCGCCCGCCACCAAGGGCTATCCGCCCTCGGTGTTTTCCAACTTGCCGCAACTGATCGAATCGGCCGGCAACGGCGAGAATCCGCTGGGCAGCATGAGCGCCATCTATACCGTGCTGGCCGAGGGCGACGACCAGCAGGACCCGGTGGTCGACACCGCGCGCGCCATCCTGGACGGCCACATCGTCATGACGCGCGAGCTGGCCGAGCGCGGCCACTACCCGGCCATCGACATCGGCGCTTCCATCAGCCGCTGCATGAGCCAGGTCATCAGCCAGCCGCACATGCTGGCCGCGCGCGCGCTCAAGGCCTCGATGGCGCGCCACGACCGGGTGCGCGACCTGATCCCGCTGGGCGCCTATGTGCCCGGGGCCGACCCGGTCACCGACCGCGCCGTGCAGCTGCACCCGCGCATCGAAGAGTTTCTCTGCCAGGGCACCAAGGAAGCGGCGCCCTATGCCCCCTGCGTAAGCCAACTTGAAAAGCTGATGACATGAGCGAGCAAAAGATACGCAACCTGACCACCCTGGTCAGCCTGCGCACCACGGAAGTGGAACGGCTGCAAAGCGAGATGGCGGAAAAGACCAGCTTGCGCGACCGCTACCAGAAGAACCTGGAGCGCCTGGACCGCCTGTGCACGGCCAGCGGCGCCAGCGGCAACCTGCCGCCCGCCCTGGCCAGCAACTGCGGTGACTACAAGCAGGCCGTGATGCGCATGGCCGACAACCACCGGCTCGACCTGCACATGCACGAGGCCGACATGGCAGTGTCACAGCAGGCCCTGAACGCGGCCTGGGTCAAGCGCGAGGTCCTGGACCGGGTGCTGGACAAGCAGCAGCGCGCCCTGTTGCAGCAGCAAAATGCGCGCGAGCGCAAGCAGCAGGACGATTTGGCCACACAGCTGTGGTTGCGCAGTCAAAAATAAGCGCATTTCTCCTGTGAATCCACCCGGCAACAAAAAAGCTGGGTTATATTTTCATGTGGAAATGATTTTGGTCGCCTTACTGTTTAGGTACACCATCCATATTTCCCTGGAGTAAAATATCATGGCTTCCTCTTCCGTTATCACCGCCCCGACTTATGACCCGATCAACACGGCCACGACCTTGGCCACCAAGTACGTGGCGGGCAACAAGAGCGTGCTGGCCAGCCAGGCCAGCGCGGCGACGGCCACTGCCAGCGCGCTGAACACGCTCAGCTCGGCGCTGAACACTTTTCAGACCGCGCTGGCCAGCCTGTCGTCCAGCACCGCTTCGCTGAGCGCCAGTTCGGCCACGGTGAGCAACACGGCGGTGGCCACCGCCACGGCCGGGGCCAAGGCGGTGCCGGGCAGCTACTCCTTTTATGTATCGCAGCTGGCCACGGCCGGCCAGGTGTCCTACAACGTGCGCGACAGCGTGGCCGCCAGCTCGGGCAGCCTGAGCGTGACCCTGGCCGACGGCAGCGACTTCCAGGTCGACCTGTCCAACGCCGACTCCAACAAGGACGGCAAGCTGTCGGCCAAGGAAATCGCGGCCGCCATCAACGTGGCGGCAGAGAACAAGTCGCGCGTCACGGCCTCGACCATGACCATCAACGGCGTCAGCAAGCTGGTGCTGACCTCGGCCCAGACCGGGGCCGACAACGCCGTCACCGGGATCGATACCTCGGCCCTGGGCGACGCCGACCTTAAGTCCGACCTGGACGATGCCAACAAGACCGTGGTGACGGCCGCCGCCAACGCCGTCGTGTGGGTCGGCGGCCAGAGCACCGGTACCCGGGTGGAACAGGCGTCCAACACCTTCAACGTGATCGACAATGTCAGCTTCACCGCCACCAAGGCGCAGGCCGCCAGCGACGCCGACGTGGTGCTGACCGTGGCGCGCGACACCACCACGACCACCAGCAACGTGCAAAAGTTCGTGGATGCCTACAACGCCATGATCAAGCAATTGAAGACCCTGACCAAGTCGGGCGACGCCACCACGGCGTCCGGCCCGCTGGCGGCCGACGCCGGCGTGACGTCCCTGATGAACCGCCTGCAGGGCGCGCTGCGCACGGCCGTGGGCGGCCAGAGCCTGGTCAACTACGGCATTACGGCCCAGCGCGACGGCACCCTGGAACTGAAGGCCGACCGCCTGACCAAGGCCATCGCCGCCAACCCGACCGGACTGGACACCATCTTCGGCATGGCCACCACCACCACCAGCAGCGGCGTGGCTGGCAGCCTGGACACCCTGCTGGACCAGTGGACCAGCAGCACCAAGGGCCAGATCTCGGTGCGCCAGGCGGCCGTGACCAAGCGCCAGGCCGACATCTCGACGCGCCAGGACGCCCTGCAGGTGCAGTACGACAGCGCCTACAAGCGCTACCTGACCCAGTTCACGACCTTGCAGACCCTGCAGTCGACCATGACCACCAATTCGAACCTGTTCACGGCGCTGTTCTCGTCCAGCAGTTCCTGATCCACCGGGGCCCCGGCCCCAACCACTTTAAAGTACGGTGAATGCCATGATGAATATGGAAGCTTACAGCAGCTACCACGCTACCAACCTCGACGCCCAGACCGCGCGCGCATCACCGGTCGAGCTGGTCCTGGTGCTGACCGACGGCCTGCTGGAAGAGCTGGCGCGTGCGCGCGGCCACATCGTCGGCAAGCGCTACGAGCAAAAGGCCAACAGCCTGAACAAATGCACCGACATCCTGCACGGCCTGTCCAGCGCCCTCGACCTGGAGCGCGGCGGCGAAGTGGTGGGCAACCTGGCCCGCCTGTACGAGTATTGCATCAGCCGTTTGTACACGGCCGGCATCAATCTTGATCCCGCCATCATCGACGAGGTATGCGCCCTGATGAGCACCATCAAGAAAGGCTGGCTGAGCGTACAGGCCAAGCATGGATAGACAACGCACCTTGCTGCAGATTACGCAACGCATGCACGCCGCACTGGCCGCCGACGACTGGCAAGCCCTGGCCGCCATCAACACCATGATGGCCTCGGCCCTGCCGCAGATGGCGGCCGCCGGCGCATGGAGTCCGGCCGAGCGGGCCGCGCTGCGCAATCTGCGCGAGACCCATGAGCAGGCGCGCACGCGTTGCGCTGCCGTTGCCGCCGAGCTGGAAAGCCGGCTGCGCGGCATGCGCGACAACAAGGAGGGCTGGATGGCGTATGCCCTCGACAATGAATTTGCCGACACCGGATCACACGTATGACCATGACACTATCCAGCAGCACCGGCCACAAGGCCGCCAAGGCCGAGGCCACCGATTTCACGTCGGTGGCGCCGGCTGCCCAGGCGGCTACGGCCCCGGCTGCCGCCGCGCCCGCACCCCAGCCCGGCAATGCAGCGCCGGGCGTTCCCGCCGGCGCCCAGGCCAAGGACGCCGCAGCCCAGGCACTGCCGGAGCCCGGCACCCAAGGCGTCCCGGTACAGGCCGCGCCCGTGCTGCCGTTCGGCCAGCTGCTGCAGCTCGCCACGACCGAGGACGACATTGCCCAGCCGGCCGACAGCGCCGACAGTACCAAACCGGCCGACAGCGCCGCTTCCGTCGATAGCGCTCCCGGCCTGCCGGGCATGGCGGCCAACCTGCTGGCGGCGGTGCTGCCAGTGCCGCTGGCCGCGCCGCTGGCGGCAGCCGGCCAGTCCGGCGCCACGGCAGAGGACGCCGCCAACGCGAAGGTCGAAGCGGTGGGCGTCACGGTGAACACCAGTGCCCCGATACGCCTGAGCGCGGCCAGCGCGGCATTGGGCGCCCCCATCCGGGCAGACAGCGCCGTTGCGGCCGCCGTCGTGCCGGCGGCCACGGCGCCGCTGCCGGCGCCCATGCCGGCGGCGGTACCGCTGCCCGCCCCCGCCGAACTGGCGGACAGCAGCGCCGCGCAGACGGCCCCCCCTGCCCCGGCAGCCGCGCCCGCTCTGCGCTCCGCCACTGCGGCAGGCGTCCCTGCGGCAGGCGCCCCTGCGGCAGGCGCCCCTACGGCGGGCGGCATTGTGGCAGACGCCAATTCCGCAGGCGCGACTGTGGCAGCCGGCGCCAGCCCAGCGCCGCTGGCTGCGTCCGCCGCCGATACTTTCCGTAACACCGCCAGCCAGGCCAGCGCGCTGTACGCGCCCGCGCCCGCCACCAGCCCGGCGCCGGTCCCGGTCACGTCCCCGGTCACGTCCCCGGCCCCGGCGCCCCTGCCCGGCTCCGCTGCCAACACGGTACCGGCTACCGCAAGCCAGGGGGACGCTGCGGTGCGCCAGGCAGCCGCCATGGCAACCGCCGCGCAGGCCAGCAGCGGCGCCAGCGCTACCAGCCAGGCCGCCATGGCCGCCCTGCGCATGAGCAACGCCGTGCCGGCCCGCAGCGGCGCCGCCAGCGAGGACGCCGCCCCCAGTCCGGCGCCGGTAGCCACCCCGGCCCCTGTGGCCGGCGCCAGCCTGCTGTCCTCGGTGCCACCGGCGCCCGTTCCTGTCGCAACGGCACAGCAAGCCGTACGCACTACCGTGGCCGACAGCGCCAGCGCTGCCAGCACGGCCGCCGGGAGCGCCACGGTGGCCGCCGCCACCGACGAAGGCGGCGCGAAGAACGCCAGCGTGACGCTGGGCGCCAGCCTCAGCGGCAGCTACGCGGCCGTGGCGTCCGGCAGCGCCGCCCAGCCGGTCCAGGCCGCCCCCCTCAAGCTGGAAGGCAGCGCGCAGCAATGGCAGCAGCCGCTGCGCGAGGCCCTGGGCGACCGCCTGCAGCTGCAGCTGGCGCGCAATGACAACCAGGCCGTGATACGGCTGGAACCACCCAATCTTGGCAGCGTGGAAATCGCCATCCGCCACACAGCTGGCAGCCTGCAGGTGAATATCTCGGCCTCCAACAGCGAAGTGCTGCGCCAGCTGAACTCCATCGGCGACCAGGTGCGCCAGGACCTGTCCCAGCGCCAGAGCAATACCGAAGTGGCCGTCACCGTGACCGCCGCGCGCGCCCAGGCCCAGTCCCAGGACGGCGGCGGCCAGGGCAACCGCCAGCAGCGCGACCAGGACCAGCAGCGCGCGCCCAGCCGCGCCCTGTCCGGGGACGACAGCAGCGCCACTTTTGCCATGACCGGGGAGTAATGAGTAGATGAACAAGAAAATGGTGATCGCACTGGTGGCCGTGGCCCTGATCGGGGCCGGCGGCGCCGGCGGTGCGGTGTGGTACCTGTCCAAGGGCTCCGACGCCGACGCGGCCGAGTCCAAGCATGACGACAAGAAGGGCAAGAAGGAAAAGAAAGAGAAGAAAGAGAAGAAAAAGGATGATGGCAAGCCGCCCAAGTACCTGACCGTGGACAAGGTGGTCATCATGCTCAAACGGGCTCCGGGCGACACCGTGACCCACTACATGTCGGCCGACCTGGTGATCTCGGTGGACGAGAAGCAGGAGAAGGAAGCCAAGGAGCAATTGCCGATGCTGCGCAGTGTGGCCGTGCGCACCCTGTCCAACCTGCCGATCGCCACCGCGCAGGTGATGACCATCGACCAGTTTGCAGCCGAGCTGAACAAGGCATTTGACGAGACTTACGAGAACGAGGACCGCGAGAAGCCGTTCAACGAAGTGATGATCGGCAAGCTCATCATCGAATAATGTGCTGATAGTGCTGAACCGGAGAAGCCAGGCATGTCGTACCTAGAGCCTTACGCAGACGCCTACGCCGAGGAATATGGCAGCGCGGCGGCCGTGCACAGCGCGGCCGAGGAGCAGCAGCACCTGCTGGCCTACGCGCCGCTGGTGAAACGCATCGTGCGCCAGCTCAATTCCCAGGTGGGCGGCGCCGTCGACCGTGACGACATGGAGCAGATCGGCCTGATGGGCCTGCTGGAGGCGCTGCGCCGCTACGGCCAGCCGGACACCGGCTTCGGCAGCTATGCGGCGCTGCGCATCCGCGGCGCCATCCTGGACGAGCTGCGGCGCCAGGACTGGCGTCCGCGCGCCGTGCGCCAGAACAGCCACAAGACGCGCGACGCGGTGCGCGCCCTGACCCGCAAGCTGGGACGCGAGCCGAGTGACCAGGAAATCTGCAGCAACCTGAACCTGACGCCCGACCAGTACCAGGCCTACCTGCTGGACGAGAATGCGGAACTGGTGGCCAGCTTCGACGAAATCCTTCAGGAAACCGTGGGCGGCGACAGCGCCCCCAGCCCGGAGGAGCAGCTGATGGTGCGGCGCAGCCTGGAGCAGGCCCTGCGCGGACTGGACGAGCGCGAACAGCGGGTGGTGCAGATGTATTACGAATTTGAATTGAGCTACAAGGAAATCGCCGCCGTGCTGGACCTGACCGACGCCCGCGTCTGCCAGCTCAACAAGGCGGCGCTCGGCAAGATGCGCGCGGTGCTGCAGGGCGCCTGAGCGGGACATGAAACTAGTATTTAGCTGAAAGGCAACTTTATGCAACAGATAGTCGGCATCCTCATTGTGCTGGGCAGCGTGTTCGGCGGCTTCATGCTGATGGGCGGCGCTTTCCACCAGATCTGGCAACCCATCGAGCTGCTGGTGATCGCCGGTTCCGGTCTGGGCGCCTTGGTGCTGGGCAATCCCGGCCACGTGCTCAAGGAAATGGGCTACCAGCTCAAGAAAATCATCGTGCGCAAGAAGTACGATTCCGAGTTCCAGCGCCAACTGCTGCTGCTCATGTACGAACTGCTGCAGCTGGCGGCCGGCGGCCTGAAGGCGCTCGACGCCCACGTCGAGGCGCCCAAGGACAGCCCGCTGTTCCAGCGCTATCCGCTGATACTGGAAGAACCCAAGCTGCTGGCCTTCATCGTCGACAACTTCCGCCTGATGGCCATGGGCAAGATCAACGCCCACGAACTGGAAGGCGTGCTGGACCAGGAACTGGAAGCCATCCACGAAGAACTCAACCAGCCGGCCAAGTCGCTGGGCAAGATCGGCGAAGCCATGCCGGGCTTCGGCATCCTGGCCGCCGTGCTGGGCATCGTGATCACCATGAACACGGTGTCGGAGGGCGCCACCTCGGGTGAAATCGCCGAGCACGTGGGCGCGGCCATGGTCGGTACCTTCATCGGCATTTTCTTCTGCTACGGCCTGATCGACCCGATCTGCAACATGCTCAAGCAGCTGGTGCACCAGGAAGGCGCCAACAAGGAAACCGTGAAAGTGGTGCTGGTGACCCACGTGGCCGGCAAGCCGGCCCTGCTGGCAATCGACTCCGGCCGCCGCCTGGTGCCGCTCAACATCAAGCCGAGCTTCGCCCAGCTGGAACGCTGGATCAATGACCTGGAAGGCCGCGACAGCGAACCGGCGGGAGGCGGACGTGCTAAAGCCGCATGACAAGGCGCATGAGCAAACCATCGTCGTGCGCGGCGGTGGCAAGCACGCGCACGACGACCACGGCGGCGCCTGGAAGGTGGCCTTCGCCGACTTCTGCCTGGCGCTGATGTGTTTGTTCCTGGTGCTGTGGCTGATGGCAGCCCGCAACACGGAAAGCCTGCAGCAAATCCTGACCGAATCGGATGGCGCCAAGACCGACCAGGGCAAGGGCGTCATGCCCGAGCAGGTGGGCGGCCCGCGCGGCAGCCTGATCGAGCGCTTCCCCATGCCGCACACCGGCAGCAGCGAGGAGCCGGGCGACCAGCGCGCCACCGGCCTGGGCGACCCGGCCACGGCCAAGTCCACCTCGCAGTCGGCCGCCTCCTCCGCCTCGGCCTCGGCCATGGCGGAAGCGGTGGATGCGCCGCCGCCCAAAGTCAAGTACGACAGCCCCAACGATCTGGCCGCGCTGTCGCGCGCGCTGACCAAGATGAGCGCCGAATATGGCTTGACCAGCAATCTGGAAGCCGTGGTCACGCCCTACGGCCTGCGCGTGCTGCTGCACGACACCGACCGCCAGGGCATGTTCGTGCGCGGCAGCGCGGTGCCGACCGACAAATTCCGCGCCCTGCTGCGCCGCATGGGTCCGCTGTTCGCGCAAATGGAAAACCAGATGCTGATCGTCGGCCACACGGATTCCCTGCAGTATGCCGACACCAGCTACGCCGCCTTCTCCAACTGGACCCTGTCGGCCAACCGCGCCATGTCGGCCCGCGCCCAGCTGCTGGCCGGCGGCATGAGCGGACAGTCGGTGCTGCAGGTGGTCGGCATGGCCGACCGCGCACCCATGGACACCAAGCGCGCCGACGCCGGCGTCAACCGCCGTATCGAGTTGATGGTGCTGACCACTAGCCAGGCCCGCACCATCGCCACCATGTTCGGCATGCCGGACGCCACCAGCCCGCTGGTGCAGGACGTGGACACGGCCATGCCCAACCCCACCCTGCTGCAGCAGCTGCGCGACCGCCTGACCTCGGGCAGCGCGGCGCGCCGTGCCGACACCGCCGAGAAAGCCAGGCAGGAGGCCGGCAAACATGAATAATCGTCACCGCGCTCGCCAGCGTATTGCGGGATAATATGGAAACCAAGCCTGTTCGAGGATCACGTATGCGCATCTCCTCCCCCACCCCCGGCGCCGCCGTGCAAACGGTGGCCGACACCGCGCCGGTGGCGGCGCCCGAAGTCCCGGCCCGCGCCGCCGCCCAGCCCGAACTGCAATCGTCGGTGATGCAGCCGGCCCTGCAAGCCATGAAGGACATGCCGGAAATCGACCAGGAAAAGGTCGACATGCTGCGCGACGCCCTGGCCAAGGGCGAACTGCCGTTCGACCCGGGCAAGCTGGCCGGCCTGATCCAGCGCTTCCACGGGGGCGAACAGTGACCCAGCCGGCCGTGGCGGCCACGGCCGCCATCGCTGCCATGCCACGCCAGGACGCCATGCGCGCACTGCTGGCCGGGATCGCCGACGACCTGTCCGCCTATGGCGTGCTGCAAGGCTTGCTGGAAAAGCAGTTCCAGGCCGCGCTGCGCCACCAGGCCATCGCGCTGGGCGAGGTGGCGCAGGAAATTTCCGACCTCGTTGACATTATGCAATTGCGACGCCAGCAACGCGTGGCGCTGGTGCAACGCCTGATCGGCCCAAACGGTACCATGGGGCAAGCATTTACCTTGCTGAAAAATGCGGCACGCGAGAAAATAGAGGCTGATTGGAACTCGCTGGAACAGATGGTTATCGAATGCAAGCGTTTGAGCAAGCGCAACAGCGACTTGCTGGTCGAGCAGTACAGCATCATGCAGCGCGTGCTGCATGGCGAGGAGGACACGTATGCGCCAGTTTGACGCGCTGCAGGCCACTGCGGCGACAGCAGCCACGTCGGCCACGCTCTCCAACGTGGCGCCCGCCACCGCGTCCGTGCCCACCGGCGGCGCCAGCTTCGGCGCCGCCTACCGCCAGTTGCAGAACGACGTCAACGATTTCATCGCCCATGGCGGCGGGGGTTTTTCCACGCCATCCACGGCAGACGTGCAGGCTGCATACGGCAGTGCGGCGGCTCTGAACGCCGAAGGATGGGCGGCGCGCCAGCGGGCCGGCGCCAGCGCCGTGATCTTCGGCAACGAAGAAGGCAGCGGCAGCGAGGCTCAGCAGCAATTCCTCGCCTCCATCCAGCCCTGGGCCGCCGAAACCGCTGAGAAGCTGGGCGTGGCGCCGGAACTGGTGGCGGCCCATGCCGCCCTGGAATCGGGCTGGGGCCAGCGTCCGCTGCGCAACGCCGCCAGCGCCGACACCAACAACCTGTTCGGCATCAAGGCCAGCGGCGGCTGGCAGGGCGCGGTGGCGGCCGCCACCACCACCGAATACCAGCAGGGCGTGGCCCTGAAAAAAGTCGAGCGTTTCCGCAGCTATCCGGATGCCGCCAGCGCCTTCCGCGACTACGCCGACATCCTTACCAGCAACCCGCGCTATGCGGCCGCCCTCAACACGGGCAGCGATGCGCGCGCCTTCGCGCGCGGCCTGGCCCAGGGCGGCTACGCCACCGATCCCACCTATGCGGACAAGCTCAGCAAGCTGGCCGCGCGTTTGCAACGCAGCGCCGCCATTCAGGGGGATTGAGTGCTGCCCGGACCGTCCACCGGCTCCACCGTGCCCGTCCCGGTGATGCGCGTGCGGACGATGTTGCCGCTGCTGTTGCGCACCCGTATCACGGCGCCCCGCCCACCCGCATCCATGGCTTCCCCGGCCATGCTGACCTCGATGCCGGACAGCCTGGCCACCATGCGCACCGGATCGCCGCGCTTGATCAGGATGGGCGAAGTCAGCAGCGTGGCGCGCAGCACTTCGCCGGCCCGCAGGCTGCGTTTGCCACTCATGCCGACCACCTCGCGCGTGTCACTGATGACGTCGGCCAGGGTGGAGATATCGTGCCGCTCCAGGGCCACGTCCTGCTCCTCCAGGGCGCGCCCGGCCGGCACGTCGGCGGCTGCCACCGCCACCCGCGCAGATAGTTGTGCCCGCACAACGAATTCATACCGCCAGCCGTCCCCCCCGGGACACACGGCGGCAAAGCGCATGCGGCTGGGCAGCCGCGTGTCGACCGCGTCCACCGTCACCGCCTGGCCGCAGGCCGACAGCGGGCGGCTGCCCGGGACCACGGTCAGCTCGAATTTGGGCTCCACCAGGCCGCTGCTGTCGGCCATACGCAACACATGCCTGCGCGCCGCCGCATCGACCAATTTCGGCACCTGCTCGGCCGGCGTCATAGTGGCGGCCGTTGTAGAACTAGTTAACAATGCAGTACTAAATAGCAACATTGCTCTCAAACAGGTTACAATAGATTCGTTGAACATGGGCAATACCTCTACTATGATGCTGGATGATGCTTGCTGACGTCATTTTACATCCCGGTAGCGTTTTACACTCAAGCAACACCGCAATATCGCATCAGATTTCACAGGGGAAAAAGCATGGGCATTAACTTCAAACAGGCGGTGGGCGTGCATGCCGACGCGCTGGCGCTGCGGGCCGACCGTACCCGCATCCTGGCGGCCAACATCGCCAACGAGAACACCCCAGGCTTCCAGGCCATGGACATGGACTTCGCCGCCACTCTGGCCAGCACCCAGGCCCAGGAAGCGGGCGAACTGACCCTGGACAGCGACTCCGCGGCCCTGTACCGCGTGCCCTACCACCCCACCCGCGACGGCAATACCGTCGAGATCGGCGTCGAGCAAGCCGCCTTCTCGCAGAACGCCACCGATTTCCAGACCAGCCTGACCTTCATCAGCATGAAGTTCAAGGGCCTGGCCAAGGCCATCAACGGTCAATAAGGCAAGAAAAAGTTTTTTGCGGGCAAGACCTCAACTTGCCGTGCACACCGCCGTTAAGAGGACTGTATGTCATTCAAGAATATCTCCGAGATCGCCGGCTCGGCCATGGCTGCGCAGACCGTGCGCCTGAACACCATCGCCAGCAACCTGGCCAATGCCGATTCCGTGGCCGGCACCGAGACCGACACCTACCGCGCCCGCAAGCCCGTGTTCGCGGCCGTGCTGGCTGGCGGCCTCGACAACCAGGGCAGCCCGGGCGGCAAGGTGCAGGTGCTGGACGTGGTGGAGTCGTCCGAGCCGCTGCGCAAGGTCTACGAGCCCGGCAATCCCATGGCCAACGCCGAAGGCATGGTGTACTACCCCAACGTCAACCAGGTGGCCGAGATGACCGATATGATGTCGGCCTCGCGTGCCTTTGAAACCAATGTGGAAGTCCTCGGCCGCATCCGCACCATGCAGCAATCCCTTTTGAAACTTGGCGAAGGCTAATATGCAAACCAGTCTCCTCGGTGGCAGCAGCACCACTACGACCTCCAGCGGCACCAGCGTGACCGGCAACGCCGCCAGCGCGGCCTCGAATATGTTCACCAAGCTGCTGGTGGCCCAGATCCAGAACCAGGATCCGCTCTCGCCCACCGATCCGGCCCAGTTCGTGCAACAGCTGACCCAGCTGTCGCAGACCGAGTCGTTGCAGAACCTGGCCAACCTGACCAGCGCCAACGCCAGCGTGTTGCAAAGCATGCAGGTGCTGGCCATGGGCGGCCAGGTCGGCTCCGACGTGCTGGCCACCACCACCAGCGTCACCCTGGACGGCAGCACCAAGGTGGCGGGCGAAATCACCTTCGCCAACGCCAGCAGCGCCAGCACCCTGGTGCTGACCGACGCCGCCGGCGTCAAGCACAATGTCGCGCTGGGCAGCACCGCCGCCGGCGAGGTCGCCTTCAGCATCGACCCAGCCAAGCTGGGCCTGGCCGCCGGCAGCTACAGCGTGGCGGTCGAGACCAGCACCAAGGAAACCCCCAGCGTCGCCGTCGAGGGCCGCCTGAACAGCGTGCGCCTGTCCGCCAGCGGCAGCGTGGTCCTCAACGTCAGCAACCTGGGCGAGGTGGCGCCGGCCGCCATCACCGCCTTCAACGGTACCTCCACTGCCACTCAATCCAGTCTCTAAGAAAGGACTCCATCATGAGTTTTGATATCGCATTGTCTGGCATCCAGGCCATCAACGAAGCGCTGAACACCACCTCGCATAACATCGCCAATGCCGGCACCTACGGCTACAAGTCGGAACGCGCCAATTTCTCGTCCCTGGTGGCGGGCGACCAGCGCACCGGCGCCATGGTCAGCTCCACTACCCAGAGCATCAGCCTGGCCGGCGGTATCCTGAACACCGGCCGCGCGCTGGACGCCTCCATCAACGGGCGCGGCTTCTTCGTGGTCAAGAACAACACCGGTGTCAGCGAATACACCCGGGTGGGCGTGTTCGACACCAGCAAGGACGGTTACCTGGTGGATGCCAACGGGCGCAAGGTCCAGGGCTTCAGCCTGACCCCGCCCTCGACCATCCTGGGCGCGCTGGGCGACGTCAAGGTGCCGACCGGCCAGATTCCGGCCGTGGCCTCGAGCGACCTGACCTACGTGGGCAACCTGTCGTCGGACTGGACCGCGCCGGCCGTGGCCTGGGATGACGCCGCCGTCAGCCCCAGCACGCCACCCGACACCACCACCTTCAACATGTCCAAGGCCTCGGTGCTGTACGACACCGCCGGCGGCCAGCACACCCTGACCCAGTACTTCGCGGCCACCGGCACCGCCGGCGAGGTCGCCGTGCACTATGTGATGGACGGCAACCCCGTGGGCAGCACCACCATGACCTTCGACGCCACCACGCGCAAGATGCTGACCCCGGACGCCACCACCAACGGCGCCTACACGCTGGACCTGTCGGCGGTGGACACCAGCGACGCCACCGCCTGGCCCTCGTTCGCCAGCGGCGCCAAGATGAACCCGCTGGCCATCAACTACACCGGCACCACCAACTTCGCCGGCGAGGCCACCACCTCGACCAACAGCGCGGACGGCTACGCCTCGGGCACCTTCTCCAGCGTCGAACTGTCCAGCGACGGTTCGGTGGTCGCCAAGTACAGCAATGGCAAGAGCCAGACCGTGGGCAAGATCGCCATCGCCACCTTCCCCGACGAAGGCGCCCTGACCGCCGTCAGCGACACCAGCTGGATCGCCTCGGACGCTTCCGGCACGCCGCTGGTCAGCGCCCCGGGCGTCGGCATGTCCGGCGAGCTGAGCACCAGCACCCTGGAACAGTCCAACGTGGACATCACCTCGGAACTGGTGGGCCTGATGACTTCCCAGCACAACTACCAGGCCAACTCCAAGGTCATCCAGACCGAGAGCGCCATGCTGCAATCGCTGATGCAAGCCATCTAAGGAACGGCTGACGCATGGATGCGCTGATCTACACCGCCATGAGCGGCGCCGAACGGGCCTTGAAATCCCAACAGGTGCACGCCAACAACCTGGCCAACATGGAAACCGGCGGCTTCCGCGCCAGCCTGGAGCTGGCCGCGGCCCAGCCCGTGCCCGGCTACGGCTACGACGACCGCCACATGGCGCAGACCCAGGCCAACGCCGTCAGCACCCGCCAGGGCACGCTCAAGGCCACCGGCCGCGAGCTGGACGTGGCGGTCTCGGGCGACGGCTTCTTTGCCGTCGACGGCCCGACCGGCGAGGCTTACACCCGCGCCGGCAACATCACGCTGTCCAGCGACGGCACGTTGCAGGTGAACGGCTTCCCCATCCTGGGCGAAGGCGGTCCCATCACCGTGCCCGAGTACACCAAGCTCGAAATCGGCACCGATGGCACCATTTCCATCCAGGCTCCGGGCACGGCGCTGATGCAGACCATCGACAAGCTCAAGCTGGTCAAGGCCGAAGCCTCGGAACTGACCAAGAACGAGGCCGGCCTGCTGGTCTCGCGCAGCGGCCAGCAGCTGCCCACCGATCCCACCGTGACTGTCAAGTCCGGGCACCTGGAAGGCAGCAATGTGTCGGCCGTGGAGGAAATGGTGGCGACCATGAGCCTGAACCGCACGTTCGAAATCCAGATGAAGATGTTCAAGGCCAGCGACAGCATGGCCGAGGCGGGCAACCGCCTGGTCGGCGGCTGATCCGCCGTCACCACTACAGGGAGAAATCATGAATCCAGCTATGTGGATCAGCAAGACCGGGGTGCAAGCCCAGGACCAGAAACTGCAGGCCATCGCCAACAACCTGGCCAACGCCAACACGGTGGGCTACAAGCGCGACCGCGTCGTGTTCGAAGACCTGTTCTATTCCATCGAACAGCAGCCCGGCACCCAGCGCGCCGACAACAACACCCTGGCGCCGTCCGGCGTACAGCTGGGTAACGGCGTGCACATGGTCGGCACCCAGAAGGTGTTTACCACCGGCACCCTGCAAACCACCGGCAACTCGCTGGACGTGGCCATCACCGGCAACGGCTTCCTGCAGGTGCGCCGTCCCAACGGCGAAGCGGCCTACACCCGCGCCGGCCAGCTGCAGATCGACGCCAACGGCATCCTGGTGAACGCCCAGGGTCTGCCGCTGGTGCCGCAGATCACGGTGCCCACCAACGCCACCGCCATCACCATAGGCGAGAACGGCATCGTGTCGGCCACTATCCCCGGCAATGCGGCCGCCAGCCAGCTCGGCCAGCTGACCCTGACCAGCTTCATCAACCCGACCGGGCTGCAAGCCCTGGGCGAGAACCTGTTCGCGGAAACCGCCTCCAGCGGCACCCCGACCGAGGGCACCCCGGGCGACGCCCAGCTGGGCAAGATCAAGCAGGGCACCCTGGAAGGCTCGAACGTCCAGGTGGTCGAGGAAATGGTGGACATGATTGCCGCCCAGCGCACCTACGAGATGAACACCAAGGTGCTGTCGGCAGCCGACAACATGCTGCAATACCTGTCCGCGGCGGCCCGCTGATGAAGTCCGCGCCGTCCGTTACCAAGGCCTTGCTGGCTGGCGTGATCGCCAGCCAGCTGGCCGCCTGCGCCAGCATGGCGCCTCCGGCCGTCCGCCCCGGACCGTCCGATGAACCGCCCATCGCACAACGCAGCAACGGGCCGCGCGGCACCTCCGGCGGCGTGTACAGCACCGAGGTCAGCATGTCGCTGACCTCGGACAGCCGCGCCTTCCGCACCGGCGACGTGGTGACCGTGATCCTGCAGGAAACCACCCAGGCCAGCAAGAAGGCCGACACCAGCTTCTCCAAGGATTCCTCGGCCAGCGTGACCCCGCCCAGCGTGCTGGGCAAGACCTTCAACAAGCTCGGCCTGGACACTGCGGCTTCGCGCTCCTTTACCGGCGGCGCCACCAGCACCCAGCAGAACGCCCTGACCGGCGCCATCACCGTGATCGTGCAGGAAGTGCTGCCCAACGGCCTGCTGCGCGTGTCGGGCGAGAAAACCCTGACCCTGAATCAGGGCGAGGAATTCGTGCGCCTGCGCGGCTACCTGCGCGCGGCCGACATCGACGCCGACAACCAGGTGTCCTCGCAGCGCATCGCCAACGCCCGCATCGCCTATTCGGCCCAGGGCACGCTGGCGGAAAGCCAGCAGGCCGGCTGGCTGACGCGTTTCTTCAACGGCCCGCTGATGCCGTTCTAAGCAGAAGTCCAAGGTGAGTGCGATGACGCTGTTCCGCAAATTTTCCAGCTGGCTGGCCCTGCCCCTGATGGTGGTCACGGCCGCCCTGCCGCTGCAATCGCAGGCGGCCCAGGTGCTGCGCAACCTGGTGGCCGTCGAAGGCCTGCGCGACAACCCGCTGGTGGGCTACGGCCTGGTGGTGGGCCTGAACGGCAGCGGCGACTCGACCCAGGTCAAGTTCGCCAGCCAGTCCGTGATCAACATGCTCAAGCAGTTCGGCGTCAAGGTACCGGACGGCACCGACGCCAAGAGCAAGAACGTGGCCACCGTGATGGTCAGCGCCGTGTTCCCGCCCGGCTACCGCAAGGGCCAGACCATCGACGTGGTGGTGTCCTCGCTGGGCGACGCCAAGAGCCTGCGCGGCGGCGCCCTGCTGCTGACCCCGCTGCGCGCGGCCGACGGCGAAACCTACGCCCTGGCCCAGGGCAACGTGGTGGTGGGCGGCTTCTCGGCCTCCGGCAAGAGCGGCTCCTCGGTCACGGTCAACACCCCGACCTCCGGCCGCATCCCGTCCGGCGCCGCCATCGAGCGCGAGATCGGCACCGATTTCGCCACCAAGCCCACGGTGCGCCTGTCGCTGCGCCATCCGCACTTCCAGACCGCCACCAACATCGTCGACTCCATCAACAAGACCTTTGGCGGCGACATCGCCAGCACCAGCGACGCCACCAGCGTGGACGTGGTGGCCCCGGCCAACCCAACCCAGCGCGTGGCCTTCATGGCCAAACTGGAATCGCTGAGCATCGACGTCGGCGACGATTCGCCCAAGGTGGTGTTCAATTCCCGCACCGGCACCGTGGTGATCGCCGATGGCCTGCGGGTGCGCGCGGCCGCCGTCACCCACGGCTCGCTCAAGGTGGTGATATCGGAAAGCACCAAGGTCAGCCAGCCCAACGCCCTGGCCGGCGGCCAGACCGTGGCAACGCCGCAGTCGCAGGTGAGCGTGGACCAGGGCTCGGGCCAGATGTTCAACTGGCCGGCCGGCGCCAAGCTGCAGACCATCATCGACGTGGTCAACAGCCTGGGCGCCAGTCCGGACGATATCATGGCAATATTGCAGGCATTGGACCAGGCCGGCGCCATCGAGGGCGAGCTGGTCGTCATCTGATGGGCATAGACAAGGATAGCCATGGAAACCACGCCCTTTGATCCGAGCAAGCTGCGCCTGGGCGTGGCAGGGCAGCTCAGCGAGACCCACGTCGCCCCGGCCCAGGCCGCCGGCGACGATGGCTACGACCCGGCCTACCGGGCCAAGGCCACCGAGGCCGCCGTCAAGTTCGAAAGCTTCTTCATCGGCCACATGCTGCACCAGATGCGCTCCGGCACGCGCGAACTGGCCGGCGACGACAGCCCCTACAAGGACAAGGTCAACGAAGACATGCTGGACCTGGCCGACAACATGGTGGCCGACAAGATGGCCGGCCAGCGCGCCTTCGGCATAGCCGACGCCATCCTGCGCCAGCTGCTGCCGCCCACCAGGGGCGCTGGCGGCGTCAACACTGCCATCAGCGCCGACCGCGTGGCCGCGCCCCAGGCTGCCGCTAGTGCCGTAAAGCAAAATTCTACGGAATAGCTTAATTTGCCCCCGCCAGCGGTCGCCCTACTCAGATAACGGACCAGTGGCTTACCGCGACTGGTCCTTCCGGCCTCACCCAGGAAGAACCATCAATGACCATTTCGTACAACGCGCTGAGCGGCGCGATCGCAGCCCAGGCGGCCCTGAACACGACCAGCCAGAACATTGCGAACGCGCAGACCGCAGGCTACACCCGCCAGGGCGTACTGCTGGCCTCGATTGCCCCCGGCGTAGCCAGCAAATCGGCCGGCAGCGGAGTCCAGGTCACCTCCCTGATCCGCTTTTCCGACGCCTATAAATCGCAGCAGATGTGGCGCTCGAATTCCGAGCTGGGCCGGCACACCCAGGTCCAGCCCTACCTGACCCAGCTGGAACGCGTGATGAGCGACGACACTTCCAGCCTCAGCGCCGGCATCGACCGTTTCTTCACCGCCCTGAACGCGGCCGCCGTCGATCCCACCTCGACCCCGCTGCGCCAGCAGGTGATCACGGCCGCCGACTCCATGTCGCAGCAATTCAATTCGATCTACAACGTCACCGCCAACCAGCTGATCTCGGTCGAGCAGCAGCGCAGCGCCATCCTGCCCCAGCTCAATGAGTCGCTGGCCGGCATTGCGGCCCTGAACCAGCGCATCGTCGCGGCCACCGGCAGCGGCACCAATGCCTCCGGACTGATCGACCAGCGCGACCAGCTGATCGACAGCGTGTCCTCGCAAGTGGCGGTCGAGGTCAACATCGACGGCAATGGTTCGGCCAGCGTATCGCTGAAAAGCGGCCAGCCGCTGGTGGTGGACAACCTGTCATCCAAGCTCAGCATGGACACTACGGCTGGCACCACGGTGCTCAACGCCACCTTCGCCAACACCACGTTCAGGCTGGACGACACCAAGGTGGGCGGCCAGCTGGGCGGCCTGAGCGACTTCAAGGCCAATACCCTGATCCCGCTGCAGCAATCCATCGCCGACCTGGCCCAGCAGCTGTCCACCAAGGTCAACGACCAGCTGGCGGCCGGCTACACGAGCGCCGGCGCGGCCGGTGGTCCGCTGCTGGAATTCAACCCCGCCAGCGCCACCGGCCTGCTCAAGATCACTACCGGCATCACCTCGGCCGACCTGGCTTTCTCGGGCGACGGCACCCCGGGCGACAGCGCCAACCTGCAGAAGCTGATCGCCATCAAGGGCCAGAACGTCAGCCTGTCCACGATCGGCACGGTGCTGCTGGGCGACGCCGACACCCAGCTGGTCGGCAAGCTGGGCATCGACAGCCAGCAAAACCAGGCCCTGCTGAACACCGCCACCACGGTGCGCCAGCAGGCCGAGGACGACTGGAAATCGACCAGCGCCGTGAATTCGGATGAGGAAGCCATCAACCTGGTGGAGTACCAGAAGATGTACCAGGCCAACATGAAGGTGATTTCGGTGGCCAATACCCTGTTCGAGTCCACCATGTCCATGTTCAGCTAAGGAGAGCCTGATGCGCATCGCCACCAGCCAGTACCAGGCCACCATGAACCGCGGCCTGAATTTCAACCAGGACCACATCTCCAAGATCAACGAGCAGATGGCGTCCGGCAACAAGATCCAGCTGCCGTCCGACGATCCTGTCACCAACGTGCGCCTGTCGCGCCTGACGCGCGAGCAGGCCATCGTGACCCAGTACCGCAACAATATTTCGTCGACCCAGATCCGGCTGCAAAAGAACGAAACCTATCTGACCAGCGTCAGCAACGATATCGTCTCCGTCAAGGACTTGCTGGTGTGGGCCTCGGATGGCTCCAACGCGTCCGACGACCTGGGTTCCATGGTCAATTCGCTGACCGCCCTGCGCGACAGCATGCTGTACAGTGCCAACGAGAAAGACCAGGAAGGCCGCTACATCTTCAGCGGTACCCTGACCGACACGCCGGCCATTAGCTACGACGAAACGGCGCCGGTGGGTTCGCGCTACAGCTACACCGGCAACACCAGCAAACAGCAGGTGGTGGTCGGCAATGGCATCACCCAGGCCGCCAATGTGGACGTGTCCGGCATGGAAACCTTCCTCAACCAGATCGATACCGCCATCGAACAGCTGGGCCGCCCCGGCGTGGTGGCCGGCGACGCCGACCTGGTGGCTGCCCTGAAAGCGGCCATGGACGGCGCCGACAGCACCCTCAACATGGTGTCCGGCAAGATCGCCGAGTTCGGCGGCGCCCAGAACATCCTCAGCACGCTGGACGGCAACCACGCCAACGTCAGCCTGTCCAATGAGACGGCCATGAACGACCTGGGCCAGCTGGACTACGGCCTGGCGGCCACCGAGCTGAACGGGTACACCCTGGCGCTGCAGGCGTCGTACAAGGCGTATGCCAAGGTCAGCGATTTGTCGCTGTTCAGCGTAATCTAAGACCCAGTCCGCATCATGCAGATCTCGTCCACCTCCAATCCCACGACGGTCCTGCCGGGCGCCACCGGCACTGCCGAGGCGGCCGCAGCGGCCACCGTCGGGCTGAATGGCGAGAAGGCCGTCACCAAGACCCCGGTAGAGCACACCCCCAGCTCGGCCGCGCCGCTGCGCCGCAACACCAGCAGTTGGGAGCAGCCGGCCCAGGACGACATCTCCAATGCCCAGCAGGCGCTGGACTTCCTGGAGCAAAGCGCCGACCAGCTGCGCAGCCTGAAGGCCGACCTGAGCGCCAAGCTGGCCAACCGCCAGCAGCGCGACGGCACCCTGGATGCGCGCGTGCGCCAGTTCAGCAACAGCTGGCGCACCCGCCAGCAAGCGTCCGGCGGCACCCTGGATTCGCAGCTGAGCTACAGCAGCGAGCCGTCCACCCAGCAGTTCAGCATACGCGGCATGACCCTGGCCAACCTGCGCACCGGCGGACGCGAAGTGCTGGCGATATCGGTCGGCAGCAACCAGAACCTGCGCTCGGTGACCATGGAACCGGGCCTCTCCGACAACCAGATCGCGGCCCGCCTGGACGAGGCCCTGGCCCCGGCAGGCGTGCGCGCTTCGCTGGGCGATACGGGCGAACTGGTGTTTTCCACGGAAGAGTCGAACTGGACTTCGGTGCGTGACAGCCTGTCGGTGCAGGGCGGCGGCGTGCGCTTCCCGACCGGGCAGCTGAACCGGGTGCGGGCCGAAGCCCAGGAACCGGCCATCAATCCCGACAACTGGAGCACCCAGGACACGGAATCCATGCGCCAGACCCTGACCCAGGTGGTATCGGCCCTGGCCCAGGTCGAGCGCGCCATTGCCCAGGTCAAGGCGGCCCTGCGCGAAGCCAGCAGCCAAATCGAAGCGGCCGCCGAGGCCAGCGCCACCAGTTCGGACGTGGCCATGACCACGGTCGGCATGGACCAGGTGGCGCAGAACTTCGCCAACACGGCCAAGCAGCCCGGTTATTCTTCGCTGATGGCCCTGACCTCGGCCCTGGCCGGCATCAGCCGCGACCGGGTGGTGTCCCTGCTGGGCCTGCGCTGAGCGCCTTCCGCAGCACCAGCTGCGCCAGCTGCGCGGCCGGCAGCGCCGCCGCGTAATAATAGCCCTGGCCGTAATCGCAGCCGGCGGCCCGCAGCAGCGCGTGCTGTGCCTCGCTTTCCACCCCTTCCGCCACCACTTCCAAGCCCAGCTTGCGGACCATCACGATCAGCGCCTCGCACAGGGCCAGGTCGCCGGTATCGGTGGCCAGGTGCTGGACGAAGCTGTGGTCCAGCTTGAGGTAATCGATCTCGAAATGCCTGAGATGGGACAGCGAAGCGTAGCCGGTGCCGAAATTGTCCAGCGCCACCTGCAGGCCCATGCTGCGCAGCTGCGCCAGGCGCGCCGCCACCGCGCTGCCGGCGTCCAGCAGCAAGCCCTCGGCCACCTCGATCACGATGCTGCGCGGCGCCAGCCCCAGTTCCTGTGCGTAGTCCAGCCAGCCCTGGTACAGGGACAGCTCGCCGCGGAACTGCGCCGGGGCCTGGTTGATGCTGACCTGGAAACCCTCTCCCAGCTCGGCCTGCCAGGCGCGCGCCTGGCGCGCGGCCGCCCGGAACACCCAGTCGCCGATCTCCAGCATCAGGCCGCCGGACTGGGCGAAGGGCAGGAATTCCACCGGCGTCAGGAGGCCGCGCACCGGGTGGCGCCAGCGCAGCAGGGCCTCGGCGCGCTGCACCTTGCCGCTGTCCAGGCTGACGATGGGCTGGTAGTGCAATTCCAGCTGCTGCTGGTCGAGCGCGGCGCGCAAGTCCAGCGCGGCCTGCTGGCGGGCCTGGGCCGCCAGTTGCAAATCCGGCGTGAAATAGCTGTAACGGCCACGGCCTGACTTCTTGGCCGCATACATGGCCTGGTCGGCATGCTCCAGCAGCTGGTCCGGCTCGGCGGCATCGGCCGGGTACAGGGCGATGCCGACACTGGCCGACACCGTGCAGGCCTGCCCGTCCAGCTGGAACGGACGCTGCAGCGCCACCACGATGGCTTGCGCGATGCGCTCGATGGCAGACACATGGTCCAGCCCGGACAGGATGATGGTGAACTCGTCGCCGCCCAGGCGCGCCAGGGTATCCGTGGCGCGCACGCAGGCGGCAATACGGCTGGCGGCCTCGACCAGCAAGGCGTCGCCCTGCTGGTGGCCCAGGGTATCGTTGACCAGCTTGAAGCCGTCCAGGTCGATGAACAGCAGCGCCAGCAGCAGGTCTTCGCGCTGGGCCTTCTTCATTTCCTGGGCCAGCCGGTCCTGGAACATGTGGCGGTTGGGCAGCGCAGTCAGGGTATCGAAATTGGCCTGGTGCCACATCAGCTCGGTGGAGGCGCGCCGCTCAGTGATGTCGGTCACCAGCGCCAGTGCGCCCAGGTAGGCGCCATCGGCGCCGAAGATGGGATTGGTGACCAGGGTGGCCCACAGCTCGCTGCCGTCGCGCCGGATGAACTTGTACTCGCTGCGGTCGCCGCCGCCCTGCTGGCGTTGCGCGATATTACGCTCCAACAGATTGCGGCCTTCGGCATCCATGAAGGACACCAGCGGCTGATCCAGCATGTCCTCGATGGCGTAGCCCAGCATCCGGGCCATTTTGGGGTTCACGAAACTGGTGCGGGCGTGCTGGTCCAGCTCCCAGACGCCCTCCTCGGCCGCATGCACGATGCGGCGGAAGCGCTCCTCGCTGCGTTCCAGCGCGGCCAGCTTGCCCTCGGCCAGCTCCAGCACGATGCGCAGCGACTGCCCGGTGGGATCGACGCTGGCGCGCAGGGTGACGGGAAAGCCTTGGTGGTGGCGGTGGCGTGTCATTTGCAGGTCGCAATGCTCGGGCACGCGGCTGGCGATGGCGGCGCGGATGAAGCGATCAAAGTCGTCCAGGAAGCGCGGCGCGATGAAGGAGCGCAATTGCGCGCGGCCCGGATGGGCGCGCTGCACGCCCAGCAGGTCGGCGCCGACAACGTTCAGTTGCAGGATGGTGGTGTCGAAGCCGAGCACGAAATAGCCGACCGGGGCCAGCAGGTAGATATCGTTGAAATACGCTTGTTCCTGCTGGTGGCGCAGGCGTCCGGCGGCCGGTCCGTCGCCCTCGGCGGGCAAGGCGGCGCCGGCCAGGGTGGCGACCATGGTCTCGTAGGGCTGCAGCTCGGTCTGTTGCGACTGGGCCTGGCGCGCCAGGTCATCCAGGCGCGCCGCGCTGATGGGCTGCCGGCGCGGCGGCTCCCCGGACGATGTCTCGTTCTCCATATCCTCCGCTCTTTCGGCTGTGCAGGCAGGTGCAGACTAGCATTTACGCGGGGGACTGTCGAGGCGCGGCTTGTGGAGGAAACAACGGCCGAGTCAGCGGGTCAGACTAAGGAGTACCCATACATGCAGGCTCCGCCACCCGCAGCGCCGAGATCAGGTTGCGGTCGTCCACCACGAACTGTACCCGCAGCAGACAGGTCGGGAAATAGCCCTGCTGCTTGGTGCAATCGAATTTCTCGCGTTTCGCGCCGCTGACGAAGCACCGGTAGCCCTCGGCCGCCAATTTCTGCTGTCCTGGCCAATATTGCTCACCAACCCGCACTCCCATGGAGGCCAGACGCTCGGGGCTGATCTTCACGGGCGTGCCGCAACCCGCGAGGTAAATGGCCATCGCAGAAGCCATGCTGGCCGCCCGGCTGAATTTCTTCAAAGTCAAAGCGCCCTCCTCATGTCCTCATCCCTCAACGCTGCTGGCCACTATGGTAACGCCGCACCAGCTGCCGCTGGACGCCTTCAAAGCCCAGGCACAGTACCCATAGATGGCCGCAGCTGCCAGGTACCGCGGCAGCGGCCGGAAGCTGGTGGAGATGACTTCCTTGGTGGATAGCATCAGCTCGGTCAGGGTGATTACCGAGGCGCGGCGGCTGCGCGTTTCAGATGACTGTACAGCAGCATGCAAATCCCAGGGGAAGTTGATCACCAGGCGCCCAGACGGCCGCGCCCGCGAAAGTTGTGTCCGGCCACCAACGTGGTGCTGGCCACCAGGCTGCTGAGGCCGATCAGCAGCTGCACCAGCTTATCATCGGGCAGTATCCACAGCGTGCCCTTGGGTTGCTCGACCCGGGCTGCCGCCATGATCAGCGGCGCCACCCAGGACGCTTCCTCGTCCACGTCCAGCAGGATGGCGCCATCGGCGGTCTGCATCACGATATCGCCGCCTTCGGCCAGGGTGAAGCGCACGCCGTAGCCGGTTTCGTTCTTGGCGATGTGGTCCTGCAGGGCCTGGTTATGCTCGGCGATCCACAGTTCGGCGTCGGCCGGGGTCGCGATGCCGGGCCAGGGCACGGGGCGGAAGCGGGGTGGGTCCTTGTCGTCCGTCACGCTCAGCCTTTCCAGGTGCGCTGCAGGCCGGTGTCGGCATGGATCCAGCCGCCGCGCGGTCCGGAACGGTAATAGAAGCCGACCCCGCCCTGGCGGAAACTGCGCACCAGGCCGCCCAGCACCTCGGCGTTCAGGTTGGGGATGCGGATATCGGCCGCCTTGCCCACCATGTGCAGCGACTGGCGCGCGGCGGGCACGCCGGCTTCGCGCAGTTTTTCGTTGGAGGCCGGGGTACGGTAGCCGGACAGGATCTCCAGCGGAGACTCGATGCCGTAGCGCGCCACGAAGGCTTGCGAGCCCCACAGGGTTTCAAACAACTTGGGATCGATGGGGATGGTTTCCTTGCCATTGACGTCACGCAGCAAGTGGCACAGTTCCTGGTAGGCGGAATCGATGATTTCCCCGTCCTTCCAGTACAGAAGCTTGGCCTTTTCGCCGCTTTGCGGACGTATCACGCTGATGGTGCGCGGCTTGAGCCAGAATTCCAGGTCCAGGGCCTGGGCGTCGAAGATGTCCGGCGGCGGCTCCAGCTCGGTGCTGGCGGCGGGGGGCCGCGCTTCAGCCTGGGCCAGCACGGCGGCCGGCTTGGCGGCCTTGGCCGCGTGCACGGCCGGTTTGGCGGCGGTGCTCGGTTGTACGGTACGGGCGGCGCAGCCTATCATGGGCGCGCCCAGGACGCTGGCGGCGGTCAGCCCCAGTCCATGTTGGAGAAATGCTCTGCGGGTTGCCATAGTTAACCTGTTGAATCAATGTGATTACTATAGCGTATAGCAGGGGCGGCGCGTAAGCCCGCACACTATTCGGCCGCCCGGCGCCGGCCTGGATCAGGCGGCCACGGCCTGCCTGGGCGGCGGCGGCACCAGGCTGGCGCGCGGGGTGTCGAGCCAGAAGCCCTGGCCCAGCACCGGCGCGCCGGCCGCCTCGCCCAAGTCGCGCACGGCGTCCACCGCCGCTAGCGTCTCCAGGCGCTTGAACACCACGCGGGCGCCGGTGGCAGCGGCGCGGCGCAGCAGTTCCAGCACGCTGTCCTGGTCGCCGGGGCTGCGGGCGTCAAGCTTGAACACATCCGGACGCACCCGCTCCAGCACCTGCAGCGCCTCGCGCGCATGGGCGGCATGGACGGCGAAGCGGAAGCCGTTGCGGCGGTAATTGTCGGCCACGTAGTTCAGCAGCCAGCCTTGCTGCGGCGTGACCGGCGGCAGTTGCAGCACGATGCGGTGCAGCGGCAATTCCAGCGCATCCAGGATGCGGCGGAAGGCATGGCCGTGGTTGCTGCTGACGGCGCTCAACAGGCGGTCGTGCACGTTGAGGAACAGGTCCGGTCCGGCGTCGGCCTCGGTCTGGCGGAAGAAATTAATCGCGTGCAGCATCCGGCACAGCCGGTCCAGTTCGACGGACTCGTCGTCGCTGGCCGCGTGGTCCAGCAGCTTCCACAGCGACAAGCCCTGGTCGGCCGAGGACACGCTGCGCGCCAGGCCTTCGTAGGCCTGCACCTGGCCATTATCCAGATTGCGGATCGGCTGGAAGGCGCTGCTCATGGTGCAGTTGAAGAAGCGCCCGTGCGCCTTGCCATCGGCATCGAGCCAGATGCTGGACGCGGCGCCGGTGCCGTCGGACAAACGGGCCAGGTATTGTTGCAAGACGGGAAATGACATGGGACTCCTTGGTCGGGACACAGGCAATACCGACAGCCTAGGGCCGCCCGCGCAAAAGGAGAAGGAATGCTTTTGCCCTATCTTATTTGCCCTGCGCATAACGCAAGCGCGGCAGGCGCCCTATATCGATATGCGCAAACATTCCTTCCGTACAGGGAATGGCGGCGCTATCGTCATTGCATGTGCCAATTACTCGCAATGAACAGCAACCAGCCCGCCAGCCTGGGATTCTCGTTTGAGGGATTCGCCGAGCGCGGCAGCGAACACAAGGATGGCTGGGGCATCGCCTTCCACACGGCCGGCGGCTGCCGCCTCTATACCGACCACCTGGCCTCCATCCATTCGCCGCTGGCGCAGCAGATCAAGCAGCAGCCCATCATGGCGCGCAACGTGGTCGCCCACATCCGCAAGGCCACCCAGGGCCGGGTTGCACTGGAAAACAGCCATCCGTTCACGCGTGAGCTGTGGGGCCGGACCTGGTCCTTCGCCCACAACGGCGACCTGAAACTGTTCCATCCCGCGCCCTGCTTGTA
Organism: Duganella kummerowiae; assembly: GCF_053572355.1. Lineage (NCBI taxonomy): Bacteria > Pseudomonadati > Pseudomonadota > Betaproteobacteria > Burkholderiales > Oxalobacteraceae > Duganella > Duganella kummerowiae. The sequence goes on from NZ_JBKFEH010000003.1 coordinate 61,127, forward strand.
TGCGCCCTGGGGCGACACCGACAGCGAACGGGCTTTCTGCCACCTGCTGTCGCAGCTGGCGCAGCGCCACGCCCGCCAGCCCGCGCGGCAGGAGCTGGCCGACAGCCTGCGCCAGCTGGCGGCCGGGATCGCGGCGCATGGCACGTTCAATTTCATCCTGTCGAACGGTGAAATGCTGTTCGCCTACTGCAGCACCGACCTGCATTATGTGGTGCGCGAATATCCGTTTTCGGTGGCCAAGCTGATCGATTGCGAGCTGAGCATGGACTTCGCCCGCTGCAACCACCTGGACGACCGCATGGCCGTGATCGCCACGCAGCCGCTGACCTCGAATGAAGCATGGCGCGCCTTCGCGCCGGGGGAATTGAAGCTGTTCGAACGGGGCCGGGAGGTGCGACTGGGCCAACCCGTACCCACCGCCGAACTGCAGTTTGCCTACAGTTAATCGTTATCTCTAAGCGCTATTGCAGTTGCAAAAACGCTTGCGCTTGCCGGGCTCCGCGCAGGCGGCCGCATCCAGCTGTTTCCAATAGAACGTGGTTTCCACGCCATAGGGCGAACGCACCTTGCCCGCATCGACATAGCCGCGCCCGGCAAAGAAGCCGGCCGCGCTGGCCGTGCTGTGCAGTTGCAGCGCCTTGACGCCCCAAGCGAGCGCTTGTTCTTCCATCTTGCCCAACAAGGCCGTGCCCACGCCTTGGCCACGCGCGTCCGGCTGCAGGTAGCACAATGCCAGCTTGCCGGCGCCGGTCAGCAGGGCCACGCCCACGATCTGGCCGTCCAGCAGCGCCACCAGCGAATAATTGGTGGGAGAGCCAAACCAGTTGGCGACCATCTCGGGGGTTTTGTTGCCCAGCCAGGCGTCGAGGATGCGGGGATCGTTGCGGTGGTCCTGCACGCAGCACTCGGCGATGGAGCGGCGCAGGACCGTGCAGGCTGCCGCTGCATCGCTCGCGGCGGCAGGACGGATTTCAAGACTCATGTACGCTCACAAAATGTTTCAGTAGCAAAATGAAGCGTGGCGGCGTCTTCGTTGTGCATGAACGGGACTATACACGAAGCGCAAAAAAGCCGTTGCCGACGCCCCCGACCGTGACAGCCTACGGCCCTGCCGCTCAATTGCCCACGAATGGTTTCAACCATCCTTATGCGGTTTATAGTGAAAACCCCGTGCTTTACATACCTGCTAAGCATATTACAAAAAAGTCGTATCTTTTCGGGCCGAAATTTTACACCATGGATATTTCATCGATCCCAGCACACGAGAGACCCTCATGTCCCAAAAAAATACAATACGCCGCCTGTTCCTCGCCACTTCCGCCGCCTTCCTGGCCCTGCCGCTGCTGGCCAGCGCCGCTGAAACCGTCCTGCTGAACGCTTCCTACGATGTGACGCGCGAGCTGTTCAAGGATATCAACCCGGCTTTTGTTACCGAATGGAAGAAAACCACAGGCGAAACCATTAATATCAACCAGTCGCACGGCGGCTCATCCAAGCAGGCCAGGTCCGTGGCGGATGGCCTGGAAGCAGCCGTGGTCACCATGAACCAAGCCAACGACATCGATATCCTGGTCGATCGCGGCGTGGTGCAGCCGGGATGGGAAAAGAAATTCCCCAACGGCGCGGCGCCCTTCTCCTCGACCCTGATCTACCTGGTGCGCAAGGGCAATCCCAAGCAGATCAAGGGCTGGGACGACCTGGCCAAGCCCGGCGTAAAAGTCATCATCCCCAACCCCAAGACCTCCGGCAATGGCCGCTACAGCTACCTGGCGGCCTGGGGCTCGGTGATCAAGAAGGGCGGCACCGAAGCGCAAGCGCGCGACCTGGTGAGCAAGATCTTCAAGAATGTGCCGACCCTGGACGGCGGCGGCCGCGGCGCCACCACCACCTTCACCCAGCGTGAAATCGGCGACGTGCTGGTGACGTTCGAGAACGAAGTGGCGCTGGTGCGCGCCGAGTTCGGCGACAACTTCGAGGTGGTGTATCCGGCCATCTCCATCCTGGCCGAATCGCCGGTGGCCGTGGTGGACAAGGTGGTCGACAAGCGCAACCTGCGCAAGCAAGCCACGGCTTACCTGAACTTCCTGTGGTCGGAACAGGGCCAGGACATCATTGCCAAGCACTACCTGCGCCCGCGCTCGGCTGCCGCCGCCAAGAAATACGCCGCCAATTTCAAGCCCATCACCCTGTTCACCGTGGACGAGGTGTTTGGCGGCTGGAAAGCGGCCCAGAAGAAGCACTTCGACGATGGCGGCGAGTTCGACAAGATCTACGCCAGCAAATAAGCTTGCATAACGCAAGCCAGCGCCAGGCCCCCTGGCGCCCAGCCCCGGCATCCCCGGGGCTTTTTTCTTCCTACGCACAAAATACCCGCGCACGCAAGTTACACGGCATAGACGAGAATTCACTTTAATGTTATCGTCTAAACTTCGTAAATATTGCTGTGTGGCTATTATTGCCACAACACGGCAATCTGTTCCCTCCCCTCAAGAATACCTGACATGCTGAAGAAAATTGTAGCTGGTTTGTTGACCTCATTGTCGGCGGCCGCCATCGCGGCCGTGCCGCTGGGATCGCAATCCGTGCTGGTGGTGGAAGACGGCGGCAAGGTGCTGCTGGAGAAGAATGCCAATGTGCAAGTGCCGATCGCTTCGCTGACCAAGCTGATGACTGCCATGGTCGTGCTGGACGCCAAACTGGACATGGATGAGCCCATCAACATCGACAAGAGCGATGTGGATACCTTGAAACACAGCGCTTCGCGCGTGCCGGTGGGCGCGGAAATTTCGCGTGGCGACGTGCTGCAGCTGGCGCTGATGTCGTCCGATAACCGCGCGGCCGCGTCGCTGGCGCGGACCTATCCGGGCGGCCCGGCTGCTTTTGCCGCCGCCGTCAGGGCCAAGATCAAGGCCCTGGGCATGACGCAGACCGTGATCGAGGAACCGACCGGTTTGTCGCCGAACAATCGTTCCACCGCAGCCGACCTGGTCAAGATGGCAACCGCCGCAGCGGCCTATCCGGACATCCGCCGCATCACCACCGACACCAAGGACGTGATACGCATCAAGGGCCGCGACGTCGAATACCATAATACCAATCGCCTGGTGGGCGCCAAGGGCTGGGACATTGGCATGTCCAAGACCGGCTACACGGAGGAAGCCGGCCGCTGCCTGATCATGCGCATCAAGTCCGCCGGCAAGAATGCGACCCTGGTGTTACTGAACGCCAAGGCCAACTCGGCGCGCCTGATGGATGCGCTCAACATCCGCCGCTTCATTTCCGGCGGCGAGGACGAACCCAAGGTGATGCGCGCTTCCACCCGCCTGAAAAAAGCCGTCAAGGCCATCAAGCGCAAGCGCCGCAGCTCGTAACATTGTTATCGATCTGAATACAAAATATCCGGGCTGCGCGCCCGGATTTTTTTCGCCCCATCCTCCGCCTCACCCCGCCGCAGCTACGTCTCAGGCCAGAATTTGGCTGGCACATGCCAAGTTCTAGTCTGATTCCAGCAATAAACGCAGTCCGGAAGCCCGCTGCGTGCGTTGCGCTATGCCGTCCAGTAATACTTGTCCCTCCGGCGTCAGCAAGGTGAATTGTGTCTTGGCGCGGGTGATGCCGGTGTAAATCAGCTCACGCGCGAGCACATTGCCGCCGTCGCGCGGCAGCACCAGCACCGTATGGCTGAATTCCGATCCTTGCGATTTATGCACGGTCATGGCAAACGCCGTCTCCACATGGCGCAGTCGCGTTGCCAATACGCTACGCACCTGGCCGCCTTCGGAGAAGTACACGCGCAACGATCCCGGCCGTGCGGGGTCCGGCAAGGTCAGCCCGATATCGCCATTGAACACGCGCAGGCCGTAATCGTTGCGGGCAATCATGATCGGTCTGCCAACATACCACTCTGAGCCACTGCGTACCAGTCCGGCCATGTGCAAGCGCTGTTCGATCACCTCGTTAAGGCCGGCAACGCCCCATTCGCCATTCCGTACGGCGCACAGGATGCGGAAGGCCTCGAACTCTTTTAATACCGACAGTACCCAGCCGTTGTAACCGTCGACGCCGCCCTGATAGCCATTCCGGATGGTCTTCAGATAAGGTTGATATCCGGACAAGGCCAGCTGGATGGCGTCGCCCTGGGTCGCGTGATCGGTCCATGCCACCTCGGCCGAATTGCTCCGCAGCACTTCCAGCACTTCGGCTGCCTGGCCCGCGTTGACGGCCAGAGCCAGCTTGCCTATGGGTCCGCCGAAGCGCCGGCTCTGGCGCAGCATCACGGTCTGCTGGGCGATCGGGCCGCCATGGCCATGGAAACGGGGCGCTACCGCCTCCCCCGTCGCAGCCTGCACGAACGACAATGTTTCCGGCGTGTACAGGCCATCCGCCGCCTGGTGGCACAGATCGCCCAGCACCGCGCCGGCCTCCACGGATGCCAGCTGATCTTTATCTCCAAGCAAGATCAAGCGCGCGTCGGATGGCAGGGCGGCCAGCAGGGCGGCCATCATCTCCAGGTGGATCATTGAGGCCTCGTCAACAATCAAGACGTCGACCTCGAGCGGGCGCCCCGCGTGGTGCTGGAAAGCGCGCGTATCGGGCCGCGCGCCGAGCAGGCTGTGCAGGGTGCCGGCGGCTCCCATGCGGGCCGCCAGGTCGCGCAGGGGCAATGTATCGCCAAGCAAGCTTGCCAGATCGTCCAGTGCGGCATCGATGGATTGCTTGAGGCGGGCCGCCGCTTTGCCGGTAGGTGCGGCCAGGGCCACGCGCAATTCGCCGCGGGCCTCGCCCGCGCTGGCAAACAGCACGGCCAGCAGGCGCGCCACGGTATAGGTCTTGCCGGTGCCGGGACCGCCCGTGATGATGCCCAGCTTGCCGCGCATGGCAATGGCGCAGGCGACTTTCTGCCAGTCCGTGCCGCCATCGCGGGTGGCGTGGGTGAACAGCTGGTCCAGCCAGCGGCGGATGGTGGACGGATCGGCCTGCGCATCGCCACCGGGGGCGGCGCGCGCCCTTACCGCTTGCGCCACCAGTTTTTCGTCGCGCCAGTAGCGCCGCAGGTAGAAGCGTTCGCCGTCGAGCACCAGCGGCTGCTGGAAATCCAGGTCGCCGACCGGCCACACTTGCTCCGCTTCGGCCAGCAGTTTGCGCCAGGCGGCCGGCCTGGCCGGCCAGCTGCCGACGGCGGCCTTGAGCGGTTCCCATTCCTCCGGTCCCCAGCCCAGGAGGCCGGCCGGACCGGCCGCCAGTTCATCGATCGGCAGGCAGCTGTGTCCCTGCCCCTCCAGTTCGGACAGTAGCATGCAGGCGGCCAGCAATTGCGGGGTGCTATGGCCCAGGCTGGCGATGAAGCGGGTGAAGGCGGCGCTCAGGCGGCGCAGCTTGCCCGCCTCGGCCAGCGCATCCAGGTGCGCCAGCAGGGTCTCATGTGTGCTCAAGATGGTCATGTCAGGACTCCTGTCCCAGCAGGCGGTCCAGCCCTTCCAGTAGTTCGGGATGCGGTTCCAGCAGGTAGCAGCCGCGCGTTTGCGCATGGCCTATGCCGCGCAGGAACAGGAACAGGGCGCCACCCAGTTGCGACGCCGGATCGTAATCGTCCCCGAGCCGGCTTTGCAGCAGCCGGTGCAGGGCCAGCATGTACAGCGCGCCCTGGATGTCGTAGCGGTGCTCGGCCATGCCGGCGGCCAGGGCCTGCTGGTGGTAGGCCACGTCGGCGCCGCCCAGGGCATTGGACTTGTAGTCCAGCACCCAGTAGCGGCCCTGGTGCTCGAACACCAGGTCGGTAAAGCCTTTCAGCATGCCGTGCAGCTGGCGCTCGGGCAGCAGCGGACGCGGCGTCCCGTCCAGCAGGTGGACGCGGCACAGGCGGTCCAGCGCGCCGCTGGACAGGCGCTCGCTGGGGAACCAGAATTCCATTTCCGGCAGGCCGCCATCCAGGTCGGCCAGCGCCACGCCCAGCGGCGGCAGCACGGTCTCCGCGATGGCATGCAGCCAGGCGGTGGCGTCCTCGCCACGGTTGGCCCAGCCTGCGCGTTCGATGCGGCGCGCCAGGCGGGCGTCGAAACCGGGATCGCGCACGCAGCCAAAGCCCTCCTGCCCCATCCACTCCAGCTGCTCGTGCAGGAAGTTGCCGGGCACGGAACCGCGCGGGAAGCGGTGCCAGGGCGCGTCCCCGGTGCGCTGGGCCGGGGCAGCCAGTGCGCCGGCGCCCTGTTCCAGCAGCTTCTCCTCCAGCGCGTGGCGCGGCACCGGCACGGGCTGGGCGCCCACGGCGCTGCTGCGCCGCGCCAGCGATGTGAAGCTGCCGACCGACCAGTCGCGCTCGAAGCGGCCCTGGTAGGGACGGGTGGGCAGCAGCTCGGGCTGCTCGTCCTGGCGGGTCAGCATGGTGACGGTGTCCGCCTCTTCCAGCAGTCGCGCCGCGATGGTGTCGCAACCGCCGCGCACCCGTTCCCAGTGCTCCAGCAGCTGTTCGCCATCCAGCGCTGCGTCCGGCGATCCGCCACTGAGCAGGTAGCCGAGCGCGGAATCGGACAGCCCCTTGCCGGCCACGCCCAGCCACAGCAAGTGGCGCGGCCGGGTCAGCGCCACGTACAGCAAACGCAGGTCTTCGGCCAGGCGCGCTTCCTCGGCCGCCGCCTGGGCCTCGGCCGAGCCGAAGGGGTCGATCCGGCGTTCACCGTCCTGGCCGGCATACTCCATGAAGCCGCCCGGCTTGACCTTGCGCGCCGTGGCCGCATACGGCAGGTATACCAGCGGGTATTCCAGGCCCTTGGACTTGTGCACGGTGATGACTTTCACCAGCTCGGCGTCGCTTTCCAGGCGCAGCACCCGCTCGTCGCCCTGCTCGCTGCCGTCTTCCATCTGCTCGGCCAGCCAGCGTATCAGGGCCTGTTCGCCGTCCAGCTGGCGGCTGGCCGTTTGCAGCAGTTCCGCCAGGTGCAGCAAATTGGTCAGGCTGCGTTCGCCGCCCGGCTGGCCCAGCAGCATGGACGGCAAGCCCAGTTCGTGGATGAAGCGGCGCAGCATGGCCAGCACGCCCTGGCGCTGCCACACGATGTGCAGCTCCTTGAGCTGTTCCACGCGCTGCTCCCACGCCAGCTCGTCCTGCGCCAGGCGCGCCAGTTCGGCCAGCGGCAGCTGCGCCGTGCGGGTGGCGAAGGCGGCGCGCGCCAGTTCGCCGTCCAGCGGATTGGCCAGGGCGGCCAGCCAGCGCAGCAGGTCGCGCGCCTCGTCGCTGTCCAGCACCGAGTTCTTGTCCGACAGGTAGACGCTCTGCACCCGGCGCTGCGCCAGCGCGCGGCGGATGAAACGGGCCTCGGTGCGGCCGCGCACCAGCACCGCGATATCGGCCGGCTGCAGCCGGCGGAAGCCGTCCGGGCCCTCGAAGCCGGCGCGCTCGTCGTTCAGCAGGCGCACGATGTGCTCCGCGCAGTGGTGGGCAAAATAGGCGCGCAGCTCGTCGGCCTTCATGTCGGCCACGCTGCAGCCCACGGTCAGGGCCTGCAGCGGACCGTCCACCCCGACCAGCTTTTCCTTGCGGCCGGCGGCGCCGACGGCGTCGAACGGCAGCCGGTCGCTGTCCGCAGTGCGGAAGCGGAACGCGCCCCTGGCGCAGCCCGGCCCCTCGGCATGCAGGAAGACGCGGTTGACGGCCTCCACCAGCGCCGCCGTCGAGCGGTAGTTGGTGCCCAGCTTGTAGTGGCGGCCCTCGGTGGCGGCGCGCGCGCGCAGATAGCTGTGGATGTCGGCGCCACGGAAGCCGTAGATCGACTGTTTAGGATCGCCGATCAGGAACAGGCCCAGCTCCGGATTGTTGTCCTGTGTGCGGTACAGTAGGTCGAAGATCTGGTACTGCTCGGGCGAGGTATCCTGGAATTCATCCACCATGGCCACCGGAAACTGTTCCGTGATGCGCTTGCGCAGGGCCTCGCCGTTCTCGCCCAGCAGCACGCCGCGCAGGCGTTCCAGCATGTCGGCAAAGCCGTATTCGCGGCTGCGCCGCTTCAATTCCTCCATGCGTCGCGCGATGGCGCCGGCGGCGTGGTAGTGCAGCGCATGCGCCAGCGGCGCAAGCTTGCCCAGGGCCTCGAACAGCGGCTCGACCTCCCCGAAAACGGCCGGCAGCGCCGGCGTGTAGCCCTTGTTGCAGCAATCGGACAGCCCGGCAGGCGTCAGCTTGCGCCACTCGGCGGGCTTGAGGCCAGTGTCCACCTGCGATGGGCGCATGGCCCATTCATTCAGGCGCTGCAGCCATTTGTCCAGCGAGGCCGGTTTCAGCCTGGTGCCGCTGAAGCCCTTGGGGTGGGCCTCGCGTTCGGCCGCGAACCAGTCGGCCATGCACTGCAGCCGTTCGCGCCAGCCCTGCTTGAGCAGCGCCAGCTGTGCTTCCAGCGCGCCCTGCTCGCGCGCGATCAGGGCGCCCAGCGGCTCCTGCGCAACGCCGGGCAGCAAATGCTTGCGCTGGACCAGCTCGCGCACCCCGGCCTTGAGCTGGCCGACGTCGGCCCAGCATTCCTGCAGCAGTTCCAGCGCGCGCGGATTGAGTGGATAGACTTGCTGGCGCCAGTAATCGTGGGCCGCATCCTCGAACAGCCGGCGCTCATCCGTGACCAGGGTTTCGTCGAACAGGCTGCCGCTGTCGAAGGCGTGCTCGCGCAGCATGCGCTGGCACCAGGCGTCGATGGTGAAAATGGCCGCTTCATCCATGGTCTCGGCGGCCAGCACCAGGCGGTAGGCGGCCCGCTGGCGCGCCGTGTCGTCCGGATAGGCGGCCAGCAGCGCATCGAGGTAATCGTCCGCCCTGGCCGGCTGGCCACGGAAATAGGCGGCCGCCTCCAGCAGCCGTTCGCGTATGCGGTTCGACAATTCCTTGGTGGCGGCGCGGGTGAAGGTCATCACCAGGATATCGGCCGGCAGCAGCGGGCGCGGGAAGGCCTGTTCGCCGCCGTGTCCCAGCACCAGCCGCAGGTACAGGGCGGCGATGGTCCAGGTCTTGCCAGTGCCGGCGCTCGCTTCGATCAGGCGCGTACCGTGCAGCGGGAAGCTGCGTGCGTCGAGCTGCTGGCTCATTGCCCACCCTCCTCTTGCGCCGCTGCGGGCCCGATGGGAAATACCTGCACGTGCCGCTCCAGCCAGGCCGCCAGCGGTCCGTACAATTGCTCCGCATAGCGTGGCCAGTCCGGCTCGGCCGCCAGCGCCGCATAGTCGGGCCACAGGCGCGCCAGGCTGACGTCGTCCACTTCGCCGCCCATCACATGGCTGCCATCGTACACGCCGCGTGCGTCGCCCTTGCGCAGCAGCGCCAGCGCGGTGCGGCAGGCCACCGGCAGCGGACGGTCCATGCCCTCGCGCCACAGCGCGGCCAGGCTGGCCAGCGTGGCGCGGGCTTCGGCGCCGTCCAGCGGCGCCATGGCCAGGCGGGCGTCGCGCGCCACCAGGTGGCCGCTCACGGCCTTGCCGGCGGCGGCGGCGGCCAGCTGGCGCAGCCACATGGGCAGCAGCTTTTCGCCGCGCAGCTGACCCTTCTTTTCCAGCACCTTGGACGACATCTGCATCAGCCACACGGTCTCGCTGCCGTTGGCGCGCAGCCGGTCCAGCCAATCGTCCAGCCGCACGCCATCCAGGTCCAGCGAGACCGGCAGCTTGGACGCCTCGTGCGGGTATTGGTGGAACAGCCGCACCCAGTCCTCGCGCACGGGCGCCAGCGCATCGACCAGCTGCTGCTGCAGCTGGCGTCCCACCAGGCCGATGGGCAGCAGCCCTTGCCGCACCAGCTGCTGGGCGCGCGCCTCCAGCCTGGTGCGCACCTCATCCAGCGGCTCCGGCCGGCCATCGTCGGCCAGCATGGCGTCTTCCACGCCGTAGCGTTCCAGGCCGTTCAATGAGAACGGTTCTTCGTCCTCGCCCACCTGGGCGCTGTCCTGGAACACCACGCCCAGGCGCTGGCGGAAGAAGTATTTGGCGGGCTGGCGCAGGAACTGCTGCAGGGTGGCCAGGCGCAGCGTGACGGCGCCATCGGACTCGAACGGCGGCAGTCCGGCGGCCGCCGCGCCGGCGGCGCCATCGTCCTGGGCGTAGGCGGCCCGCCATTCACCGGCGTAGGTCAGCAGGCCGCCGGCCTCGAAATAGCGGCGGCTGAACGGCTGCAGTGCGTGCTCGGTGGTGCGCAGTCCCAGGTCCAGGTCCCAGCCGGCCTTGAGGTAGTCGCGCAGCTGCGACACCAGCACCGACGGCGGCTGCTCGCTGTTGTCGCGCACGTTGCGGCCGACCCAGCTGATATACAGCTTGTCGCGCGCCGCCAGCACGGCTTCCAGCATCAGGTAGCGGTCGTCGTCGCGGCGCGAGCGGTCGCCCGGGCGTGCCATGCCGGGCAGCGCCAGCAGGTCGAAATCGGCCTTGCGGGCGCGGCGCGGGAAGTCGCCGTCGTTCATGCCCAGCAGGCAGACCACGCGGAATGGCACCGCGCGCATCGGCATCAGGGTGCAGAAGGTGACGCCGCCGGACACGAACTGGTGGTCCAGGGTCGCTTCTTCCAGGCCGCCCAGCCAGGCTTCGCGCAGCACGCCCAGCGGCACGCTTTCATCGAAACCGGCGTTGTCGCAAGTCTCCAGCCAGCGGTTCAGGGCGTCGTGCAGCTGGGCCAGCATCAGGCGGTCGCCCTCCTCGCCGCCGTCGAAGAAGGCATCCAGCAGGGCGCGCGCCTGCTGGCCCCAGGCGGCCGGGGTGCGCGCCTGCGACAGCGCCGCACGCCAGTGCAGCAGGCCGTCCACCAGCTGCGCCAGCGATCCGGCCAGGGCCGCATCCAGGCCGCCCACTTCGCTGTACGGTTCGATGTCCTGGTAGCTCTCGCCGGCGCCGCTGGCATAACCGAGCAGCATGCGCCGCACGCCGAAGATCCAGGCGTTCTGCTCTCCCGCCGGAGCCAGGCCCAGGCCGGCGCGGTGTTCGCGGTCCAGCCCCCAGCGCACGCCCGCGCCTTCGATCCAGCGCCCCAGCGTGGGCATGTCGTCTTCCGACAGGCCGAAGCGGCGCGCCAGGGCCGGCACGTCCAGCAGGTCGCGCACCTCGCTCTGGCGGCAGCGCTGCTGCGGCAGGCGCAGCAGCCATTCCAGCGCCACCAGCAGCGGGTTGACGCTGCGGTCGTTGACGTCGCCGATCTCGAACGGGATATAACGCGGGTCGCTGCGCTTGTGCTGGGCGAACACGGCATGGATGGCGGCGCTGAAGAGGTCGATGTCGGGCACCATCACCACCACGTCGCGCGGCGTCAGCGGATGGCCGGACTGTTCGCCCTCGGCAAACATGGCCAGCAGCTGGTCGTGCAGGATTTCCACCTCGCGCTGCACGCTGTGGGCGACATGGAATTCGATCGAGCGGTCCTGGTCCGGCGGCGGCGCGTGCGGATGGTCGGACAGCGGCAGCAGGTCGCGCACGGCGGCCTGCACCTGGGCCAGCAGGGTCTCGCCGGCATCCTCGCTGAACAGGTCCACGCGCGGCGCGGCCAGGCCAGCGCCGCCCGCCTCGCCACCCTGGCTGGCGGCGTCGAATTCGTCGAGCATGCGCACGAAGTCGCGCCCCTGGCGGCCCCAGCTTGCCAGCAGCGGATGGCTGTGGACGTGCAGTTCTTCCAGCGGGATGGCGCCCAGCTCACGCCCCTCGCGCAGCTGCTGGCGGCGGTGCGCTGAACGCAGCAGTTCGCGCCCTTCGATGATGTCGCCCCAGTAGTAGCGGCAGGGATTGGGCACGGCCAGCAGCACCTGGGTGTAGCGCGCCAGCGAGGCCAGCGCCTGCAAGGTCTGGTACGGCAGCGCCGAGACCCCGAACAGCACGATGCGGCGCGGCAGCCTCCCGGCCGGTTCATCGCCGCGCCCGGCGGCGCGCACGAAGGCGGTGTGCACGCTGGCGCGGCCCAGTTCGCGCTCCTCGGGCGCCACGCTGGCCATCACGGCGCGCCACAGGGCCGCCTGCCAGCACTGGTCGCCGGCCAGCGGGCGCAATTCGCCCTGGGCCGTGCGCAGCTGGTCGCGGCCATGGGCCCAGTCGTCCAGCCAGTCGGCGCGGTAGACCTGGTACTGGTCGTACAGGTCGGCCAGGCGCTCGGCCAGCTGCATGCGGCGCTCGGCGTCGCCGTCGCCCAGGAAATGGCGCAACGGCGCGAACACCGGGTCGGACAGCAGCTCTGGCAGCAGCCGCATCAGGCGCCAGGTCAGCGGCCCCTTGTCGAAGGCGGAGATGGGCGGCACCCGCTCGCGGCCCAGCATGCCGCGGTAGGTCTCCCACAGGAAGCGCGCCGGCAGCGCCACGCGGGTGGCGGCGCACACGCGCAATTCCCCGGCCAGGGCGATCTTCAGCCATTCGGCCACGCCGTTGGACTGCACCAGGAAGATGTCCGGTTCCAGCGGACCCAGGGGATTGTTGCGCAGCCACTGGAACACGGCGGCGCGCAGCAGTTCCATCTGGTTGCCGTGCAGGATCAACAAGCCGGGGGTGACACTGGATTGCATGGGTCTCCAAGGGGGATGGGATGTGACGGCATTATCGCCGCTGGCGCGTCTATGCGCATCCCCGCCACGCTGTTTTTATGCGTCGGCCGGGGCGCTGGCCTGCAGTTCGTGTGGAATCAGCACGTTCAACTCGGCCAGCATGGCGTGCATGCGGGCCACGATCTGGCGCGCACTGTCGAGGTCGGGCTGCTTGCGCATCTGCTCCAGCGCCAGGCACAGTTCGCCGAACTGCATGGCGCCAACGGCGCGCGCCGAGGACTTGATGCGGTGGCCCAGCTCGCCCAGCTGCGGCAGGTCGGCGCGCGCCAGGGCGGCGTCGATCTCGGCCATGCCGTCGCCGGCGGCCTGCAGGAACAGCATGGCGAACTTGCGCATCTTGTCGGGCCGGTGGCCAAAGGTCTGGGCCAGGGCGGCAGTGTCGAACATCTCGCAGGGCGCCGCCGTGGCCGGGCCGGCGGCGGGCGGGCGCGGCGCGGCGGCCGGAGACGGGATAGGGGCAGCCGGCGGCGCCGGCACCGTGGCCGGCGCCGCCGGGACCGGCCACGGAGCGGACGCGCCCGCCCTGGCCACAAAGCCCCGGTCGCCGCGGCGCCGCCCGCGCATGCAGCGCGCCAGCAGCGACAGCAGCGCGTTGGGCGCGATCGGCTTGGTCACGAATTCGTCCATGCCCGCCTCCAGGCAGCGCGCGTGGTCCTCGCTCCCGGCATTGGCGGTCATGGCGATCACCAGGGTATCGGCCGTGGCGGAACAGGCGCGGATCAGGCGGGTGGCCTCGTAGCCATCCATCACCGGCATCTGCACGTCCATCAGCACGCAGTCGAAGCGTTCCTTGAGTAGCAGGTCGATGGCTTCCTTGCCGTTGTTGGCCACGCACACGGTGGCGCCGGCGTCCTCCAGCAGCTCCTGGCCGACCTGCTGGCTGAACACATTGTCCTCCACCAGCAGCACCGAAGCGCCGCGTATCGAATCGAGCAGTTCCGGCTGCACCGGCTCGGCCGTGGCCTGCAGCAGGTTGCAGCTCCTGGCCAGGCGCGCCGTGAACCAGAACACGCTGCCCTCGCCCAGCCGGCTTTCCACGCCCACCCGGCCACCCATCAGCTCCACCAGCTGCTTGCTGATCACCAGCCCCAGCCCGGTGCCGCCGTACTTGCGGGTGGTGGACGGGTCGCCCTGGTGGAAGGACTGGAACAGTTGCTCCATCTGGCCCAGGGTCATGCCTATGCCCTGGTCCTCGACCTCGAAGCGCACCATGGTGTAATCCTCGCCCTCCTCCACCGGCCGCACGCGCACGAACACCTTGCCGTTTTCCGAGAACTTGATGGCGTTGTTGACGAAATTGAGCAGCACCTGCTCCAGCCGCAGCGGATCGCCGCGCAGGGCGTGCTGCATGCCGGGGCCGATCTCGTACACCAGTTCCAGGTTCTTGCGCGCCGCGCTCTCGCCCAGTTGGCTGGAGATATTGTCCAGCAGCGCCTCCAGCGCGAAATCGAGTATCTCCAGCTCCATCTTGCCGGCCTCGATCTTGGAAAAGTCCAGGATGTCGTTGATGATGCCCAGCAGGTGCTGGCCCGAATGGAAGATCTTCTGCAGGTAATCGCGCTGGCGCGCGTCCGCCACCGTCTTCAGGGCCAGGTGCGCCATGCCGATGATGCTGTTCATGGGGGTGCGGATCTCGTGGCTCATATTGGACAGGAAATCGCTCTTGGCGCGGTTGGCGCTGTCGGCCTTTTCCTTCAGCTTGTGCAGCTCGGTCACGTCGGTGGACATGGCGATCACCGCCGTCACCGAATCGTCGATCACCACCGGCACCCGCACCGTCCACAGGTACTGCACCACGCCGTCGCGGCTGGTGTAGCGGCTTTCGGCCGAGCGCTTGACGTTGTCGGCAAACACCGGCCGCTCCTGGGCCCAGGCCGCATCGGCCTCGGCGGCCGGCATCAGCTCGCGGTCCAGGCGGCCGATGATGTCGCGCACCGGCCGCCCCATGGCCTCGGCCATCTTGGCGTTGGCGTAGATGTAGCGCCGGTGCTGGTCCTTCATGTAGACGTGGGCGTCGACATTGTTGAGCACCGTGTCCAGCAGCACGCGCTGCTTGACGGCGCGCCGCCGTGATCCGTACAGCACCAGCAGGTAGTTATACAGCAGCACCGTGCCGCCGGCGCCGGTGACCAGCGCGATCCAGGGGAAATAGCGGTCGAAACCGTTCAGCATGTCGCTGCGGCGGACCCGGAACTGGGCTTTCCACAGGGTGCCGTTGAAGTCCACCGGCAGCACCGACTCCAGGTACTCGCCGCGCTGGCGCGGATCGGCCAGGGTTACCGACAGGGTGCCGTTGTCATTGAACAGCAGCCGGTCATTGTCCTCGATGACCAGGCGGCGCCGTTCCGGGTCGGTGGCGCCGTCCGCGTACAGCACCAGGCGCACCTGGCGCACCGCCATCTCGTCCACCGCGCCCTGCACCAGCCGGGCCACGCTGAAGCCGATACCGACCGACCCCATGTAAGCGGCGCGGCGCTGCGCCACGTCATTCAGCGGCAAGCCGCGCCGGTACACCGGCAGCCGCACGCCCAGTCCGATATGCGGCGCCGGTTGCTGCACCACCACGGGCTGGCCGGAGGCGCTCATCTGGCCGCTGTCGCGGGCAGCGTCCAGGGCGCGGCCGACAGCGGCGTTGGCGGCGATGTCCACCCCCAGCTTGTCGTCCAGCAGTGCGCCCGGCTCCAGGTAGGTCAGCACGGCATAGACAGGACGGCGTCCGGCCGGCTTGATGTCGAAGCGCGGGTAACCCTCCGGACGCAGGCTGCGGTCGGCGCGCACGGCGGCCACGAAGGCGTCGCGTTCGGCGTCGCGCACCAGCGGCGCGTAGCTTACCGCTTCGATGGCCGGATAGTGCTGCGCCAGGTCCAGCCCGGCCACGTACTGGTGGAACTGCAGGCGGCTGACCTGGTCGCTGGTCTGGAACAAGGCCACCAGGCCGCGCGCCACGTCCGAATAGGCCTTGATGCGGGCCGAAATGCTGTACTGTGTACTGCGCGCCACGTTCTCGAAGCGCTGCTCCGCATCCTCCTGCACGGTGCGCTCGGCAGCCGCGTACAGCGCCATGCCGACGCACAGCGCCAGCATGGCGCCCGTGCACCAGATCAGCAGGCGCGAGCTTGCCCGGGGTGTCAGCGAGGAATTTTGCATCACAGCAGCATACTATCAATGCACGGCGGGAACCAGCGGCGCATTGCGGCATACTTGCAACAAAATACAGACGCATGCAATCGTGCGCGTGAGAAAATTGTTTTCCGATAATCTTTTCTGCTGGGATACGTTTTAATGTTCCTGATAGCTAAAATATAAGGTTGCAACGCCCCCAGGCGGCCGTTTTTTGACTAGTATTAGAGCCTGCGACAGCAAACCATCCAACCCCACAACTGCCGTGCAGATCCCTAAAGTCCTGTTGGTCAACGACGATCCCGCCAGCCTGTACGCCCTGGAGAGCTTGCTGCTGGAGGCGCCGCAGCGCGACCAGTATGACCTGGTGACGGCTGCCTCCGGCCAGGAGGCGCTGCGCCAGGTGCTGCTGCTCGAGTTCGCCGTGATCCTGCTGGACGTGAGCATGCCGGGCATGAACGGTTTCGAGACGGCCGAAGCCATCCATTCGCACCCGCGCTCGGCCGCCACCCCCATCATTTTCATCACAGCCCATTACGCCGACGAGCTGAACCGGCTCAAGGCCTACCAGAAGGGCGCGGCCGACTATCTGTTTACGCCCGTCATCCCGCAAATCCTGCAGGCCAAGGTGGCCGTGTTCGTGGAAATGAAACGCAAGAACATGGAGTTGCGGCGCCA
Organism: Duganella kummerowiae; assembly: GCF_053572355.1. Taxonomy (NCBI): domain Bacteria; kingdom Pseudomonadati; phylum Pseudomonadota; class Betaproteobacteria; order Burkholderiales; family Oxalobacteraceae; genus Duganella; species Duganella kummerowiae. The sequence continues at coordinate 77,464 of NZ_JBKFEH010000003.1, forward strand.
GAGCGAGGAACTGGCGCGGCTCAACCAGGATTTGCGCGTCCAGCGCCTGCAGGACCTGGAGCGCATCAACGCCGAACTGCAGCTGGAGGTGCGTGAGCGCAAGCTGGCGGAACAGCGGGCCCATGAACTGGCCACCCGCGATCCGCTCACCAACCTGATCAACCGCCGCTCGCTGATACAGCACCTGGAGCACGCGGTGGCCACCTCCGACCGCAGCGGCGCCCCCTTCGCCCTGCTGTTCATGGACCTGAATAAATTCAAGCAGGTCAACGACCAGCACGGCCACGAAACCGGCGACGAGCTGCTGCGCCAGGTGGCGGCGCGCCTGATGGCGTCGGTGCGGGCGGCCGACGTGGTGGCGCGCCTGGGCGGCGACGAATTCGTGGTGCTGATTGAAGGACGCCTTGCGGCCGCCAACGCGGCCAAGGTGGCGCACAAGATAGAACAGGCATGCGCCCTGCCGTTCGACATCAACGGCCAGCGGGTGCGCAGCGGGGCCAGCATCGGCATCGCCCTGTATCCGCAGGACGGCGCCGACGCCCAGGTGCTGATGAAGAACGCCGACACGGCCATGTACCACGCCAAGCAGCAGCACGGGGTCCAGGAGGAGCGCCACATCCAGTTCTTCCACCAGGAGCTCAACCAGCGCGACCGCGAGCGCGAACGGTGGACACGGGAACTGCGCGCCGCGCTGTCCAGCGGCCAACTGGAGCTGCGCTACCAACCGCAGGCAGCGCTGGGCGGCACTCCGCCGGGCGGCGCCCCGACTCAAGGCGCCGCGCAGGAAGGCGCCGCGCTGGCAGGGGCCGCCCTGGCCGGCGCCGAGGCCATCCTGCACTGGCGCCACCCGGAACACGGCCTGATCGCGGCCGACCGCTTCCTGCCCCTGGTGCAGGACCGCGCCCTGCTGGACCGGCTGGACGCCTGGATGATCGCAGCTGTGTGCGCCCAGGCCGCCGCGCTGCGCCAGGCTTTCCCCGGCCTGCCGGCAGCGCGCCTGCCCTGCCTGTGGCTGGACCTGCACGCCGCCCAGTTGCAGGAGGATGTGCTGCGCCAGCTGCTGCCGGTGCTGCTGCGGCACAAGCTGGGCAGCGGCAGCATAGGCCTGGAGCTGGGCGAGGATTTACTGCTGGGCCCGGCCGACGCCGTCAACCCGCTGCTGGCCAGGCTGCACCAGGCCGGGGTGCAGGTGGCCCTGGACCACTTCGGCAGCGCGCGCTCCTCGCTGGCGGCCTGCAAGCGGCTGCGCATCGGCGTGCTGAAGATAGAACCCGGCTTCGTCCACGCCATCGGCAACGACGAGGGCGGCACCGACATGGTGGCGGCCGTGCTGCACCTGGCGCGCGCCCTCAAGATGCGCAGCGTGGCCCTGGGCGTGCACAGCGCCGCCCAGCTGGACGTGCTGCGCCGCCATGGCTGCGATCTGTACCAGGGCGACCTGCTTGGCCCTGCCCTGTCCCCCGCTGCGCTGCAGGAGCTGCTGCGCGCGCAGGCCCAGACTTCCACCTTCCCAGACAACGAGGATACCGTCCATGAACAACATGAGTGATTTGGCCGAAGAGCTGGACATGAAGCTGCTGCTGTCCACCCTGATGGCCCTGAAAAAAGGCGATTTCACGGTGCGCATGCCGTCCGACTGGACCGGCATCTCGGGCAAGATCGCCGACACCCTGAACGACATCATCGAGACCAAGGAAAAAATGGTCGAGGTGGTGACGGAAGTGAGCCAGGTGGTGGGCCGCGAAGGCCGCTTGACCCAGCGCGCCGAAGTGCCCAACATGGCCGGCGGCTGGGCCACCATCATCAGCTCCGTCAACACCCTGATCGACGACCTGGTGCGCCCCACCACCGAGATGGCGCGTGTGATCGGCGCCGTGGCCAAGGGCGACCTGTCGCAGACCATGGCGCTGGAGGTGGACGGCCATCCGCTGAAAGGCCAGTACCTGCGCGCCGCCATGACCGCCAACACCATGGTGGAGCAGCTGTCCTCCTTCTCGTCCGAGGTGACACGGGTGGCGCGCGAGGTGGGTACTGAGGGCAAGCTGGGCGGCCAGGCCCAGGTGAAAGGCGTGGCGGGAACGTGGAAGGACTTGACCGACTCGGTGAACTCCATGGCGGGCAACCTGACCTCGCAGGTGCGCAACATCGCCGAGGTGACCACGGCGGTGGCCAACGGCGACTTGTCCAAGAAAATCACGGTGGACGTGCGCGGCGAGATCCTGCAGCTGAAGGACACCATCAACGTGATGGTGGACCAGCTGCGCTCCTTCGCCTCGGAAGTGACGCGGGTGGCGCGCGAGGTCGGCACCGAGGGCAAGCTGGGCGGCCAGGCTTACGTGCCGGGCGTGGGCGGCACCTGGAAGGACTTGACCGACAACGTGAACTTCATGGCATCCAACCTGACCGGCCAGGTGCGCAACATCGCGGCCGTGACCACGGCCGTGGCCAATGGCGACCTGTCGAAAAAGATCACGGTGGACGTGAAGGGCGAGATCCTGGAACTGAAAAACACCATCAACGTGATGGTGGACCAGCTGTCCTCCTTCGCCTCGGAAGTGACGCGGGTGGCGCGCGAGGTGGGCACCGAGGGCAAGCTGGGCGGACAGGCCCAGGTGAAAGGCGTGGCGGGAACGTGGAAGGACTTGACCGACTCGGTGAACTCCATGGCGGGCAACCTGACCTCGCAGGTGCGCAACATCGCCGAGGTGACCACGGCGGTGGCCAACGGCGACTTGTCCAAGAAGATCACGGTGGACGTGAAGGGTGAAATCCTGGAGCTGAAAAACACCATCAACGTGATGGTGGACCAGCTGAACTCCTTTGCCTCGGAAGTGACGCGGGTGGCGCGCGAGGTGGGCACGGAAGGAAAACTGGGCGGCCAGGCCAATGTGTCCGGCGTGGGCGGCACCTGGAAGGACTTGACCGACAACGTCAACTTCATGGCCTCCAACCTGACCGGCCAGGTGCGCAACATCGCCGACGTGACCACGGCCGTGGCCAACGGCGACCTGTCGAAAAAGATCACGGTGGACGTGAAAGGCGAGATCCTGGAACTGAAAAACACCATCAACGTGATGGTGGACCAGCTGTCCTCGTTCGCCTCGGAAGTGACACGGGTGGCGCGCGAGGTCGGCACCGAGGGCAAGCTGGGCGGCCAGGCTTACGTGCCGGGCGTGGGCGGCACCTGGAAGGACTTGACCGATAACGTGAACTTCATGGCCTCCAACCTGACCGGCCAGGTGCGCAACATCGCGGCCGTGACCACGGCCGTGGCGCGCGGCGACCTGTCGAAAAAGATCACGGTGGACGTGAAGGGCGAGATCCTGGAACTGAAGGACACCATCAACGTGATGGTGGACCAGCTGTCCTCGTTCGCCTCGGAAGTGACGCGGGTGGCGCGCGAAGTGGGTACCGAGGGCAAGCTGGGCGGCCAGGCCAATGTGTCCGGCGTGGCGGGGACCTGGAAGGACTTGACGGAGAACGTCAACCAGCTGGCCGCCAACCTGACCAACCAGGTGCGCGCCATTGCCGAGGTGGCGACCGCCGTGACGCGCGGCGACCTGTCGCGCTCGATCCAGGTGGAAGCGCGCGGCGAGGTGTCCTACCTGAAGGACAACATCAACGAGATGATACGCAACCTGAAGGACACCACGCTGAAGAACGCCCAGCAGGACTGGCTCAAGACCAACCTGGCGCGTTTCACCCGGCTGCTGCAGGGCCAGCGCGACCTGCAGGCCGTGACCAAGCTGATCCTGTCCGAGCTGGCGCCGCTGGTGTCGGCCCACCACGGGGTGTTCTACATGATGGACGCCGGCGACAGCGACGCCCGCCTGCGCATGATCGCCAGCTACGGCTACCGCTCCAGCCGCAAGCTGCCCACCTCCTTCCTGCCCGGCGAGGGCCTGGTGGGCCAGTGCGCGGTGGAGAAGGTGCGCATCTGGCTGACCGACGTGCCGCGCGACTACATCGTGGTCTCGTCCGGACTGGGTGCGGCCCCGCCCACCAACATCGTGGTGCTGCCCATCCTGTTCGAGCAGCAGGTCAAGGCCGTGATCGAGATCGCTTCGCTGGACCGCTTCACGGAAACCCACTTGTCCTTCCTGGACCAGCTGATGGAATCGATAGGCGTGGTGCTCAACACCATCGAGGCCAACAGCCGCACGGAATCGCTGCTGACCCAGTCGCAGTCGCTGGCGCAGGAACTGCAGCAGACCAACCAGGAGCTGGCCGAAAAGGCGCGCCTGCTGTCCGAGCAGAATATCGAGGTGGAGCGCAAGAACCGCGAGGTGGAACAGGCCAAGCTGGCGCTGGAGGAAAAAGCCACCCAGCTGGCGCTGTCGTCCAAGTACAAATCCGAGTTCCTGGCAAACATGTCGCACGAGCTGCGCACGCCGCTGAACTCCCTGTTGATACTGGCCCAGCAGCTGGGCGACAACCCGGAAGGCAACCTGTCGAGCAAGCAGGTGGAGTTCGCCAAGACCATCCACGGCTCCGGCTCCGACCTGCTGACCCTGATCAACGACATCCTGGACCTGTCCAAGATCGAGTCGGGCACGGTCACCCTGGACGTGTCGGAATACCGCTTCCAGAACCTGCGCAACTACGTGGACCGCACCTTCCGCCACATGGCCGAGGCCAAGCACCTGGGCTTCTCGGTGGAGCTGGCGGACGGCCTGCCCACCGCCACCATGACCGACGTGACGCGCTTGCAGCAGGTGCTGAAAAACCTGCTGTCCAACGCCTTCAAGTTCACCACCCATGGCCACGTCTCGCTGCGCATCGGCCTGGTGACCAGCGGCTTCAGCAGCGACCACCCCAACCTGCTGCACGCGGACGCGGTACTGGCATTTGCCGTCAGCGACACCGGCGTCGGCATCGCGGCCGACAAGCTGCAGCTGATCTTCGAAGCCTTCCAGCAGGCCGACGGCTCCACCGCCCGCAAGTATGGCGGCACCGGCCTGGGCCTGTCGATCTCGCGCGAGCTGGCGCGCCTCCTGGGCGGCGAGATCCGGGTCGAATCCGTGGTGGGCAGCGGCTCCACCTTCACCCTGTTCCTGCCCTACAATCGCGCCGGCTTCATCAACTACGACATGGGCCGCGCACCCCAGGTGCGGCTGCCGGTGCAGCCGCCGCAAGTGGTGTACTCGCCGCCGGTGGCGCAGGAAGCGCCCGAGCACACCGTGCTGGCCGATAGCGTGGAGGAACCGGACTACGGCAGCAACGACGACCGCGGCCTGGTCGCGCCGGGCGACCCGTCGGTGCTGATCGTCGAGGACGACGAACGCTACGCCCAGCTGGTGCTGGACTTCGCGCGCGAGAAGAACTTCAAGGGCATCGTCACCAGGCAGGGCGACTGGGCCCTGAGCCTGGCGCGCGACTACCTGCCGTCCGCCATCCTGCTCGACATCGACCTGCCCGACATCGACGGCTTCACGGTGCTGGACCGCCTCAAGCGCGATCCCAGCACGCGCCACATCCCGGTGCACGTGATGTCCAGCCTGCGCGAGCGCGAAAAGGCGCTGCGCCAGGGCGCCATCTCCTACCTGAACAAGCCGGTCAGCCGCGAGGCGCTGCAGGAGGAATTCCTGCGCATCCAGAAGTTCCTGCTGGGCGGCAAACGCAGCCTGCTGGTGGTGGATGACGAGGAAGCCCAGCGCGAAGCCATCATCGCCCTGATCGGCGACGCCGATATCCGCATCGTGGCCGTGGGCACCGGCGAGGAAGCCCTGCAGGTCCTGCGCGAACAGCACTTCGATTGCATGGTGCTGGACCTGACCCTGCCCGACATCAATGGCTTCGACCTGCTCGACACCATAGGCCAGGACACGTCGCTGCGCGACCTGCCCATCGTGATCAACACCGCCACGGAATTGAACCGCAAGGAAGTCGCCAAGCTGAAGCGCTACGCCAAGACCATCGTCATCAAGGACGCGCGCTCGCCCGAGCGGCTGCTGGACGAGACGGCGCTGTTCCTGCACCGTTCCCAGGCCAGCCTGCCGGAGGCGCAGCGCCGCATGCTGGAGGAAATCCACGCCGCCGACGCCGGGCTGGCGGGCCGCAAGGTGCTGATCGTGGACGACGACCTGCGCAACATCTTCGCCCTGTCCTCGCTGCTGGAGCGCCAGCAGATGCTGGTATCGTTCGCCGAGAACGGGCGCGACGGCATCGAGGTGCTGGAGCGCGACCCCACCATCGAGATCGTCCTGATGGACATCATGATGCCGGAAATGGACGGCTATGACACCATGCGCGCGATCCGGCGCATCCCCAAGTTCAAGTCGCTGCCCATCATCACGCTGACGGCCAAGGCCATGAAGGGCGACCGTGACAAGTGCATCGCGGCGGGCGCCTCGGACTACATCACCAAGCCGGTGGACGTGGCCCAGCTGCTGTCGCTGATGCGCGTCTGGCTGCACTGACGCGATGGCGACCCTGATGGCGGCCTTCAAGGCCGCGCTCAAGACCACGCAGGCGGCGGAACTGGCCGAGCTGGAGGCGGCCGCCAATGCGCCGGACGCGGCGCCGGCCCCGGCCTCCGCCCGGTCCGCCGCCGCTGAGGGTAGCCTGCCGTTGGCCGGCGCGCCGCCGCCCACCGTGGAGGAACTGGAACTGGGACTGCTGCTGCAAGCCATCGCCCTGGTGCACGGCTACGACTACCAGGGCTATCTGCGGCCGGCGCTGTGGCGCAAGCTGCATCCGGTGATGGCCCGGCTGGGCGCGCGCAGCGTGTCGGCGCTGCAGGACCTGGTGCTGCACCAGCCTGGCGCCGCCAGCGCCGTGCTGCGCGCCCTGTACGTGGAGCCGGCCAGCATGTTCGACGATCCGCAGGAAGTGTCCATGCTGCGCGTGCTGCTGGGAGCCAGCCTGCGCGGGGCCCCGCTGCCGCGCGTCTGGCTGGCCGACTGCGCCGGGGCGCAGCAGGCCTGGACCACGGCCATCCTGCTGGAACAGGAACAGCTGGGCGCGCGCACGGAAATCTACGCCACCGTGGCCAGCGACGAATTGCTGGCCGAAGCCAGGCAGGCCACGCTGCCCCTGGAGCGCCTGGGCGAATTGCAGGGCAACTACCTGCGCAGCGGCGGCACCGGCAGGCTGCTCGACTACTTCGACGTGGACGGCAACCACGCCGTGCTGCGCCCCGACCTGGCGGCGCGCATCACCTGGGCCCAGTACAACCTGGTGACGGACGCCTCGTTCAACGAATTCCAGCTCATCGTTTGCCGCCGCGCGCTGGCCGACTTCGGGCCGACCTTACGCAGCCGGGTGCTGCGCCTGCTGCACGACAGTCTGGCGCCGTTCGGCGTGCTGGGCCTGGACCGTCCCCTCGACGCGCAGGACGGACTGGCGGACGCTTACCGGCCCGTGCTGGCGCACCAGCCCTGGTACAAGCGCGTCGGCTAGCGCCCGGCTCCGGTGCGCGTGAGCGCGTAAGCACAGCCACGGCAGCGCGGCGCCGTGGCAGCCTGGCGCTGCCGGGAAGCGCCGTGCTGATGAGCGCGGGACGGCAGGTGATGCAAGGCCCTGCGTACCGCAGGGGCCGGGCCGGTCAGGCCACGGCGGCGCTGGGCCGCTGGGCAATGCGGTCGCGCCAGGCCTGCAGGTGCCCGTACCCCTCGGCGCCGGGACGGAACTTCATCAGGCCACGGCCGAACTCCAGCGCGCAAAAGGCCGTGATATCGGCAATGGTGAAGCGGGCGCCGGCCACGTACTCCTGCCCTGCCAGTACACCGTCCAGCCAGCGCGCGGTGTCGCGCAATTTCTGCCCCTGGCTGGCGCCGAAGTCCGCAAATTGCGGCTGCTCCAGCGCCGCCAGCCCGGGATGCGTGTGGCGCACGCAGTTGGCGATGGGGCTGAACAGGTGCAGCTCCACGCGCCGGTCGGCCATCTCGATGAAGGCGCGCTGGTCGGCGTCCTCGCCCATCAGGTTGGGCTGCGGCGCATAGCCCTCCAGCCAGGTGCAGATGGCGCGCGTCTCGCACAGCACGCGCCCGTCACCCAGTACCAGCGCCGGCACCCGGCCGAAGGGATTGAGCGCCAGGTATTCGGGGCTGCGGTGCTGCCCCGCGCCGAGGTCGATCTGCACCTGCTCGATGCCCTGCAGCCCCTTCTCGGCCATGAACATCGCCACCCGGCGCGGGTTGGGCGCGCGCGCCGTGGTGTACAGCTTGACTGGCTTGACCATGTCTGTCTCCCGTATGATGTTGTTTGATGCAGATTATGCCCGCGCATAGTCGCTACAGGGTAGTCGCGCCAGGCGCAGGCACAAAAAAAGAGCCAGCTGCACCGCGAGGTGTAGCTGGCCATAAACGCTCGGAAGCGTGGGGATGTCCGGTTTCCGTCGGCTGTGGCGCCGCCTGGAAGGAATTTGTGCCGGGCTTTAAGGTCCGGCAGCCTGGCGCACGACGGTGGCCGTGCGCTATGGGTGTTACTTTGCCAGCAATCTTGAAGCCCAGGCTTAGGACTTCATTAAAGTAGCTGAACAAGCAAGTGTTGGTGCCGGTGCTTGGGGCGACCGGCCGGCCCGCCGAGCCTCGCTCCGTGAAATCCCGTACCGCTTGGGATACGGCGACCAGCTGGAGCGCGCTGGAATCGGCGTAGCGCATATTAATCGGCCATTGTGACGGCCAAATGACGGTGGAGACCATGCGGACCAGAAGTATTTTTCGTTTAGAAACACTAGTTTCCACACTGGCGGCAGCCATGTTCGCGACCCTGGGCGCCTGTACGCAGATGCCGGACCAGCGCGGCGGCGATGGCGCGACGGCCGCCAGCCAGGCGCCCGCAGGGCAGCCGGATGCAAGGCGGCCGGCCAGCCCGCCATCGGCCGCCAAGCCTGCGCCGCTCCGTCCGGCCAAGCCGGCGCCAGCGACGCCGCCAGCTGGCTCTGCAGCGAGTTCCGCAGCAACTGCCGGAGCCGCTTCCGGCACGGCGGCTAGCGGCGCTGCCGCGCCGGCGAGGCTGGCGCCCTTGCGCATCGACAGCAAGCGCTCCCTGATCGCGGTCACGGTGCGGCGCGGCGGGCTGCTGGCGCGGCTGGGCCACGATCACGTGGTGGCCAGCCGCCACATCGAGGGCAGCGTGGCGGCCGACCGCAACAGCGCCGAGTTCCAGTTCCGCCTGGACCAGATGACGGTGGACGAGGCCGAACTGCGCACCGCCGCCGGGCTGGACAAGCAGCCCGACGCCGAGGCCATCGAAGGCACCCGCCGCAACATGCTCACCAAGGTGCTGGATGCGGAGCGCTATCCGCTGGTGAAGGTGCGCGCGCAGCGCGGCGCTTCGGCAGGCGCGCCCATGCAGGTGGCGATCACGTTGCACGGCGTGACGCGCGTCATGACGATACCCGTTCAGCTGGCCGACGGCGCGAACGCCATCACGGCCAGCGGCACGGTCAACCTGAAGCAGACCGACTTCGGCATCACGCCGTTCAGCCTGTTCGGCGGCGCGCTGGCGGTGCAGGACCAGCTAGAGCTGCGCTTCACGCTGGCCGCTGCGCCATGACGGCCAGCAGGTTGTCGAGACGGCTCTCGTCGCAGCTGAGGGCGATGCCGCCCTCGAACACGGGCGCGGTCAGCCTGGTCAGCACCGAGCCGCTGGGCATTTCGACCGCCAGCCGCGCACCGCGTTCCCAGGCATGGCGCGCGGTATCGTGCCACAGCACCTGGCGCGCCATGTTCAGGGCCAGGTCGCTGGCGATGCGCCCGGCGTCGAACAGGGCGCGCGCGGCGCTGCTGCTGATATAGGCCAGCCTGGGCCGCGACAGCGGAACGGCGGCGAATGCCTGCTCCATCCGCCGGGCCTGTTCGTCAAGCAGCGGGCAGTGCGAAGGCACGCTGACCGCCAGCCGTTCCGCGCGCTGTGCGCCGTGTTGCAGCGCCAATTCGCCAGCAGCGGCCAGCGCCGCATCGGCGCCGGACAGCACCAGTTGGCGCGGCGCGTTCAGGTTGGCCAGGTAGACCGGGCTGGCGCGGCTGTGGACTTGGGCGATCAGCGGCTCCAGCTGCAGCCGCTCCAGGCCCGTGATGGCGCACATGCCATAGCCGCCTGGATACGCCTCCTCCATCAGCCGCCCGCGCAGCGCCACCAGCCGCACGGCATCCTCGAATTCCAGCACGCCAGCGGTGACGGCGGCAGGATATGCGCCTATCGACAGCCCCGCCACCATGGATGGCTGCGCGCCATGTGCGGCCAGCACCCGCGCCATCGCCACCCCCGCGATCAGCAGGCAAAGCTGCACCGCGAAGGTGGAGCGCAATGCCTGCGCGCTATCGAGCGCCAGCGGATCGGTGCATGCGCCGGCCGCGCCATCGGCTACGCTGCCGCCCTGCGTGCTGCGGCCGCTGCGGACCGCCGCATCCAGCGCGCTGGCCGCCTGGTCCAGGGTGCGGCGCGTTTCGGCGTGGCAGGGCAAGGCGTGCAGCATGCCAGGCCGCTGCGCGCCCTGCCCGGGGAAGGTGTACAGCACGCTCATGGGCCCTGCCAGGGATCGCGGCACAGCAGCGGTCCGCCGCCAGTCTTGACCAGCACGCGCGCGGGGCTGCGCAGCCATTCGGACAGGGCGAACGCGCCATGGCCGGTGTCGACCTGGATATCGACCCGGCATCCGGCGGCGCCGTACAAGGCCGCCAGCTGCTCGCGGCGGCCGCCATCCAGCGGCGCCGGAGCACGCACCAGCAGGTCCAGGTCGCTGTCCGGACGCAGCACCGTCAGCCCGGTGGCGAGCTGGAAGCCCACGCCGCCGGTCGGTCCCCATGCCAGGCCGGTGGCGTCCAGCAGCGGCGCCAGCCGGCACAAGGCCTGCAGCGCGGCCAGCGGCGGTTCCAGCGGCAAGGTGCGCAGGCTGCGCGCCAGCATTTCCGGCGTCACGCAGCGCGCCACCGCACGGCGCTGCACATAGCCCTTGCAGCGCTGGCTGCGCGTGGTCCCGCGTGCGCCCACCGGCAGGCGGCCATCCGCCATGGCCTCGCGCCGCACCACCACCGGCGCGCGCATGAACCATTCCGCGTCCAGCCAATCGGGCCACTCATCGGCAGGGCGAAAGCGGTCCGCCACGGTCAGCCACAGCAAGTCGTGCGGACGGAAATCGGCGGCGCCCATGACTCAGCCCACCAGCGCCCGGGTGGCGAAGAACAGCAGCGACGGCCCGAGCAGGCAGCCCAGCCCGGTGTGGAAAGTCGCCACCAGCGCGCCATATGGCACCAGCTTGCGGTCGGTCGCGGCCAGCCCGGCAGACACACCGCTCACCGTACCCGCCAGCCCGCCGAACACCATGGCCGAACGCGGCGTGCGCAGTCCCAGGAAGCGCGCCGCCATCGGCGTGCCCACCATCACCATGATGGCTTTCACCAGCCCGGTGGTGATGCTGAGGGCCATCAACTCGGAACTGGCGCCGATGGCCGCGCCGGTTACCGGCCCGACGATATAGGTTACCGCGCCAGCGCCTATGGTGGTCATGCTGACCGCGTCGCGGTAGCCAAACGCGTAAGCCACGCTGGCGCCCACGATAAACGGCAGCACGGTCCCCAGCAGCAGCGCCGCCACGCCGATCAAACCGGCCTTGCGGGCCTCGGTGGCCTGCACCTCGAAGGCCGTGGCGACGATGGCGAAATCGCGCAGCATGGCGCCGCCCATCAAGCCGATGCCGCTGAACAGCGACATATCGGCCAGGCCTTTCTGGCCGCCGGTCTGGGTGCCGCCCCACCAGGCCAGCGCCAGGCCGATCAGGATGGCGATGGCCGAGCCATGCACCCGCCCCATGGTCAGGTGGCGCGACAGTTTCATGGAGACGTACATCACCAGCCCGACCACGGCGAATGCCGTCACCAAGCCGTTGTGCAGCACGGTTTTTTCCAGTAGTTCTATCATGATCGTCTCCTCAGGCGCTGCGGACGACAGCGGCAGGCTGTTCGGCCGGGCGCTCGCTGCGGTTGATCAGCGCGATGCAGCAGGCGCAGGCCGCCACGGTGGCGAAGGCGGCCAGCAAGGCCACCGGACCACCGCGCAGCGCCGCCAGCACGTTCTGCTGGGCCGCCATGGCCACCACCACCGGGATGTACAACGCCCCCCAGAAAGTCACGCCCATTTCGGTGGTTTCGGGCAGCCAGCCACGCTTGTGCAGGTAGAGCCGCGCGCAGATCAGCAAGATCATCGCGATGCCGACCCCGCCGACATTGGTTTTCACACCTATCATCGCCCCCAGCAAGTCACCGAGGAAGATGCCGAGCAAATGGCATAGCGCCAGCAAAGCCGTTCCGTAAATAATCATGATATGTCTCCGTTGTTATAGCTTGTTGATATGTGGGTCCGCTCTGACGGCGGCTCACCACTGGGCTTGCAGCAACTCCCTTACCTTGCGCGACGCCTGCCGGTGTTCCCCTTCCAGCCGCCCCGCCAGATCCGTCCCGCCGGCCGCGATATCGGCCAGCGCTTCATGCAGCGCGGCGCGTACCTGCGCCACGTCGTGTTCCGCCGCCGCGTCGGCATCCTCGGGCCGCAGCACCTTCCACACCAGCCCGAGCGAGGCGAAGCTGCGGATGTCGTAGGCCATCGGCGGCACGCTGGCGGCCAGCGCCTCCAGCGACGCCACCGAGCGCAAGGTGATGCGCGCGGCCGAGGCCTTGCCCATGGCGTGCACCATCACCTTGGGGTCGTCGAAGGCGATCAGGCGGTTGGCCTGGTAGCCGTGCGCCAGGAAGGCGCCGGACATGGCCAGCCCCACCACCAGCCCGATCACCGGATGGCCGGCCAGCCGCGCCTGGGCATAGGCGCCCGCCGCGCCGGCCAGCGCCTGGTGGATGCCGTAGGCTTCCTCGCGGCGTCCGTAGGCCTGGCTCGCCACATCGATCACCGCCACGATGGGACGCTTGACGTCCGCCCCATGGTCGGCCGCGATGACCTCCTGCACCGCCTGCGCCACCTGCCACGCTTCCACCAGTCCGACCTCGCCGGCGCGGGCGCGGGGGAAGCGGTTGCCCGGATCGGGGACCACGGCAATGTAGCGCGCCGGCTGGCCCGCCAATGGGGCGTCGCAGACCTGCACCGCAGGCCAGTCATGCGCCAGCGCGGCGCCGCCGGTCAGGCGCGACAGCCACAGGGCGCCGCGCGATGGGGTAGTGGTCTCGGCCATCACAATTCTCCTTGGGTGTATATCGCGCGCACGTCCTGCGGCGCGGGCTGGATGCCGGCGTCCACCCTGGCCAGGGCATCCAGGTAGTGCTGGTACTGCTCGCTGCGGTGGCGTGCGGGCAGGCCGGCCCTGAACAGTGCCGCCACGGCGGCGCGGATCTGCGCCGTGTCATCTTCGGCATAGGCGTCGGCCAGACCGGTTGCGCAGCGCTGCTCGCCGCCGGTCAGGCCCCAGATCAGCGGCCGGTTGCGCGAGTCGAATTCGGCCACGCCGGCTTCCTGCTCGATCACCTGCGGGCCATTCAGGCCGAGGCGCGCCTCGCGCGTCAGCACCAGGTAGGAGCACAGCCCGGCCGCGATCGACATGCCGCCGTAGCAGCCCACCGTGCCCGCGCTGACGCCGATCACGGGGCGGTAGCGGCGCAGGTCCACGATGGCGGCCTGGATCTCGGCTATGGCCGCCAGTCCCAGGTTGGCTTCCTGCAGGCGCACGCCGCCGGTCTCGAACACGATTACGGCCTGGGTGGCGATGCCCTTGCGGTTGTCCTGCGCCGCCAGTTCCAGCGCGCCGGCAATCTTGGCGCCGCCCACCTCGCCCATGCTGCCGCCCTGGAACGCGCCTTCGATGGCCAGCACCACCGTCGGCTGGCCGTCCAGCGCGCCCTTGGCCACCACCACGCCGTCGTCCGATTGCGTGACCAGCTTCTGCATGGCCAGCCAGGGCGAGGTGACGCGGTCGAACGGCCCCGCCAGCTCGCGGAAGCTGCCGGGGTCCAGCAGGGCTTGGGCGCGGCTGCGCGCGCCGCGTTCGATGAAGCTGTCGCGCGCCAGCAAGTGTTCGATACTCATGGCTGCCCCGCTTCTTCAAATGCCTGCTCCAGGCGCATGCGCACCACGCCAGGGGTGGCGCCGTTGTCGTTGATCTCGATGCTGGCGGCCGGCAGGCCACCGCTGCCCAGCACCCGCTGCAGCAGCGCGCCCCAGGTGGCGGCGTAGCCATCCACTGATGTCTGCACCGCCACCGTGGTGGTGCCGGGCTGGCCCGGTTCCAGCAGAACTTCCAGGTCGCCGGAGCTGACCACGCCGGTCACCGTCCGGCCGGCAGCGGGCTGCCCGGCCGCGAATTCATAATGCAGTCGTTCCATGACTGGTCTCCAAGTGAGGTTGTTCCAGGCGGTCCAGCAACAGCGCCGCCGCCAGCAGGTCGGCCGCGCCGCCGGGCGAGACGCCCAGCGCCAGCATGTGCTGCTCCAGACCGTGCAGCGCGGCCTTGCCTGCCGCCGTGGCGGCGCCGCCCGCCAACAGCACGCCGCGCGCGCCTTGCTGGCAAGCCACCAGCGCCGCCGGACCGCCGCGCGCCAGCAAACAGGTGTCGTCCAGGCCGGCGATGACCGCCAGCAGCGCATTCAGCTGGGCCGCGTATTCCGCATCGCCGCGTGCGCGCGACTGCCGCAGCATGGGCAGGGCGACTCCGGTCACGTGCGGAAAGCCCAGCTGCGCCTGCGCCCGCGCGCCGCCCACGTGATACCTCTTGCGCGCCAGCTCGCCCTTGTTCCCGCTGCTGGCTGGCGCCCCGGCGTCAGGCAGCCGCGCCAGCGCCCCGGCGCGCTCCGCCACGGCGTGCGCGTGGCTCGGGGCGGCGCTGGCTCCCCTGGCTCCCCTGGCCCGCAGGCCGCAGTGCCGCGCCCGGGGGTGGGCGTCCACGGCCTGGCCGCGCTGCGCAGCCGCCGTCACCAGCAATCCCAGCGCCCAGATCGCGCCGCGATGGGTATTGACACCGCCGGTAGCCGCCATCATGGCGCGCTCGGCCTCGCGGCCTATGGCGCCTATGCGTGCCCGCAGCGCATGCTGGTTCAACGCTTCCTGGCCAGCCAGCGCCATGTCGCGGAAGTACGGCCTTAGCGTCTGCGCTGAATGGCACATGAGCAGCCAGTTCAGGTCCGTATGGGCGCCGCTGCCGCGCATGTCCACCAGCCCGGGCTTGGGCGTCAGCATGGCTTCGTCCACCAGGGCGGACACCGCCAGGTCGGCCAGCCGCCCGGCCAGCGTCTCGTGGCGGGTGCCATGTTGCACATCGGGTATGGGCAAGGCGGCCATCACCAGCTCCTGAATTTGGCGGGCGGCGCATACAGGCCGCCGGACCAGTCGACCAGTTCGCCTATGCTCTTGGCCGCCAGCAGCGAGCGGCTGGCCTGGCCGCGCTGCACGCCGATGTCCTCGGGCAGCGCGATCAAGCCCTGCTTGCGCATGCTGGCCGTCCGGGCCGGGTCGTGGCGCAGGCCGATGGGCGTCACGCCCGCCACTGCCGCCAGCATGGCCTTGCGCTCCTCCAGCGAACGCGCCTTGTACAGGTAGGCGATGCCTTCCTCGGTCAGCACATGGGTGACGTCGTCGCCGTAGATCATGACCGGCGCCAGCGGCATGCCGCAAGCCTTGCCCACCTCGACCGCGTCCAGCGATTCCACGATGGTGGGCTGGCTGCCGTCCTGGAAAGTCTCCACCATCTGCACCACCAGCTTTTTGCCGCGCGCCAGCGGGTCCTCGGTTTCCACCAGGTCCAGCCAGGCCGGCGTGGGATGCCGGCGTCCGCGCGGGTCGTGGCCCATGTTGGGGGCGCCGCCGAAGCCGGTCAGGCGGCCATGGGTGACGGTGGACGAGTTGCCCTCGCCATCCATCTGCAGGGTGGCGCCGATGAACAGGTCGACCGCATACTGGCCCGCCAGCTGCGACATGCAGCGGTTGGAGCGCATGGAACCGTCGCGTCCCGTGAAGAACACGTCCGGCCGCGCCGCCGTATAGGCCTCCATGCCCAGTTCCGCGCCGAAGCAGTGCACGCTCTCGACCCATCCGCTTTCGATGGCCGGGATCAGGGTCGGGTGCGGATTGAGCGCCCAGTGGCGGCATATCTTGCCCTTCAGGCCCAGCTGCTCGCCGTAGGTCGGCAAGATCAGCTCGATGGCGGCCGTGTTGAAGCCTATGCCATGGTTGAGCGACTGCACCTGGTGCCGCTCGTAGACCCCGCGGATGGCCATCATCGCCATCAGCACGTGGACCGGCTTGACCAGGCGCGGATCGCGCGTAAACAGCGGCTCGATGTAGAAAGGCTTGTCGGCCTGCACCACGAAGTCGATCCAGGAACCGGGGATGTCCACCCGCGGCAAATCCTTGGGATCGTCCACGATCTGGTTGACCTGGGCGATCACGATACCGTCGCGAAAGGCGGCCGCCTCGACCAGCGCCGGGGTGTCCTCGGTGCTGGGACCGGTGTACAGGTTGCCCTGGCGGTCGGCCGTGTAGCCCGCCACCAGCACCACATTGGGCGACAGGTCCACGTACAGCCGCGCATACAGTTCGATATAGGTGTGGATGGCGCCCATCTCCAGCGAGCCATCCTGCAGGAATTGCGAGATGCGCAAGCTCTGCGCCCCGGCATACGCGAAATCGAGCTTGCGCGCGATGCCGCGCTCGAACAGGTCGAGGTGCTCGGGCAGGCTGACGCTGGGCATGATCAGGTGCAACTGGTTGACCCGCCCGGGATCGACCTGCACCAGCGAGCGGGCCAGGAAATCGGCCTGCTTCTGATTGTTACCTTCCAATACGACGCGGTCGCCGCTGGCGACCAGCAGTTCCAGCGCTTCCACGATGCGGTCGCTGCGCAGCACGGGGCCGTCGGCCAGGTGCCGCACCAGCGCCAGGCGCCGCTGCCGCTCCTGGCGCCGCGTGTCCCAGCGGCGCGGCCCGGCGTTTTCATGTTCTGCCATGGTGTCTCCTACAAAGGTGCAGTGTCAACCAGCATAGGAAGACGGCACGCCCGCTTCAATCAACCCGGCGCTACAATGTTTACTCCCAGGTTAACGATGGCCAGCCATGATAGACGAAGAAATTACGCTCAAGAAACTAGAAGTCTTCCTGGCCTTCATGCGCCACGGCAGCCTGGCGCGGGTCTCGGAAGAATTGCAGCAAAGCACCGTCAGCGTGCACCGCGCCCTGCACTCGCTGGAACAGGGCCTGCGCTGCCCGCTGTTCCGGCGCGAGGGCCGCAACCTGAGTCCCACCCCGGCCGCCTATGCCTTTGCCAAGCACGCCCAGCGCGCCGTCACCGAATGCGAGGACGGGATACGCAAGGTACGCGAAATCGCCGGCTTCAACAGCGCGCGCATCCGGCTGGGGTCGCTGTATTCGCTGACCCTGCGCTGCGTGCCGCAGCTGATGATAGGCGTCAAGCTGCGCCGGCCCGAAGTGCAGATGGACCTGACCCTGGGCTCCAACCACGAATTGCTGCGCAGCCTGGAGGACGGCCGGCTGGACGCCGTGGTGATCGGCCTGCAGGCGCCCCTGGACGACCCGCAGCTGGTGGCGGTGCCGCTGTTCGAGGACGAGGTGCGGCTGGCGGCACCCGCCAACTCGCCCTACGCGGGACGCAGCCACGTCGATTTGAAGGAGTTGCGGCATGAGCCTTTCATCACGCTGGGCGACGGTTTCGTGACCTCGGACAGCTACGGCCACGCTTTCCGACAGGCCGGCTTCGTGCCCGATTCCACGCTACGGGTGGGCGACATTTTCTCGCTGATCAACCTGGTGGGGGGCGGCATGGGCTACAGCGTGCTGCCCAACCGCGTGGCCGAGTTCAGCAACCGCATCGAGCTGATCCCGCTGGACGCCCGCTACTCTTCGCACCAGACCATCACCCTGTTGTTGCCGCGCGCCCGCGAACGCGATCCCAACCTGCTGGCCCTGGCGGCGGAGTGCCGCATGTATGGCAAGAAGGAATAAAAAAAACGCCCGCAGCCATCCCGGCGCGGGCGCGAAGTTTCAAATCGGGAGAGACTTGAAAGAGCAGGACCATTATGCGGCGCCAGCGTGACGCCCTGATGACAGTTTCGTGACGATTCGTTGACAGCCTGCGCCATCAGCGTCTATCCTGATGCTACGAAGGAGAAACCTGCATGCACGAGATGCCGCCGCCCGAGCTATCAGATATCCTGATGCGCGACGTAGTCATGAGCGAAAACGGCATCGCCGTTCTGGATCCGCACAACCTCTTCCTGTTCCACAACACCACCTTTGCCCAGATGTTCGGCTTCGAGGGCCAGTCCATGGTCGGCCTCAGCCTGGACCACATGATGGAACAGGCTCACACCCATCATCGCGGCCCCCGCATCAACGCCCCCACCCTGCAAGCCTGGCTGGACCACGTGCACGCGCGCCAGCGCTCCGCGCCGCACCGCACCTTCGAGGTGGACCTGCATGGAGGCCGCTGGATACTGGTCAGCGAGCAGGTGCACGCTGGCGGCGAACTCATCATGCTGTGCACCGACATCACGCGCCAGAAGCGCGCCGAGCTGGACCTGGTCAAGGCCCACGCCGACCTGCAGCGCCTGGCCCATACGGACGAGCTGACCGGCCTGCCCAACCGCCGCCATTTCCTGCAGCAGCTGGACGTGGAAATGGAGCGCGCGCGCCGCTACCGCCATCCGCTATGCCTGGCCATGCTGGACCTGGACCACTTCAAGCGCGTCAACGACCAGTTCGGCCATCCGGCCGGCGACGAGGTGCTGCGCCACTTCTCGCGCTTTTTGCGCCTGCACCTGCGCACGCCGGACGTGATCGGCCGCCTGGGCGGCGAGGAATTTGCCGTCATGCTGCCCGAGACCACGCTGCCGGACGCCCTGTTCGTGCTCAGCCGCATGGTCGAGCAGCTCAACCATGAAACCGTGGGCGCGGTCGCCCCCAACTTCCACTACAGTTTTTCGGGCGGGGTGGCCAGCGCGCCCAACGACGGCTTCTCCACCTCCTGCAAATGGCTGCTGGCCAGCGCCGACGAGGCCCTGTACGTGGCCAAGAGCCGCGGCCGGCACCAGATCGTGTCCTACCAGGCCGGCGCCGCCCTGTCCCATTGACCATTGACCATTGACCATTAAGGCCTCACAGCCCGGCCGCGCCGGAGCTCAACGTCCCCGGACCGTCAGCGGCTGACGATCAGCCGCAATCCCAGCCCCACGAACACGGCGCCCGCCAGCCGGTCCATCCACAGGCCGGCGCGCGGGCTGCGGTTGATCCAGGCCCCCACCGCGCCCGAGAAATAGCCCAAGAGCCCGAACAGCACCACCGCCTGCGCCGTGAAAACCAGGCCCAGCTGGGCGGTCTGCCACGCCACGTCGCCCCGTGCGGCCGACACGAACTGCGGGAGGAAGGACAGGAAGAACAACACCACCTTGGGATTGATGGCGTTGGCCACCAGGCCCTTGCGAAACAGCCGTCCCAGGCTCTCGTCCGGCGCTGCGGCGCCCTGCACCCGCGCGCCGCCCCGGCTGCGCAGCGCGCCCCAGCCCAGCCAGATCAGGTACACGCCGCCTGCCACCTTGAGCGCGCCGAACGCCAGCGGACTGGCCTTGATCAGCGCTCCCACGCCCAGCGCCGCCAGCAGCGTATGGCTGAGGCAGCCCAGCGCGCAGCCCAGGCCGAAAGCCATGCCGTGGCGCCTTCCGCGCGACATGCCCACACTGAGCACCATCAGGTTGTCGGGACCGGGAGAGGCCGTGATCAGCAGCGCGGCGGTGAGGAATCCGAGGAACTGCTCAGGTGAAATTAACATTATGAGAACTTTCGCAAACGCCAAACCATCATGATACCCGGTGGTGAAATGGCAATCTATTTTCGTATAAAACCAAGAGTTTCTCGATTAAAATGGGCCGAAGTCCATCTCCCGTCCGTTCCCAGCGCTGTCGCGTCGTGCCGGCCAACGCAATTTGTCATGAGTAGAGCTAGCAAGATGTCGTTCAGTGCACTGATCCCGGCCCTGCGCGCCTGGCTGGCCGCACTGCTGCTGGCCCTGGCGGCGCCGGTGCTGGCGCAGCAGCCGCTGGCAATGGACGGCAAGTCCAGCCTGGAGCTGTCCGCCGCCCGCCTCTACCATGACGAAGGCCAGCCCTTCCCGTCGAGGGTGGCCGGACTGCCCGCCCTGCTGGCCGGTCTCAAGCCGGCCTCCAGGGTCGACCTGCTGGGCGGGCGCTACTGGCTGTACACGGAAGTGCGCAACGACAGCCGCCAAAGCGCCTACGTCATCGATCCCAACGATACCCTGATCGACCAGGTCGATATCCAGGTGTACGGCGAGGATGGCAGCGTGCGCCAGCTGCAGACCGGCTACCGCCACCCGCATCCCTACATGCTGCACTACGGCAAGGATATCGAATTGCAGCCAGGCCAGCGATACCACGTGCTGATACGCTTTTCCAGCCCCTATTACGCGCGCAGCCCGGTGTTCGCCGTGATGCCGCGCGGACGCTACCAGGAGCTGGTGGCGCGCGAGAACACCCTCATCATCGGCTCGCTGGGCGCGCTGGCGGCGCTGGCCCTGTTCAACTTCTTCATCTACTCCTTCACGCGCGAGCGCTCCTCGCTGTACTACTCGGCCTATGTGCTGAGCTACGGCGTGGCCTGGGGCCTGACCTTCCACGTCGGCGCCGACCTGTTCGGCTGGCACAACCTGCACTGGCACTATGTGTTCTTCTTCCTGCTGCCGGTGTTCAGCACCCTGTTCTACACCAGCTTCCTGCGCCTGAAGAAGAACGCCCCCCGGCTCTACCGGCTCAGCCGCATCAACCTGGTGCTGCCGCTGCTGGCCCTGCCCAGCTGCTTCGTCCTCCTCAGCCACGCCCACGCCATCGCCACCGTCGTCATCACCATCTGGATGGTGCTGGCGCTGGCCACCGGCATCCTGGTGTGGCGGCGCGGCTACCAGCCGGCCCGCTTCTTCGTGCTGGGCTTCGTGGCGCTGATGGTGCCGGGGCTGCTGATCCTGCCCGCCAACGTGGGCCTGATACCGGCCGTGGTGCAGAACGCCCAGCTGTTCACGCTGCTGGGCGGGACCCTGGACGGCTTGCTGCTGGCGTTCGCGCTGGCCGACCACATCCGCCTGCTGCGCAGCACCCTGGAGCAGCGGGTGCAGGAGCGCACCGCGCAACTGAGCGAGGCCAAGGAGCGCGCCGAGGTGGTCAGCCGCCACCGCATCGACTTCCTGTCCGCCATGAGCCACGACATCCGCACCCCGCTGGCTGGCGTGATCGGCATGCTGAAGTTCGCCATGCGCGACCGGTCGGTGCATGGCCGCACCGGGGAATACCTGCGCATCGCGCTGCAAAACAGCGAGGCCCTGCTGGCCATCCTGAACGATATCCTGGACTACTCCAAGATCGACGCCGGCCGGCTGTCGCTGGAAAGCGTGTCCTTCGACCTGGTCGAGCTGGTCGATGACGCGGTGGGCATCCTCCAGGGCCAGGCGGACGCCAAGAGCCTGCTGCTGCGCAGCGAGCTGGCGCTGGACCTGCCGCGCTACGTGGTGGGCGACCCGACCCGGCTGCGCCAGATCCTGCTCAACCTGCTGGGCAACGCCATCAAGTTCACCGACCACGGCGAGGTGCGGCTGGACGTGCGCGCCGGCGCGTGCAAGGATCGCCAGGCCTCGGTGTGTTTCTCGATTGCCGATACCGGCCCCGGGATTCCCGCCGATGTCCTGCCGCGCCTGTTCCGGAAATTCGAACAGGCCGACCATTCCACCACGCGGCGCTACGGCGGCACCGGCCTGGGACTGGCCATCTGCAAGGAACTGGTGGAGCTGATGGGCGGCGCCATCGCGGTGGAAAGCCGGGTCGGCGCCGGCTCGACTTTCAGCGCCACCGTGCCGCTGGCGCTGGGCGCGGCGCCCGCGCACGACCCGGATGCGGCGCCGCGGCCCGAGCACCACGCCTACCGCCTGCGCGTGCTGTGCGCCGAGGACGTGCGCACCAACCAGATCATCATCAGCACCCTGGTGGAAGCCATGGGGCACGATATCCGCATCGTCGAGAACGGCCTGCAGGCGCTGCATGCCCTCAGCACGGCCGAATACGACCTGGTGCTGATGGACGGCCGCATGCCGATGATGGATGGCGAACAGGCCACCCGCCTGCTGCGCGCCGGCGGCAACGAGGACTACCGCGTGCTGGACCGCGACGTGCCGGTGGTCGCGCTGACCGCCAACGCCAGCGACCATGACCGCGCCCGCTACCTGGCGGCCGGCATGGACGGCTTCCTCAGCAAGCCGGTCGACGAGCGCCTGCTGTTCGACCAGATCGAACAGGCCATCGCCCGCCACCTGGGGCGGGGCCGGGCGCTGCGTCCGGCCATGCATGACGATCAGGCGCCCCTGGCGCCGGCTGCCAGCGCCGCCACCGTGGACGAGGCGGCGCTGGCGCGGCAGTTCGGCGTGGCGCCGCCCGCCGCCCCGGACACGGTGCAGATCATGCCGCTGGCCGGGCTGTCGGCCAAGCACATGCAGCGCATCAGCCAGGCCTTCCTGGACGAAGCGCCGCGCCGCCTGGCGTTGGCGCGCAGCGCCGCCCTCGCCGACAATGCCTCGGCGGCGTCGGCCGCCTTCCACGCGCTCAAGGGCAGCGCCGGCTATCTCAGCTCGCACCACCTGCACAGCCTGTGCCACCGCATGGAGGCGCTGGCCGCCGCCGGCGAGCTGGAACAGGTGCGCAACCGCCTGCACGAGGTCGAGGCCGAGCTGGAAAAAGCCTGCGCCGACCTGCGCCAGCCGCTGCAGGCCTTGTCGGAAAGCTAAGCCTGCGGCGACAGCCTGCAGGATTTCAGGAATTCCGCGACAATGACAGGCTTCGTACCACGCATCCAGCCAGCCATGCCGCCAAACGACGCCGCCACCCTCCCCGACCATCTGGCGCAGCGCGACGGCCTGCCGGCCGACGCGCGCCGCTGGGCCATGCTCACCGTCGCCCTCGGGGTCGGCATGGCCTCGCTGGACACCGCCATCGCCAACACCGCCCTGCCGGCCATCGCCGAACAGCTGCGCGCCACGCCGGCGGCATCGGTGTGGATCGTCAATGTCTACCAGCTGGCCATGGTGGCCACCCTGCTGCCGTTTGCCGCCTTGGGCGAGGTGATGGGCTACCGCCGCCTGTACATCTTCGGCCTGGGCCTGTTCACGGCGGCCTCGCTGGCATGCGCGCTGGCCTGGTCGCTGCCTTCGCTGGTTGCGGCGCGCCTGCTGCAGGGGGTGGGCGGCAGCGCCATGATGGCGGTGAATACGGCCCTGCTGCGCACCATCTTCCCGGCCCGCCTGCAGGGACGCGGCTTCGGCATCAATTCACTGGTGGTGGCGGTGGCGTTCGCGGTCGGTCCCACCACGGCCTCGCTGATCCTGGCCGTGTCATCCTGGCCGTGGCTGTTCGCGGTCAACGTGCCTATCGGCCTGCTGGGCCTGCTCATCGGCCTGCGCGCGCTGCCGGAGAGCCCGCGCGCCACGCACCGCATCGACGCTCTGACCGCCCTCTACAACGTGGGCGCCTTCGGCCTGCTGATCCTGGTGTTCGGCGACGCCGCCCACCTGGCCGGGGCGCACGTCCTGCTGCCGGAAATCGCCGCCACCGCGCTGTTCTTCGTGTTGCTGCTGCGGCGCCAGGCCGGCCACGCGGCGCCCATGCTGCCGGTGGACCTGTTCCGGCGGCCGCTGTTCGCGCTGTCCTCGCTGACGGCGGTGTGCACCTTCGCCGCCCAGGGCCTGGCCTTCGTGGCGCTGCCATTCTACTTCGAGCACACCCTGGGCCGCTCCCCCATCGAAACCGGCTTCCTGCTCACGCCATGGGCGGTGCTGGTGGCGGTGATGGCGCCCATCGCCGGGCGCTTGAGCGACCATTATTCGCCCGGAGTGCTGGGCGGCGTCGGCCTGGCCATCCTGAGCGCGGGATTGGTCACCATGCTGATGCTGCCGGGCCAGCCCGGCATCGCCGACATCGGCTGGCGCATGGCGCTGTGCGGGATCGGCTTCGGCTTCTTCCAGGCGCCCAACCTGAAAGCCATCATGGGCAGCGCCCCGCCTTCGCGCGCGGGCAGCGCCAGCGGCACGGTGGCCACTTCGCGCCTGATCGGACAGGCCACCGGCGCGGCGCTGGTGGCCTATTGCTTCTCGCTGGCGGGCGCCAGCGGCAGCCGCTATGCGCTGGGCCTGGCGGCCGCCTTCGCGGCCGCCGCCAGCATCGCCAGCTTCGCGCGACTGAAAGTCGCCCAGCCAGCCTGAGTGGCTGGACGCTGTTACGGCACGACGTGTGCACCGCGCAGGCCGCAGCGCCATGGCGCTGCCGCCATGGTGAAACGGCGGGTCACTGGCGCGGTGTGGCCGCATCCGGCTTGGGCTGCGGGCCGCCGCCATCCGGCGCCCGCCGGGAGCGGAACGGGAAGGCCGGCAGGCCGGCGCCGTTGACCAGGTTGGGGCGCGCCGCCTCGTCCCAGGCAAAGCGCACCGCCACCGGCTGCGGCACATCCGGGCTGCTGACCACCACGGTATCGCCCCGGATGGCGGCGCTGCCCGGATAATAGCGGCCATCGGCGCCGGCGATGTCGAACCAGCTCAGCGGCTTGTTGTCTCGCGCAGCCAGGCCGGCGGCGTGGTCGAAGCTCAGCACCGCCTCGTTGCCCTGCACCGCCAGCGAACGGAACACCGGGCCGTAGGCCTCGATATCCTTGCGCTGGTAGGCGCCGGCCAGCGCAAGGTTGGCCAGGCGCAGGCCGATGTTCTTCTTGTCGCGCGGATGGATGTCGTCCAGGTCGTCGACCAGGTCGGTGGTGCCTATCATCCCGGTGTTGGGGATGCGCAGCGCGTCGGCCTGGGCTTCCCACAGCTGCGGCGCGGCCTGTGGATCGAGCACCTTGTTATGCCGCACCACGTGGTACAGGTGCGGCGCCACCTGCACATAGTAGAAAGCCAGGTCGCGCTGCCAGGCTTTGCGCCAGCCGCCCACCAGCGCCTCCATGCGCGCCGTGTAGCCCGCAATATCGTCGCCCTCGATGATGTTGGATTCGCCCTGGTACCAGATCACGCCGCGCAGCGCGAACGGCGCCAGCGGCGCGATCATGCCGTTGTACAGCTGGGCCGCATCCTTGACACCCTTGGCCGGCGCCACCGGGGCCGGGGTCCACGGCTCGATGCGGGTGCCGCCCCAGGTGGCATCGATCAGGCCCACCGCCGCGCCCAGTTCCTGATGCAGGCGCCGGCCGAAGAAATAGGCTGCCGCCGAGAACTTGATCTTGTCCACCGTGGCCGGCGAACACAGCACCCACTCGCCCTTGACGTCGTCCTGCGGCTCGCCGGCCTTCTTGCGCGCGGTCTTGAACAAGCGGATGTGCGGATAATCGGCGGCGGCGATTTCGGCCTCGGCATTGAAGGTCGGCTTCTGGCCGCGCATCTCGCCCAGCGGCTTTTCCATGTTGGACTGGCCGGACGCCAGCCACACCTCGCCCACCAGCACGTCGTTGACGGTGATGCTGCTGGATGCGCCCTGCACGTTCAGGACGGCGGCGCCGGCCACGCCTTTGGACAAATCCAGCTGGACGCTCCAGCGCCCGTCCTTGCCGGCCTTGACCGACCTGGATAGGCCGCCGAAGCGCACGCTGACCTGTTCGCCCGGATCGGCCCAGCCCCACACAGGCACCTTGTCGGCGCGCTGCAGCACCATATGGTCAGACAGCACGGCCGGCAGGCGCACGGCGGCCTGTGACATGGGCGCCAGCAGCGCCAGGAGGGAAATACCGAGGGCGCGGCGCGCCGTGAACGAATGGGGCATGGAGTATCCTGCAGTGACAGCGGTACCATTATCCGGATCGACCGCGCCCTGTCCAGCTTGGCCGTGTATCGCTCAGCAGCTTGAGCGGATGCCGGCCAACCGGATTAGAATCACCCGAACCCCATCCTGGAGACCGGCATGACCAACCGTACGCTCAACCTCACCGACCAGTTGTACCGCTACGTCATCGGGCACTCGCTGCGCGAACATCCCGAACAGGCGGCGCTGCGCCAGGCCACCGCCAGCCATCCCAGGGCCGGCATGCAGATCGCGCCCGAGCAGGGCCAGTTCATGTCGCTGCTGGTCAAGCTCATCGGCGCCCGCAAGGCCATCGAGGTGGGCGTATTCACGGGCTACAGCGCATTGACGGTAGCGCTCTCGCTACCAAGCGACGGCACGCTGCTGGCCTGCGACATCAGCGAGGAATATACCAGCATTGGCAAGCCCTACTGGGAGCGCGCCGGCGTGGCCCACAAGATCCAGCTGGAACTGGGCCCGGCTTCCGGCACCCTGGAGCGCCACTTGCGGGCGGGCGAGGCAGGACTATACGACTTCGCCTTCATCGACGCCGATAAGACCGGCTACGACGCCTACTACGAGCAATGCCTGCAACTGCTGCGGCCCGGCGGCCTGATCGCCATCGACAACGTGTTGTGGGACGGCAGCGTGGCCGAAGCAGCGCAGGACGCCGACACCGCCGCCCTGCAAGCCCTGAACCGCAAGCTGCACGCCGATATGCGCGTGGACCTGTCGCTGCTGCCCGTGGGCGACGGCCTCACCCTGGCACGCAAGCGCTGATCACTGCTTCACCAGTTCCACGCGCCGGTTCCTCTCGCGGCCGGCCGCGGCGTCGTTGGTCGCTGTAGAAAAACTCAACGCTATTTTAAATGCACGATTACCGCTGCTGGATCTTCGCCAGCGGCAGCGTGGCCAGGCGATCTGTCACCACCTGCTTCATGGCGGGCGGCGCCGGCAGCTCGCTCAGCAGCCGCGGCCAGGTATCTCTGGCCGCGGCTACCGCCGACTTGACCGCCGAGGCCGCGATGCGCGCCGCAATCCCGCTGGCGCGCGCCACCGCCACGTAGTCGTGCAGGGTCTGCGCACGATGCAGCTTGTCGATCGCCACATTGGTGCCATAACCGGCAAACCCAGGCAGCGCGGCCACGCAAACGATATCGTAGGCCGGGCTAAGCTGCGGAAATATGCGGTCCTGGTACAGCACCGAGAAATTCTTCAGGTGCGCATCGCTGTTGCCCAACAAGGTGTTAACCGCCTGCCGAAGGAAAAATTGCCGGACGTCCTCCATGCCACGCGGACTCAGCCGCGCTAACAAGGTAAGAAAAGCCTGATAGTCCCCGGCCTTGCCGTATTTCGCGCGCGGCATGCGGCCCAGCACCTGGCAAGCATCCTCCACATGCACGCGTTCATGGTGCGCCCGGTCATACCGCTGGACGGCCAGGAACGAGCCCTGCCCCTCCAGTCCCGGGATTTCCAGCGCGCTGAGCGGCACCGGCTCGCATTGCGCCACCTCCACGCCGGCGGCGGCGGCCAGCCGCATCGCCACATACTCGTTGTAGATTTGCGAGTCGTCGTCGCGCGGCGGGAGTTTGGCGATGACATCCGACAGCCGGCCACGGCCCGGCATGGTGTAGCGCCTGCCGGCCTATATGGTCGACAAGGCCAGCTTGTTCTGCACACCGGAGATGGAGGCCGCCCCTTCCGCCGCGCCTTCAATGACGGCCACCTCCAGGTTATCGACACCGCCCGTCACGCCGAAGGTGCGCGCATATTCCGGAATGCCATGCGGATTATCCGGCGGCCGGACGATGACGGCGCCGGGCAAATCCAGCCCGGCCGCAGCCAGGATACCGAAGTCATCGCGGTCGGCCGGATTATGGCGGGTCAGTTCCAGACGCCTGCGCAGTTCGCTCTCCGGCAGCAGCCCGGCGAAAAATGGCGGCAACTCACCGGCATGGCTATACAGCGCCGGATGAAAAGGATGCGAGAACACTTGCGCCGCCACGGTGGGCGCATCGGGCACGGCCAGCGACAGGCTCACGGTCGGCTGCCCACCCGCTGCTCGAAACCGGTCCGATGGCACAAACCTGCAATTACCATTCAGCTCGCACAAGTATCCACACAGGCCGCCATGCAGCCAGACTTCCAGGTAGCGCGGAGAAAGCGAACTGCTCACTTGCTGCGCTCCAGAAATAGCTCGACGGCGCTCTTGGCGGTCCAGTCCGGTCCGCTGCCGTGCCCCTCCACCACGCGCCGCACCTCGGCCAGATGCTCTTTCGGCACCAGGACCCATTCGGCCTCCAGCGCCGCGGCTAGCCCTTCCAGTGTGGACGCCCGACTGTCGTGCCTGCCGGACAGTACCGTGACAAGGTTGGGCCGCGCCATGCCTATCAGTTCCGCCAGCCGGACCATCGTGATGGCGCGCCGCTTGATCAGTTCCTTGATTTGAAGCATGTATGGCATTTCATACTTTCTGACGTCAAAGTTTGAAATATCATACACCCGGTTTATTTGGGCCGCGGCGCCTGCAGTGTTTCATCCGGCTGCTGCATACGGCCGGCGCGCATCTGCTGGACGCCCCTGGCCACGGCCCGCGCCACGTTGCGCACTTCTTCCCGGAAAGCGGCGTCGCGGTCCAGCGCCTGGTGGCTCTGCGCATAGGATTCGTAATAGCCCAGGTAGCGGTCCAGCTGCGATTGGTGGCCCGCGCTGACCAGGCCCATCCACTCCAGCCAGTCCGACAGGTTGCGGCGCAGGCTTTCTATGCCGGCCACGTCGCCATGCACGGCCAGGCCATACACGCGGCCCGCCAGGTGCTTGGGATAATCCCAGCCCTTGAGCTCCAGCTCCTTGGCCTCGGCCGCCTTCTTGCCGTGGGTGCTGGTGGGATCGGGATTGCCGCCATCGGCGCACACCAGGCGGTCTATCATCAGCTTGAGCACGGACGGCGCCTGGTACCAGTAGGTCGGCGTCAGGATGATGATCCCGTGCGCCGCCACCCATTTCTCGTAGATCTCCGCCATCCAGTCATTGGTCTGGCGTTCGCCGTGGTTGGGGTAGCAGCTGCACGGCCAGTGGCACAGCGGCATGGCGGTGGACACGCAGCCCTTGCAGGGATGGATGTGCAAGTCGTAGGCCGAGGTCAGCAGGCTGAGGTCCAGGATGTCGGTTTGCACGCCGCACTCGCCCAGGGCCTGCTCGGCCAGCCTGGTGAGGCGCCAGGTCTTGGAGATTTCGCCGGGGCAGCTGCCATCGTTGCGTGCGGCAGCGTTGATCAGCAGCACGCGTGACGGCGATGAGGGATCGCGCTGGCGCGCCTCAGCGGCCAGCAGGCGGTCGCGGGTCTCTTTCCACTCCACCGACAAGTCATAGTCGGGATCGGTGAACTCCGGCCCCGCCTTCTGCGTGCGCGGCGCCTTGCGGCTATTGTCGTAGTTCTCCCAGGCCACTTGCTCGACTTGCGACAGGGCGGCATGCACTGCCTCGAAGGTGGGATCCTGGAAAGAGCGCATGAATTGCAGGTGGAATTCATGTCGGTCCAGCTTGTCGGGCGCTTGCCCGGTACGTACTTCCGTTGCCATGGCGGTCTCCTTTATGGATTCCAAGCCTGACAGCGAACAACACTGCACTCTGTACGCCAGCGTACCCGGACAGCTGTCAACCCTCCTACGCCAGCATGCGGCGTGCGCCTACAGCCGGGGCGACAGCCGAGGCCTACGATAAGCTCACTTTCAACACAAGGAGACCATCATGGCCAACGATAAAGGCTTGAAGCCAGGCGCCAACATGACCGGCGATACCATGCAGCAAAGCGGCAACCACGCCACCGGCAACCCCGGCAATGACACGCCGGGCGTCGCTACGCCCTCCAACAACCGCCAGCAGGCCGGCGTTCCGAACGACAGCAATCGCGCCTTGCGCGAGGGCAATGCCGGCCGTGCCGACTTGCATAACCAGCAAAGCGCCTCGGACGCCGCCAAGGCCACCACCCACCGCGACCGCACCGCAGGCGCACGCGGCGACACTGGCCGCTCCTGACCGGCCCCAATTTCCACTTTACAGGAATTTTATTTCCTGTAAAGTGGATGCATGGACATCAATACCCTCATTGCCGCCCGCGTGGCCGCACTGCGCGCCGAACGCAAGCTGTCACTGGACGCCCTGTCCAGACTTAGCGGCGTCAGCAAATCGAATATCTCGCTGATCGAACGCGGCGAAAGCAGTCCCACCGCCACGGTGCTGGACAAGCTGGCCGCCGCCCTGGGCGTGACCCTGGCCTCGTTGTTCGAAGCGGCCGAGCCGGAACAGCAGCCCTCGCCTGTCTCGCGCCGCGCGGAACAGCCGGTGTGGACCGATCCCGCTTCCGGCTACGTACGCCGCAACGTCTCGCCACCGGCGCAGTCGCCGATACAACTGGTGGATGTGGTGTTCCCGCCCGGGCAGCGGGTGGCTTACGACAGCACTGATCACAACGCCGATATCCACCAGCAGATCTGGATGCTCGACGGCGCCATGGAGGTCTCCGTCGGCCAGGAGCACTGGCGCCTGGAGCCGGGCGACTGCCTGGCCATGCGCCTGGACCGACCCATCGTGTACCACAATCCCGGCCAGCAGCCGGCCCGCTACGCCGTGGCCCTGGTCACCCTGCCCTATACCCCAAGGAGGACGAAATGAGCATCACCATCCGCCGCATACCGCCGCAGGAAGCGGCGCACGGGAGTGAGGCGCTGGCCCGGGCCCTGTCCGAGGTGCTGATCGACTGCGTGGAAGGCGGCGCCTCGGTGAGCTTCATGCTGCCGCTGGCGCGTGAACAGGCGCTGGACTTCTGGCGCGGCGTACTGGCCGGCACCGCGCGCGGCGAGCGTGTGCTGCTGGTGGCGCAGGATGGCGAGGAGATCATCGGCACCGTGCAGCTGATCACGGCCCAGCCCGACAACCAGCCGCACCGCGCCGACGTCGCCAAGATGCTGGTGCACCGCAAGGCGCGCCGGCGCGGCGCGGCCCAGCAGCTGCTGCACGCCGTGGACCGGGCCGCCATCGAGCTCGGCAAGACGGTGCTGGTGCTGGACACCGTCACCGGCGGCGACGCCGAGCGCCTGTACCAGCGCGCCGGCTGGCAGCGCGTGGGCGTGATACCCAACTACGCGCTGATGCCCGACGGGGCCTATTGCGGCACGACTTTCTTCCACAAACAGCTGCAAGCGGCGTAGTATTCGGTTTTTTATAACCTGGACTTGCGTGCCCGACTTGCCGATTACCCTACCCTTGCCGCGCGCCTGGGTGCGCATGCCTTCCGGCCGCCGCCTGGACCTGCTGGACCCCACGCCCTTCGACTGGGAAGATGAGGACCTGGCCCTGGGACTGGCCCGCACCTACCGCTGGGGTGGCCATTCAGCCTGGCCGCTGCCCCTGTCCGTGGCCCAGCACTCGCTGACCGTGATGCTGCTGCGGCGCGAACTGTCGCCCGCCCCGCTGTCCCCGGTCGCTGAACTGCGCGAACTGCTGCATGACGCCGAAGAAGGCTTGCTGGGGTTTGACGCCATCTCCGTCATCAAACCCTTCCTGGGCGACGGCTTCCGCGCCCTCACGCGCCGCCTGGAGCGGGCCGTATTCACCCGCTACGGCTTGCCGGAATGGACGCCGCACGAGCACCGCCTGCACAAGCGCGCCGACCGCCAGGCCGCCGCCAGCGAAGCCGTGCACGTGGTAGGCTGGACGCCCCGGGAAGTCCGCACCACCCTGAAAATCCGCACCGCGCCGCTGGACCTGGACCCGCTGCACGAGGTGTACGGCGGCGCCGCGTGGGAACCCTGGCCGCCGGCGCTGGCAAGCGAACGTTTTTTGACGGAGCTCAATCGTTTGAAAGCCATACTTTGATCTTAGCCAAGACCTCATCAGATTCCCGTAAATAATGAGATTTAAAGTGATTTTTCCAGATATCCACATCAGCTGTGGATAAGCTTGTGGGCAAGTGACTCTTGACAGGCAATACAGCCCGTACTGACGGGCTGAACAACAAAATGCCTAATCTGCGGGCAATTTTTAAGCCAAATAAAATCAAGCACTTAGCGGCGATCAGAAAAGCGCTGGCAAATTGCACGGCGAATCTTGAAAAATTTTTTTTTGTGCATAACTCCTGTGCAGGGCCGCGAGGCTTTGACAAAAGTATCCACAAGGAATAGTGTCACCCTTAACTCCTGAAAACCCTCCATGGGAAGTTCATGAACCAGAACGACGACGACAGTACCGATTGGATGATAGAAGACGAGGAAGCGCCGGCCGAGGCCAGGCCGGCCGCCCCGCCGGCACCGCCGCCCTGGCGGGTGCTGATCGTGGACGACGACGTGGATGTGCACGTGGTCACCAAGTTTTCCCTCAGCAATGCCTGCTTCCAGGGCCGGCGCCTGAGCTTTCTGCACGCCTACAGCGGCGAGGAGGCGCTGACCACGCTGCGCAACACATCCGACATCGCGCTGGTGCTGCTGGATGTGATCATGGAGACCAGCGACGCCGGCCTGCGGGTGGCGCGCCAGATCCGCACCCTGCTGGATAACCAGCTGGTGCGCATCGTGCTGCGCACCGGCCAGCCGGGACAGGCGCTGGAGCACAGCATCATCCTCGACTACGATATCAACGATTTCTGGTGCAAGACCGACCTCACCACGCGCAAGCTGTTCACCACTGTGATTTCCTCGCTGCGCGCCTATGCCGGACTGGAGCAGGCCTATGGCAAGCTGCACGCCGTCGAACACGAATTGCACGATGCGCAGCGGGTGCTGGCGGCAGTCGACCAGCACGCCGTCACCATGACGCTCAGCGCTGGCGGCCGCATCACTGCCGTGAACGACAAGCTGTGTACAGTGTTCCAGTACAGCCGCGAGGAATTGCTGGACGCCGATCCCCACCTGCTGCACGAAGGCCCCTATCCGGCCGACCAGCTGGCCGATGCGCTGCAGGCCCTCAAGGACGGCGAGGTGTGGACCGACGTGGTCAGCGCCAGGCGGCGCGACGGCCACGAAGTGCGCCTGCGCATCACGATCGTCCCGGACCTCGACCAGACGGGACAAGCGTGCCAGTACACCCTGGTCGGCAGCGTGCTGCAGGCCTTGAAAAAGCCGCTACAATAGCAGGCACTGTTTGCGCATACAGTAGTCAACTGCCGCCAAGTGCCTGCAAGTCAGCGGCAAAATACTGCCCAATCACAATAACGGCGCTGACTCCGTGCGCTAAGTCACGGATTGCTAAGGATTTTTTCCGATGTCCACAAATATTGTGGATATCTTTGTGGAAAAGCGCCCATTGACAAGGCATACGCCCCGCAACCACGCCATTTCCGACAAACTGCCCATCCAATAGGCACAAACTAGGCCCTTGAAAATCAAGGACTTACATCACCACTGCCAGCAAGCGCAAAATTTTTCACGACATTTCTTGTCAACGTGATTTGTGCATAACTAAATGCATTGCCGGTTGCTCCATCGGGATCACCAGGCCGGCTTGCGGCGTTGTTCAGGATGCAGCAGCACCCTTTCGATCACGTCCGGATTAACGTTATTCGACTTGAGATACTCCACCGCGCACACGGTATTGAAGCTTTCCTGTACCACGATGCCCTGATCGACCACGGCGCTGGCCTGGGTATTGGTGCGCGGGCACAGCCCGGCGGCTGGCGCTTGCTGTAGAGATGAGACGCTCATAGGTTTCCTGCGCGTTGGGAATACGGTTTGCGGCTGAGGGCAGTATCTGCCACGTGCACCCAAAGTCAATGACAGCTTCCCATCAGCTGCCGCTTTCATTGCTTTTTTCATCGAAGTTGCCTGGATAGCGTTTTATGCTGGATCAAAGACGGCGCAAATCGCGGATAATGATGCCATGAGCCAAGATCAACGCAGCCGGCCCTCATCCCCGGGCGATTTATTCATTTCCTTCACCATACTGGCCCTGCAAGGTTTCGGCGGCGTGGTGGCCGTGGTGCAGCGAGAACTGGTGGAGCGCAAGCGCTGGCTGACGCGCGAAGAGTTCATCGAGGACTGGGCCGTGGCCCAGATCATGCCCGGTCCTAACGTGGTCAACCTGTCCATGATGGTGGGCGACCGCTATTTCGGCCTGCGTGGCGCGCTGGCAGCCCTGGCCGGCATGCTGCTGTTGCCGCTGCTGCTGGTGCTGGTGCTGGCCGTGCTGCACGCGCAATACGCCAGCCATCCGGGCGTGGAAGGCGCGCTGCGCGGCATGGGGGCGGTGTCGGCGGGCCTGATCGCCGCCACCGGGGTCAAGCTGCTGTCGGCGCTGAAGAGCCATCCGCTGCCGCTGGCCGTGACGGTGCCGCTGACCGTGCTGGGCGTGGTGCTGGTGGCGTGGCTGCGCCTGCCATTGCCCTATACCCTGCTGATCCTGGGCGGCGCAGGCTGCGGCCTGACCTACCGCAAGCTGAAGGAGCGACGGCCATGAGCGGCCAGCTGCACATCGTGCTGGGCTGGGCCGACTGGTTCAACCTGTTCGCGCACTACCTGATGCTGTCACTGATGTCGGTAGGGGGCGCCATGTCCACCGCGCCAGAGATGCACCGCTACCTGGTGGTCGAGCAGCATTGGATGAGCCAGGCACAGTTCAACGACGCCATTGCCATCGCGCAGGCGGCACCCGGTCCCAACGTGCTGTTCGTGGCCCTGATGGGCTGGACGGTGGGCCTGAACGCGGGCAGCCTGGCGGCGGCCCTGGCGGGGGTTGCCGTCACCATGACCGGCATCCTGGTGCCCAGCGCGACCCTGACTTACCTGGCGGCGCGCTGGGGCCACCGCAACCGCGAACTGGTGGCGGTGCGCGCCTTCAAGCAGGGCATGGCGCCAGCCGTGGTGGCGCTGATCATCTCGGCTGGCCTGATCCTGGCCGGAGCCAACCGCGACTGGACCACAGGCTGGCCGCTATGGCTGCTGTCGGTGGTGGCCGGCCTGATCATCTGGCGCACCAAGGTCCACCTGCTATGGCTGATCGCCGCCGGCGCCCTGCTGGGCTGGTTCGGCTTCGTCTAAACCGCGCCCCCCCTCTTGGGCTATTTGTTCTGAACCCGGTGTCTGTCTGAACCCAGTGTCGAACCCGGTGTCAGATCGAACCCGGTGTCAGATCTGCCACTGGTACATGCGAACCCGGTGTCAGATCTGCCACTGGTACATGAGCTCGCTTTGTAAAGCGGACTCATGTACCAAAGGCAGATCTGACACCGGCGTTACACTGGCGTTAGACACCGGCGTTAAGGCAGATCTGACACCGGCGTTCCCGGCGTTCCGGCGTTGCCGGCGTTGGACACCGGGGTTCCCGACACCGGGGTGCCGGGGTGGGTTACGGGGCTATTTGTTCTGGTAGCCGCCGTAGTGCTTGACCGGGCTCCAGTCCGGCAGCACGGCCGGCTGGGCCGGGGCGTATTGCCGGAACTCCGCGCCCGCATACACTACCTTGCCGTTGACGATGGTCAGGCTGCTTTCCAGGTTCTTGATCTGCTCCACCGGCATCGAGAAGTAATCCTTGGGCAGGATGACGATGTCGGCGTACTGGCCGGCCACCAGCGTGCCTTTCAGCTTTTCCTCGCCACTCATCCAGGCGCTGCCCTGTGTCATCAGCTTGAGCGCCTGGTAGCGGCTCAGGCGATCCTGGTATTTCCAGATTTCCAGGCCGCCGGCCGTCTTGCCGCTCACGGCCCAGTAGATCGACGGCCACGGTCCATAGCTGCTGACACGGGTGCCATCCGTGCCGAGGCCGACCGGGATCTTCATTTCCAGCATCTTCTTGATGGGCGGCATCTGGCGCGTTTGGGCGCCATATTGTTTCCAGTACAGCTCGCCCTGGAAGTACATGCGGTTCTGCACCGCGATGCCGCCGCCCAGCGCCTTCACCCGCGCCAGTTGCGCGTCGCTGATGGTTTCCGCGTGGTCGAAGAACCAGCGCAGGCCGTTCAGCGGCGTATCCTTGTTGACCTTTTCGATCACGGCCAGGTCGCGGTCTATGCTTTCCCCATAGGTCGCGTGGATGCGGAATGGCCAGCGGTTCTTGACCAGCAGGCGCAACACGGGCTCCAGCTCGCCTTCCATCTCGGGCGGCATGTCGGGACGTGGCTCCAGGAAGTTCTCGAAGTCGGCCGCGCTCCACACCAGGTTCTCGCCGCCGCCTTCCGTGTTGTAGCCGTTGGCGTAGAACAGGTGGTCGTTGCGGTCCGGCTTGGTCAGGGTCAGCCAGCGCTGGTAATCCTCCAGCTCCTTGCCGGGCTTTTGCGCGAACAGGTAGTAGGAGGTGCGCACGGTCAGCTTGCCATCCTTGGCCAGCTCCAGGCTGACGGCGTAATCGTCCGGATAGGCCTGGCCGCCGCCGCCCGCGTCGATGGCGCTGGTCAGGCCGAGGCGGTTCAGCTCGGTGTAATACTGCTGGGTCGAATTCAGCTGCTGCTCGCGCGGCAGGGCGCCGGTCTTGGCCAGGGTGGTGTACAGGATCAGGGCGTTGGGCTTGGCGATCAGCTTGCCGGTCAGCCTGCCGTCGGCGCCCACTTCCAGTTCGCCGTCCTTGAATTTGGTCTCGGGCGTGTAGCCCAGGGTCGCGATGCCTTTCTGGTTGAGGAAGCCCAGGCCGTACAGGTACAGGATGAACACCGGCTTGTCCGGCACCGCCTCGTTGATCTCGGCCAGGGTCGGCAAACGCTTTTCCTCGAACTGGAATTCGTTCCAGCCGCCCACCACCTTGATCCAGGCGCCGTCCGGCGTGCGCGCAGCCTGCTCCTTGAGCATCTGCAGCGCTTTTTTCAGCGAGGTGACGCCGTCCCAGCGCAGCTCGGCGTTGTAGTTCAAGCCTTCACGGATGATGTGCAGATGGGAGTCGTTCAGGCCGGGGATGACGGTGCGTCCGCCGGCGTCGATCACCTGGGTGGCAGCGCTCTTGAGCTTGAGGATCTGGGCATTGCTGCCCACGGCTTGTATCTTGCCGTCCTGGACGGCCAGGGCTTGCACGAAAGCGCCCTCTTTCGCCATGGTGGCGATCTTGCCGTTGGTGATGATCAGATTCGTATCGGCGTGCGCCAGCCCGGCGCACGCCAGCGCCACGGCGCCTGTCAGTTGTGTGAACTTCATTACTGCTCCTGAGGGACGCGCCGTGGCGCAGATTGGGTTTACAGAGGGTGTGACTCTTTATTCTTTGACGGATTCGACTGCGAAGGTCAGGGTCACTTCATCGCCCACGTAGGGAGCGTATTTGCCGGCGTTGAACTCGGAACGCTTGATCTTGGCAACGGCG
This sequence comes from Duganella kummerowiae, assembly GCF_053572355.1. Classification (NCBI taxonomy): domain Bacteria; kingdom Pseudomonadati; phylum Pseudomonadota; class Betaproteobacteria; order Burkholderiales; family Oxalobacteraceae; genus Duganella; species Duganella kummerowiae. Next base: position 114,498 of record NZ_JBKFEH010000003.1, read on the forward strand.
TTGGCGCCGCAGGCGTCTTTCTTCAGCATCGGGTGGGCCATGCACTGGAACGAGGTGACGGTCAGGGTGACCGGCTTGGTCACACCTTTGATGGTCAGGTTGCCGTCCACCGAGGCCACTTTATCGCCGTCGAAGTTGAACTTGGTGGACTTGTAGGTGATGGTCGGGAACTTGGCGGTGTCCAGGAAATCCTCGCCCTGGATGTGGCTGTCGAACAGCTTGGAGCCGGTGTCCACCGATTTGGTGTCGATCACCACGTCCACCGAGCCGGTCTTGGCGGCGCGGTCCAGCACGATCTTGCCGGTGGTGCTGTTGAAGCGGCTTTCCTGGGTCGAGTAGCCGAAGTGGCTGTAGGAGAAGCGCGAGAAGGTGTGGCTGTTGTCCAGCACATAGGTTTCCGGGGCGGCCTGGGCAGCGATGGAGACACCGGCGGCGATCAGCAGGGCGATGATTTTTTTCATTAAATACTCCTGTATGGGGGAACAAGGACCAGCATGCGCGTAGTACTGGAATTAGTCCTAACGCATACTTTTCTGGTGCCGATTATGCGCGCGACCGTTAAAGATGTAAAACGGAAAATTTACCGGATTACTATCGATAAAATCGATCATTAGCGCGCGGAAGCATCAAGATGTTCCCAGGCGGCACGAGGCCGCCGCATGGGTCATGATATCGGAAGCAATATCTTGCCAGTTCTACCAAAAGAACAGGCGCACGCTAGCGCTTTCAGGCAGCGTCTTGATGGGAAGTCTTGAGGATGTGGCCCAGCAGGCGCTGTTCCAGCGAGGCAAATGCGGCATGGCCGCGGGCGCGCGGACGCGGCAGGTCCACGCGCAGGTCCAGGGTAATGCGGCCGTCTTCGATCAGCAGCACGCGGTCGGCCAGGGCCAGCGCCTCCTGCACGTCATGCGTGACCAGCACGGCGGTGAAGCCGCGCGCGCGCCACAGCGATTCGATCAGCTGCTGCATCTCGATGCGGGTCAGGGCATCCAGCGCGCCCAGCGGCTCGTCAAGCAGCAGCAGTTGCGGCTCGTGCAGCAAGGCGCGCGCCAGGGCCACGCGCTGGCGCTGACCGCCGGACAGTTCGGACGGCCAATCGTCGGCGCGCTCGGCCAGACCCACTGTCGCCAGGGTGGCGGCGGCCGCATTGAGCGCATGCGGCAGGCCGAGGGCGACGTTGTCCAGCACCGTTTTCCAGGGCAGCAGCCGCGCTTCCTGGAACATGATGCGCACGCTGGGTTCGGCGCCGCCGTGGCCGATGGCGATGCGGCCGGCGTCGGCCGTCTCCAGCCCGGCCACGGCGCGCAGCAAAGTACTCTTGCCGCAGCCGCTGCGGCCGACCACGGCCACGAATTCGCCGGGCTTGAGCTCCAGGTTGATACCGTGCAGCACGGCGCGGGCGCCGTAGGACTTGCTGACATGGTCCAGCAGCAGCGGCACGCCGTGGCGCTGCAGGGGCGGGGACGGTTCCGGCGCCGGCGGCGCCGCCGGCACG
>NZ_JBKFEH010000004.1:0-275901 GCF_053572355.1 Duganella kummerowiae
CCCCCCCCCTCCCCCCCCCCCACGCTGGGAGAAAACACCGACAGCAGGTCGGCTTCAATGGGGGATGCGGTGTGCAGCATGATGTTCTAGCCTTAACGGTACGCCGGGTTCCAGCGCAGGAAATAGCGCTCCAGCGCACGCGACAGCAAATCGGCCAGCTTGCCCAGCAGCGCGTACAGCAGGATGCCGACCAGGACCACGTCGGTCTGCAGGAATTCGCGCGCATTCATGGTCATGTAACCGATGCCGGCCTGGGCCGAGATGGTTTCGGCCACGATCAGCAACACCCACACCAGGCCCAGCGAGAAGCGCACGCCAACCAGGATGGACGGCAGCGCAGCCGGCAGGATCACGTCGCGGTACAGCGGCCAGCCGGACAGGCCGTAGCTGCGCGCCATCTCGATCAAGCCCTGGTCGGCGGAGCGGATGCCGTGGAAGGTGTTCAGGTAGACCGGGAAGAACACGCCCACGGCCAGCAGGAACAGCTTGGCCGTCTCGTCGATCCCGAACCACAGGATGACCAGCGGGATCAGGGCCAGGGCCGGGATGTTGCGCACCATTTGCAGGGTGGTGTCGAGCAGGGTTTCGGCGCGGCGGAAGCTGCCGGTCAAGAGGCCCAGCGCCAGACCCAGGCCGCCGCCGATGGCAAAGCCGGTCACCGCGCGCCACAGGCTGGTGCGCAAATGTATCCACAGCTCGCCCGAGGCGGCCAGTGTCCAGAAGGCCTTGGCCACGGCCCACGGTTCCGGCAGGATGCGGCTGGACAGCCAGCCAAGCTGGGACGCGACCTGCCAGCCGGCGACCAGCAGCACCGGCAGTATCCATGCGGTCCAGGCGCCGTGCTGCTGGCGGCCGGACGCAGCACGGGCGGGCTTGCGGGCCGGCCTGGCTGCGGCGCGCGGCAGGCCGACGCTGCCGGGCAGGCCGGCGGTATAGTTGGCGCCCATGTCAGGCCGCCTTCTTGCCAGAATCCGGCACGATACCGGTCGCCATCACCTCGCCGAACGGCCCGGTGATGGATTGCTCGCCAACCTCCTTGCCCTTGCCCAGCAGCGGGAACACCAGCTCGGCGAAGCGGTAGGATTCCTCCAGGTGCGGATAGCCGGAAAAGATGAAGGTCTCTATGCCCAGCTCCTGGTATTCGCGGATGCGGGCCGCCACCGTCTCCGGATCGCCCACCAGCGCGGTGCCGGCGCCGCCGCGCACCAGGCCGACCCCGGCCCACAGGTTGGGCGACACTTCCAGCTTGTCGCGGCGGCCGCCGTGCAGCGCGGCCATGCGCTGCTGGCCGACCGAATCCATCTTGCCCAGCGAAGCCTGGGCCTTGGCGATGGTCTCGTCGTCCAGGTGGCTGATCAGTTCATCGGCGGCGCGCCATGCGGCTTCGTTGGTTTCGCGCACGATCACGTGCAAACGGATGCCGAAGTGCAGCGTGCGGCCATATCGGGCGGCGCGGGCGCGCACGTCGGCGATTTTCCCGGCCACGGCGGCCGGCGGCTCGCCCCAGGTGAGATACACGTCCATCTGCTGCGCCGCCAGTTCGTGCGCCGGCTCCGAGGAGCCGCCGAAATACAGCGGCGGGTGCGGCTTCTGCACCGCCGGATACAGGGTGCGGGCGCCCTTGACCTTGATATGCCTGCCCTCGAAGTCATAGCCCTTGTCGCCGCCCTCGCCTGCCAGCGAGGCGCGCCACACGCGGATGAATTCATCCGAGATTTCATAGCGCTTGGCGTGGTCGGCAAACAGGCCGTCCGCTTCCAGCTCGCCCTGGTCGCCGCCCGTGACCACGTTGATCAGCAAGCGGCCCCTGGACAGGCGGTCGAAGGTGGCGGCCATGCGCACCGCCAGCCCGGGCGTGGACAGGCCGGGCCGCACCGCGACCAGGAATTTCAGCTTTTTGGTGGAGTGTATCAGCGACGAGGCCACCACCCAGGCGTCCTCACAGGAACGGCCGGTGGGCAGCAGCACGCCGTCGTAGCCCAGCGAGTCGGCGGCCACGGCCACCTGCTGCAGGTAGTCGGCATCAATGGCGCGCGCCCCCCGGGAGGTGCCGAGATAACGGCTGTCGCCGTGGGTGGGGATGAACCAGAATACATTCAACGACATCGTGTTTCCTTTCAGTGCGTGGCCTGCGCCACCTTCAGCGGCGGCTGTGCATCCTTGACCGCGATGGGTTTGGGGATCAGTTTCAAATGGGAGAAGGCGTCCGCCACTTTCTGCTGCTGTTCCAGCACTTCCGGTGTGATGGGCTTCACGCCCCAGGCAAAGCGCGAGACGGCCAGCGCCACCACAGCCGGATCGAGGCTGGTCTGCCGGGCCAGCACGGCCGCCGCTTCGCCGGGATGTTTCTCGCCCCAGGCATCGACCTTGGCCAGCTCCTCGATGATGATGCGCACGATGTCCGGGTTGCGCTCGGCGTAGCTGCGCGAGGCCAGGTAGAACTGGTGGTTGGACACCAGTCCCTTGCCATCGGCCAGCACGCGCGCGCCCAGCTGCTTCTCGGCGGCGGCCAGGAACGGGTCCCAGATCACCCAGGCGTCCACGCTGCCGCGTTCGAAGGCGGCGCGGGCGTCGGCCGGGGCTAGGTAGGCCACCTGGATGTCGCTGTAGGCCAGCCCGGCTTTTTCCAGCGCCTTGACCAGCAGGTAGTGCACGTTCGAGCCTTTGTTGAGCGCCACCTTCTTGCCTTTCAGCTCAGCCAGGCTGCGCAGCCTGGAATCCTTGGGGACGATGATGGCTTCGCCGCCCGGCGCCGGCGGCTCGTTGGCCACATACACCAGATTGGCGCCGGCCGCCTGGGCAAAAATGGGCGGCGCTTCGCCCACCGAGCCGACATCGATGCTGCCCACGTTCAAGCCCTCCAGCAGCGGCGGACCGGACGGGAATTCGGTCCATTTCACGCTGATGTTTTTAGCCGCCAGCCGTTTTTCCAGCGTGCCGCGCCCCTTCAGCAGGGTTAGCGTGCCGTATTTCTGGTAGCCTATCCGTAACACCTGGACTTCCTGCGCGGCCTGCTGGGCCACCGCCTGGTTAGGGCCCGACGCGGCCAGCACGCCGGCGGCAAACAGCAGGCCCAGGGTGTGGCGGCGCGCGCGCCGCTTGTGTTCAACAGTCATGCTCTCTCCTCAGCGCGCCAGGCGCACGGGTTGGGCCGCCACGTGCAGGGCGTCAGCCAGTTCCGCCTCCTGCTGCAGCACGCGCAATCCGGAGGACAGCGCCTCCAGGCCGGCCGTCACGCGCCAGGCGATGGCCTGGTCGATGGCCAGGCCGCTGCCCTCGTTCCACACCAGCTGCTGCGAGGTGGCGTAGATGCTGGTCAGCACCTGGCGCGCATCAAGCGCCTGCAGCACGGGACGCAGCGCGTAGTCGAGCGCCAGCACGTGCGACTGGCTGCCGGCGGTGGCGATCGGCAGCACCAGCTTGCCGTTCAGCCCATCCTGCGGCAGCAGGTCAAGGAAAGTCTTGAGCAGGCCGGTGTAGGCCGCCTTGTAGATCGGGGTGCCGATGATGATGGCGTCGGCCTGGGCCACGTCGTCCAGCGCGCGCCTGATCTGGGCATCTTCGCAGTCGGCGTGCAGCAGGGCGCGCGCCGGCAGGTCGCGGATGTGCAGCTTGCTGACGCGGTGGCCGAGCACGGCCAGGCGGTCGCCGACATGCTGGAGCAGCCGGGCGGAGCTGGAGTGGGCGGCTGGGCTGCCGCTGAGCAGGAGTATGGTCATGGTACGGTCCCCGATATACGCGTGACCAGAGCTTAGGCCTGCCCCCGTCAAATCAAAACGAATACTTTTATGTTTTGATATGCGCTGCCCTTTTTATGCTTTAAACGCATATGCAAAGCAAAAATAAATCGTGGCAAGCATAAGGCGCCGAAGGCATACTGCGCGGTCTTGCGCCGCGCTGCGATCCAGCCGGCCGCCCACTTCAGATACCCTTACATGAGTCATTTGAGCAGTTCATCCACCGTCCCGCTGATACGGGTCGAACACGCCAGCAAGGCGTTTTCACTCCCCGGCGGCAGCCGCTTCCAGGCCGTACGCGATGTCACGCTGGACATCGCCGCCGGCGAAATCTTCGGCTTGATCGGCAAGAGCGGCGCCGGCAAATCCACCCTGCTACGCTTGCTCAACCTGCTGGAGCGCCCGGATGCGGGCACCATCACAGTCGCCGGCCAGGAACTGACCGCCCTGTCCAAGCGCGAGCTGCGCGAGGCGCGCAGCCATATCGGCATGATATTCCAGCAGTTCAACCTGCTGCAGAACGCCACCGTGTACGACAACGTGGCCTTCCCGCTGCGCATACACGGCGGCTACAGCAAAGAGCAGATCGCCGAGCGCGTGGGCGACTGCCTGGCCCTGGTGGAATTGGGCGGCAAGGCGGAGGTCTATCCGGCCCAGCTGTCCGGCGGCCAGAAACAGCGCGTGGCCATCGCCCGCGCCCTGGCCAGCAAGCCGGCCGTGCTGCTGTGCGACGAGCCGACTTCCGCGCTGGATTCCGAAACCACCCGCGCTTTACTGGCCACCCTGCAGGACATCAACCGCCGCCTGGGCGTGACCATCGTCTTCGTCAGCCATGAATTGTCGGTGCTGGGCGAGATCTGCCACCGCGCCGCCGTGGTGGAAGACGGCGCCATCGCCGAACTGTTCGCGCTGGACGACGGCGCGCCGCGCAAGACCGTGCTGGGACGCGAACTGTCCGAGTATGCCCGGGCTGCCCATGCACAGGCACGGGAGGCGGTCCATGCTTGAGTCCTGGAACAACATCGCCGCCATGCTGCCCGAGATGTGGGAAGCCCTGCTGCAAACCCTGACCATGCTGGGCATAGGCCTGGGCAGCGCCATCTTCATCGGAGGCCCGCTGGGCATCTTGCTGTTCCTGGTGTCCGAAGGCCAGTCGCTGCAGAACCGCCCGGCCGCCCTGGTGCTGGGCTGGCTGGTGAATACGGTGCGCTCCTTCCCCTTCATCATCCTGCTGGTGGCGCTGGTGCCGTTCACGCGCTTGATCGCCGGCACCTCCATCGGTCCGCTGGCGGCGGCCGTACCGCTGTCGTTCGCGGCCATCCCCTATTTCGCCCGCATGGTCGAGCAAAGCCTGCGCGAAGTGCCGCGCGGCGTGATCGAGGCGGCGCACGCCATGGGCGCGACGGAACTGCAGATCGTGCTGCGCGTGCTGCTGGTGGAGGCGCGCGCCGGGCTGGTGTCGGCGCTGACGGTGCTGGCGATCAGCTTCCTGTCCTATTCGGCCGTGGCCGGGGTGGTGGGCGGCGGCGGCATTGGCGACCTCGCCATCCGCTACGGCTATTACCGCTTCGAGACCGACGTCATGGTCGCCACGGTGGCGGTGCTGATCGTGCTGGTGCAGCTGATACAGTTCACCGGCAGCCGCATCGCCAAAAAACTCGACAAACGCTAAGCATACAAAGGACATCATGAACATCACCCGCCGCACCCTGCTGGCCGCCGCGCTGGCGCTGACCGCCGCCGCGCCTTCCTTTGCCAAGGACGCCAACGAAATCGTGATCGGCACCAGCGCCGGTCCCTACGCCGACCCGCTCAAGCTGGGCATCAAGCCCATCCTGGAGAAAAAAGGCTACAAGGTAAAGATCGTGGAATTCAACGACTATATACAGCCCAACTTCGCCCTGGCCGAAGGTTCGCTGGACGCCAACGTGTTCCAGCACATCGTCTACCTGAACAAGTTCAAGGCCGACCACAAGCTGGCCCTGACCGACATCGTCACCGTACCCACCGCCCCCATCGCGCTCTACAGCAGCAAGCACAAGACGCTGGCGGAAGTGAAGGAAGGCGCCCGCGTGGCCTTGCCCAACGACCCGACCAACCAGGCGCGTGCGCTGGTGGTGCTGTCGCAGCTGGGCTGGATACAGCTGCGCGAGAAAACCGACCCGCTCAAGGCCTCGGAAAAAGACGTGGCGGTCAACATTAAAAAGATCAAGCTGATTCCGCTGGAAGCGGCGCAGCTGCCGCGCTCCCTGCAGGATACCGACTACGCCTTCATCAACGGGAACTTCGCCGTGGCCTCCGGCCTGAAGCTCAAGGACGCCCTGGTCACCGAAAAGATTTCGCCCTCCTACGTCAACCTGGCGGCGGTGCGCACGGCCGACAAGGACAAGCCGTTCGCACGCGACCTGGCCGCCGCCTACCGCTCGCGCGAATTCCTCGATATCACCAACCAGCGCTTCCCGGACCTGGCCAAGACCGACGACCAGCTGCAGCTGGAAGCCCAGCTGGCCAAGCCGGCCGCCAAGGCAAAGGTTAAATAAACCCAGGCATCAGCTGTTCTGCATCTGCGCCTGCGACACGCTGCTGCCCGGCGGGACGCTCTGGGTCAGCCACACGTTGCCGCCTATGGTGGAGCCGGCGCCTATGGTGATGCGGCCCAGGATAGTGGCGCCGGCGTAGATCACCACGTCGTCCTCCACGATGGGGTGGCGCGGCACGCCCTTGATCAGCACGCCCTGTTCGTCGGCCGGGAAGCGCTTGGCGCCCAGCGTGACATGCTGGTACAGGCGCACGCGCTGGCCGATGATGGCGGTCTCGCCTATCACCACGCCGGTGCCATGGTCGATGAAGAAGCTGCCGCCTATGGTGGCGCCGGGGTGGATATCGATCCCGGTCAGCGAATGACTGATGTCGCACACCAGGCGCGCCAGGAAAGGCACGCCCAGCTTGTGCAGCAAATGCGCCAGGCGGTAATGCAGGATGGCGATGGTGCCCGGATAGCACAGCATGATCTCGGCCACCGAGGTGGCGGCCGGGTCGCCCGAATAGGCGGCCAGCACGTCCGACACCAGCAGCGCGCGGATTTCCGGCAGTCCGGCCGCGAACTGGCGCGTGATGTCGTGTGCCTGCCGGGTCAGGGCCGGTTCGTCCGGCACCGTGTCGTCGGCATTGAACTGCAGGCCGCGCCGCACCTGCTCGCTGAGGCGGTTGAGGGTGGTGTTCAGGGTGTCGCCGACAAAATAATCGATGCTTTCGTCGGTCAGGTTGGGCCGCCCGTAATGGGTGGGGAACAGCGCCGCCTGCAGGCCGTTGACGATGATGCTGAGCGCCTCGCGCGACGGCAGTTCGCGTACCTTGCCATGGTGGCGGATGTTGTGGGTGGCTTCGCGCGACACGCGCAGCTGCTCGATGACGCTGCCCAGGTTCCAGTGCGTAGGCTTGACGCCGGTGCCGTCATAGGTGTCGATGGTCATGGTTGTTTCCAGTTTGCTTGCAATTCAGGTTTTTGATGATAACCGCTGCCCACCTGACGTACAATGCGCGGTCAATCCTGAACAATACCCCTTCCATGAATTTCCTGCTTACCGTGCTGCTGGCCGGCCTGACCATGGTCGGCCCGCTGGCCATCGACACCTATTTGCCCTCGTTCCCGGCCATCGCCCGCACTTTCGACGCCAGTCCCATCCTGGTGCAGCAGACCCTGAGCATGTTCCTGTTCTGCTTTGCCTTCATGATGCTGTTCTACGGCACCCTGTCCGATTCCTTCGGCCGCCGCCCGGTGATCCTGTGGTCGCTGGCGCTGTACGTGCTGGCCTCCGTGGGCGCGGCGCTGGCGCCCTCGCTGGGCGTGCTGCTGGCCTGCCGCATCGTGCAGGGCCTGGCGGCCGGCGCCGGTTCGGTGGTGGGACGCGCCATCGTACAGGACCGCTTCGAGGGCGCGGCCGCGCAAAAGATCCTGTCGCATATCATGATGGTGTTCGGCCTGGCGCCCGCGATTGCGCCGGTGCTGGGCGGCTGGCTGCAGGTGACCCATGGCTGGCGCTCGATCTTCTGGTTCCTGGCCGCCTTCGCCGTGCTGATGATGGTGGCCGTACAGCGCTGGCTGCCGGAAAGCCTGCCGCCCGCCAGGCGCCACGCCTTCCACCCGGGCGTGATCGCGGCCAACTACTGGAAGGTGCTGCGCCACCGCCAGTTCCTGCTGCTGGCCGTGGCGCTAGGCATGAGCTTTTCCGGTTTCGCGCTGTACATAGGCTCGGCCGCCTACTTCGTGATGAACATCCTGCGCCTGCCGGAAACGGCCTTTGCCTGGATGTTCATCCCGCTGATCAGCGGCATGGTGCTGGGCTCGGCCCTGTCGGCCAAATTCGCGCACCGCTATACGCCGCGGGCCCAGGTCTGGACCGGCTATGCGCTGATGGCGCTGTCCACCGCCGCCAACGTTGGCTACAACTACCTGTACGCGGCCGAGGTGCCGTGGGCCGTGCTGCCGCTGTTCGGCTACGCCTTTGCCATGGCGCTCACCATGCCGCCCATGACCCTGATGGCCATGAACCACTTCCCCGACAACAGCGGGCTGGCGGCCTCCCTGCAATCGTTCGTGCAGATGCTGCTGTTTGCCGCCGTCTCCGGCCTGGTGGCGCCGCTGCTGTTCGACAGCGCCTTCAAGCTGGCCTGCGGCGTGGCCGTGGGACTGGCCATCGCCACCGTGGCGCTGGTGCTGGCCCTGCCGCGCGACGGCAAGGACTGATCAGGGCCAGGGCGCGGGCGTCACGTCCACGTACTGCGGGCCGCCGTCCTCGGGTTCGGCAGCGTCCCTGGGCGTGGCGGCCGACTGGTGCGGGGCGCGCAGGCCCAGGATTTCCTTGCGGGCCTCGACAAAATCGGCGCTGGACAGCGGATGGTCGCGGTCCGGCCAGTTGTCCACCGCCCACTGCTGCAAATCCTCGAAGCGCCGCCACAGTTCCTGGATAAACTGGCGGCGCGTCTCTTCGCTAAGCTCCATGGCATGCTCCTTTGTTTGCTTGCAGCGCAGTGTGCGGCCGGCCGGGTCCGGCGTCGGTACGCCAGCGCACACGCCCCACCGGCCACCTGGCGCGGTGCTACAATACCAGGATGTGAAATGAGGGGTGAGCAACCTGCCCTACCATGCGTCTGACTTCCTTTACCGATTATTCCTTGCGCACGCTGCTCCACCTGAGCGCCAGCCGCGACAAACTGGTGACCATCCAGGACATCGCCGACATGCACAAGATATCGAAAAACCACTTGATGAAAGTGGTCTACGAGCTGGGGCAGTCCGGCCTGATCGAGACCGTGCGCGGACGTAACGGCGGCCTGCGCCTGGGCCGCGACCCGGCCGAGATCAACATTGGCGCCCTGGTGCGACAGACCGAGAGCGATTTCTTCATCGCCGAGTGCTTCGACCAGTCCAGCGACGCCTGCCCGCTGACGCCGGGCTGCAAGCTCAAGGGCGTGCTGGCCGCCGCCATGCGCGCCTTCCTGGCGGAGCTGGACAAGGTGACCCTGGCCGACGTCATGCACGACGAAGCGACGCCCGGCGGCGCGCAAATACTGCAATTCATCCGCGGCGCCGCCCACCATTGAGAACTTGTTTCAACATGACCATGGCGTCGTTACGGCTCCTAGCCGTGCAGGCGCACTGTCTTCGTCGCCGCGCCTAGCCCTGCTCACGTTGAAACAAGTTCTCTGCTTCCACGGCTTAGCGGTTGTTCTGCCGGGCCCAGGCCATGATGTTGGCCGCATCCATGGCGCCCGGCTGGCGCGCCACTTCGCGCCCGCCCTTGAACAGGGCCAGGGTGGGGATGCTGCGGATGGCGTAGCGCGCGGCCAGGTCCTGGGCTTCTTCGGTATTGACTTTCACCACGCGATAGTACGGTTCCAGGCCCTGCGTGGCCTGGGCGTAGAACGGCGCCATGGTGCGGCACGGACCGCACCATGGCGCCCAGAAATCCACCAGCACCGGCAAGTCGCTGCGCTCGATGTGCTTGAGGAAGCGCGCGCTGCCCAGGTCGGTGGGCTGGCCGGTGAACAACTCCTTCTGGCATTTGCCGCACACCGGATGCTGCGCCAGGCGCGCGGCGGGGACGCGGTTGACCGCGTCGCAATGGGGGCAAACGATGTGCAGCGCTTCCGGCTGCGTGCTGGTGGACGTACTCATGCGCAATCTCCGTGTTTCAATGCAGAGCGCATGATAAATCATCGCGTCCGGTCTTGCCGGACGCCTCAGCTGTCCTTGCGTACGCCCGGTTGTTGCTTGCCGCCCTGGGCCGTGTGGGCGGCCTGCGTGGCTGAGGCGGCCGGCGCGCCGGCGGAAGCGGTGTGCTCGCGCGCATCGCTACCGTTCGCACTGCGGTGCTGCGCGCCCGGGCCGAGGTGCTGATCGCCCGCCTGCCCGTCCTGCTGCGGTCGTGCGGCGCCGTCGGCAGCGCGCTGGAAGGGATCCGTGAACTTGCGCACCGCTTCCTGCTGGGCGCGCAAGCCTTTTTCGGTTTCCTCGCTGGTGACGCGCGCCACCTCCTCGGCCAGGGCCTTGGCGGTGCGGCTGGTTTCCACCGCGTGCTGCTCGGCCACCTGGGCCAGGTTGGCCTGGGTGTCGGCCGCCATGCGCGAGATATGCTGGTGGTAGGCGCACAGCTTGTCGGTGGCGGGCTGGGCGTGCGAGGCCGCCGCCGTGATGGCCTCGGTGGGGCGGTTGGCGCTGAAGATGCGCTGGCCGGTGATGGCGCTTTCCTCCAGCAGGGTCTGGGCCAGTTGCAAATTGAGTTCCTGGTATTGCTGGGCCGTGCGGAACAGCGACCTGGTCATGTCGTTGAAGAACGACATCTGGGCTTCGAGATGGTTGCGGGCTGCGGGGGTAAGGGATTCGGAATAGGGATACATGCTGATGCCTCCGAAAAAAAGGTGGTCGATGACGCGCCATGGGCGCGAACGGTCAGGCTAAGACCCGGCCACCTTGCGGGCATGATCTACATCAAAGGTGCCCACCTTGTGTACGGGCCGCGAGCCCGCACCCGAGCGCCCCCAGCAGCACTGCGGCGGCGGTCTGCCACAGCACAGAGCCAGCGGTGGCGGCGCCGTTGAAGCCCACCACGTCCAGCGCCGGCACGGCGCGGGTCTGGGTGGCCACGTACAGGCCGAACAGGAACAGCGCCAGGAAGGTGCGCGAACCGCGGCTGGCCAGGCCCAGCACCGCAGCAGCCGCCGCCAGCATGCATAAGCCGCTGGCCAGGGCCGCCGCCAGCAGCGGCGCCTGCGCCAGCCAGCGCAGCCCCACCGGCGCCGTCAGCAGGGCGCCCAGCAACAGCGCCGCCAGCAGCTGGGCGCCATAGCGGCGCAGTGCGCCGCCGGGCGCGGCCGCCGCGATGGCGTCCACGCCGTAGCGCAGGTCGCGCACGCTGAATTCGCTCACCAGGATGCCCCAGATGGCCGTGGCGGCAATCAGCACGCCGGGCAGCGCGGCACTGGCTACGCTCCAGCCGCACAGCTGCAGCGCCAGCACGGCCGCCACGGCGGCGGGATTGGCGCTCAAGGCCAGCGCCAGCACCGCCACTGCTTCGCCCAGCACGCCCGGCAGGCGCGCCGCCAGTGCGTACAGCGGCGCGGCCGCACGCGACAGCGGGCGCAGCGCACGGTTGAGCAGCGCCAGCGGCGACCAGCGCTCGGCCCCACCGGCGCGCGCCGCGATGCGCACCTTCTGCGGCTCGTAGCGGTGAAACAGCGCTAGTGCGGGCAGCAGCGGCAGCATGGCCACCAGCGCGCAGCCGACGCGGCTCCACACCATGGCGGCGTCCCAAGGCACGGCCGGCAGTACCAGCGGCGTTAGCGCCGGGTCGAAGGGCGCGCTGCCGACGCTGACCTCATTGCTGTGCAGCGCCGTTTGCAGCAGCTTGACCACCGAGCCGCTGCCGCCAAAATCCACCAGCAGCGCCGGCGACCACTGGCCCGGCCGGGTGATCACCGCCACCACCGTCCCCATCTGCGCCAGGAACAGCAGCATGTACAGCACGTCCCCGGCCTTGCCGGTCAGCGGGCCCCAGGCGTCGAACAGCAGGGCCATGCTGGCGCTGAACAGTATCACCGGCAGCAGCACCAGGGCGTAGGTTTGCAGGTAGATGCCCGGTTCGATCGGCCCTTCGCCACGCAGCACATGCATGGCCAGCATGGCCAGCTGGAACACCAGCACCAGTACGCACAGGTAGGCCACGCTGGCCAGCCAGCGGCCCAGCAGGAAAACGCCGTTGCCGACCGGGGTGGCGGCCAGCGCCATCCCTACTCCGCTACGCAAATCCTCGCCCATGCGGCCGCGCAGCAGGTAGAAGCCAGCCAGGCCCAGGGCCAGCGCCGCCAGCAGCGCGCTGCACAGGGCCAGGCAGGTGCTGGTATAGCGCGCCCGCGCGCCATCGACCGAGATCATGGCCTGGCCGGTGGCGGGATCGGGCACCATGGCCCAGGTCAGGGCCACCAGCGCCAGCAAGGTCACCAGGGTGCCGGTGCGGCGCAGGCGCAGGCGCAGCTCGGCCTGCAGCATGCCGCGTATCGCCAGCGCGCTCATGCCGCGTCCTGGATGGCGTAGCGCTGCGTCATCAGCGCTTCCTCCAGGGTAGGCTCGGCCGGCGCCGCGCCGGGGAAAGGCGAGCGGTCGTGGGCGATGCGCAGGGTAATGCCGCCTGCATGGCGCTGCGCCTGCAGCACTTGCACCTGCTGGCGCAGCAGTTCATAGTCGTCCGCGTCCACGGTCACGCTCCACAGCCGGGCGCGCGCCTGGCTGACAAAGCTGTCCGGCGTGTCATAGGCGATCAGCCGGCCGCGCCGCATGATGGCCAGCCGGCCCGCCATGTTCTCGATATCGGACACGATGTGGGTGGACACGATCACCAGCTTGTTGAAGCCGATTTCCGACAACAGGTGGCGGAAGCGCAGCCGCTCCTCCGGGTCCAGGCCGGCGGTGGGCTCGTCCACGATCAGTATATCGGGATCGTTCAGCAGGGCCTGGGCGATGCCCAGCCGGCGCCGCATGCCGCCCGAGAAGCCGGCTGCCTGGCGGTGCGCATGGTCCTGCAGGTTGACCAGCTCCAGCAGGGTGCGCAGCCGGGCCGGGTCGCGCACGCCCTTGAGGGCAGCAAAATACTGCAGAAATTCCAGCGCGCTGAGGTTGGGATAGACGCCGAAGTCCTGCGGCAGGAAGCCGAGCCGGCGGCGGATCGCATCCGGCCGTTTGGCGATGTCCACCCCGTCAAACAGGATCTGGCCGCTGGTCGGTTTGGTCAGGGTGGCGATCATCTGCATCAGCGTGGTCTTGCCGGCGCCATTGTGGCCGATCAGTCCCACCACGCCCGGCTCCAGCAGCAGGCTGACATCGTCCACCGCCTTGAACCCCTTGTCGAAGGTCTTGACTACCTTGCGCAATTCCAGCATCCGGTTTCCTTGTGATTAATGATACCCGCGACCATGATGACTCATGCGCTGGCAGTGTTGCAACTCTGTGGTAAGGCGGGACGATATTTACGCCGCCGTATCGTGCTCCACGGCAACAGGCGTACAATCTCGTTGTTGCCAGGAGGAATGAATGACTGTTACAGCACTCGCCGCGGGAGCCAGCGGGATGAATGCGGCGCAAGGTGCGCTGGGCGTGTCCGCGCACAACGTGGCCAACATGGGGACCCAGGGCTTCCAGCCGCAGCGCGCCGGAATGTCCGAGGCTGCGCCGGCCGGCAGCGGCGTCACCCTGTCCGCCCAGGGCGTGCAGATGGCCCAGGCCGACGGCGCCAGCGGCACCGACTTCGCCAGCGAGAACGTCAACTCGCTGGTCTACCAGGCCCAGTTCCAGCTGTCCGCCAAGGTGGTGCAGGCCGCCGACCAGCAGTTGGGTACGCTACTGGACATCCGGGCCTAGCGGACGCCCCCGCCACCGCGCTTGTGGCACACTCTAGCCTTGCAGACCAAGGGAGTAGCGCAGGATGAGTGAAGGATCGGATGGCCCCCATCACAAACGCCGCAGCACCGACCGCGACGACGCGCCGCGCTACCTGGACCCGGGCGACACCGTGTTCAGCCTGTGGGGCCGGGTGATACAGGCGCGCTACCGCCGCATCGCGGCCGCCGCCACCCGCCACATCATCCAGCGCCCCCTGCACATCGGCGTTTCGGCCCGCATCTTCCACCCCGAACCGGGCGCCACCGGGCTGCGCAGCAAGAACCTGCAGTACCTCGAGGAGTCCATCGCCCAGTGGGTGATGTCGCGCGATGTGCTGGTGTTCATGATACCGACCGTCAACACCAGCGGCCTGCTACACCCTAGCAACATCCGCCTGCGCGACTATGCGCGCCACCTGGACGGCCTGGTGCTGCAGGGCGGCGCCGACGTCTCGCCGCAAAGCTATTCCGAAACCCCGACCCGGCCCGAATGGAGCGGCGACCGCGCGCGCGACATGTACGAGCTGGAACTGCTGCATGAATTCGTGGAAGCGGGCAAGCCGGTGCTGGGCATCTGCCGTGGCTGCCAGCTGATCAACGTGGCCTTCGGCGGCTCGCTGTACCAGGACATCGCCACCGACGTACCCGAAGCCCTGCCTCACGTGCACGACCTGTACGACCGCCACCGCCACGAAATCAGCTTCCCGGCCGGTTCCTCGCTGGGCCGCATGCTGAAGGGTACGCGCGGCGGCCTGGTCAACTCCATCCACCACCAGGCCGTCAAGCAGCTGGGGCGCGACATGGAAGTGGAAGCCCTGTCCGTGCCGGACAACATGATAGAAGCCATACGCTACCGCAAGGCGCCCTTTGTCATGGGCTTGCAATGGCACCCGGAATTCCACCGCGCCGGCGGCGTCGAACTGCTGGACTGCACGCCCATCCTGGACAACTTCCTGCGCGTGGCCCGGGAAACCCGCTTCTGAGCGGGGCGCCGGGCGGGCGTGTGACTTTCAGTTGTCTGAACATACATCGCAGTGTAGACTCAGCCCTGGACAACCGGGAGCGGGACTGATGGGGAAGCGGCGCGGCGCATGGTGGATGGCAACGGCAAGCCTGCTGGCCGGCCACGCCTGCGCCACCGGTCCCGCCATCACCGTCACCTACAGCGTACGCCCGCCTTACCTGTTGGGCGGGGCCGACGGCGGCCCCGGCGGCCTGACGGGGGCCCCCGCCACCGCCGCGTTCAAGGCGGCCGGCATCCCCGTCACCTGGGTGCAGGTGCCGAGCAACCGCCAGCTGATGATGGTCAAGGAAGACAGCACGCCCAACTGCACCATCGGCTGGTTCCGCATGCCCGGGCGCGAGCAGTTCGCCAAGTTCACCAAGTCCATCTACCGGGATAAAGCCTGGATAGTGCTGGCCCATCCCGCCTTCGCGGCGCGCGGCCATGCCACGCTGGAGGAGGCGCTGCGCAGCCGCGAGACGCGCTTGCTGGTCAAGGACAATTACACCTACGGCGCCGAGCTGGACCGCCTGATCACCCGGCTCCAGCCCACCCGCGCCGTGCTGACCGAGCCCACCGCCAAGCTGATACAGCTGATCAGCATGGGGGCCGCCGACCTGACCTTGCTCCCCGAGGAGGAAGGCAGCTACCTGTTGGCGCACGCGGGCGAGCGGGCGGCCAGCCTGCGCCTGCTGCATTACAAGGACATGCCGGCCGGGAACGAGCGCTACCTCATGTGCAGCAAGAGCGTGCCGGACGACGTGATCGCCCGGCTCAACAAGGCCATCAAGCCCGGTTGACGAAGCCTTCCACGTAGTCCGTGATGATGGCCGGGCCGGTGGTGCGCTGGACCTTGATGTTATCCAGCGTGACGTTCCTGACCGGCAGTTCCCGCTCGGCCTTGATCAGGCACAGGAAACCGGCGTCGTTGACGGTGACGTTGCTGACGTGTAGGCCTTCGATGGGCGTCAGGCGCCGCTCATAGGTCGGCACCAGGGTTTTCCACTGGTAGAGCACATCGGTTTCCACCGCCAGCACCCCGCCCTGGATGGAGGTGGAGGCGCTCACGTTGGACATGTGGATGTTGCGCACGTAGCCGCCGCGCCGCTCGTTGGTCTTCACGTACAGCAAGTTGTTGATGGTGCTGCGCACCGAGGAACCGGTGTGGTCGAAGTGGCAGTTATCGACCCACACGTTCTCGATGCCGCCCGACAGCTCGCTGCCGATGGCCATCAACTGGTGGCCGTTCCTGATGCGGCAATTGCGCATCACGATGTTGCGGGCCGCCACGCCGACGCGCCAGGCGTCGCGGTCGCGGCCGGACTTGACGGATACGGCGTCGTCGCCCTGGTCGAACACGCAATCCTCGATCAGCACGTTCTGGCTGGACTCGGGATCGACGCCATCGTTGTTGTGGCCATGGGCCTCTATCTTCACGCGGCGTATCACCACGTCCTGGCACAGGTAGGGGTGCACCACCCAGAACGGACTGTCCTTGATGGAGATATCCTCGACCAGCACATGGCGGCAGCGGTTGAACTGCACGAACTGCGGACGCAGGTTGGCTTCGCCCGTGGTCATCTGGCGCTGCTGCACCGGCACGTCTTTGGCCGACATGTTGTACAGCGCGACCAGCGCATCCATGTGCGGCTTGGGGCGCGCATACCAGACCTTCCACACATCGAGTTTGGCCTGCAGGCGGCCCTCGCCGGTGATGGCCACGTTCTCGCACTCGTAGGCGTACACCAGGGGCGAATAGTTGTAGCACTCCAGGCCTTCCCAGGTGGTAAACACGGCCGGCAGGTAATCGGCAGGGTTTTCCGAGAACAGCAGCGTCGCACCCTTGGACAGGTGCAGGTTCACATTGCTTTTCAGGTGCACCTTGCCGGTGGGCCAAGTCCCGGGCGGCACCACCACGGTGCCCGAGCCAGCCGAGTTGGCGGCGGTGATGGCCCTGGCGATGGCCTCGGAGGTCTTGCGCAGGTCGTCCTGGGCGGCGCCGTAATCGGTGATCAGGAAGCGGCGGCTGGACGAGAAGTCCGGCACGGTGATGGACGGCATGTCGAACGGCGCGCTCACGCGCACCTCCTGCAGCGCGGTGGACGAGGAGCGCGGCAGCTGGGCGCAGGCGCCTACCAGCGGCAGCGCCGCGCCGGCCAGCACCAGCTTACGGCGCGCGGGGGATATGAGAGCCATGAGACCTCCAGCAAGGAAAAAGCGGCGCACTATCTTAGCCCAGCTGGGCGCGCCGGCGGGGCGGGCGGGAGAATCAATCATGGAGTTGACGCGCAGATCTGATTGCGGATGATCAACTTGCGCCGTGGAAAGTTATTCCATAATGGTCCGTCAGACCGACGGAGCCGGCATGGAGCAATTGCTGAAATATTACGAGAGCGAACTGTCCGAGCTGTATCGGCTGGGAGCGGATTTCGCGCAGCGCTACCCAGCCGTGGCGGGCCGGCTGGGACTGGGCGCCCGTGAACAGGGCGATCCCCATGTTGAGCGGCTGATCCAGGCCCTGGCCTTGCTCAACGCCCGCAGCGCCAAGCGGCTGGACGACTCGCACCGGCAGTTCACGGAAGCCATGCTGGAGGTCAATTTCCCCCATAGCCTGCGCCCCTTCCCTGCCTGCGCCATCGCTCAGGTCGCCCACGATGGAAGCCACAGCCGCACGATCATCCCGCGTGGCACGCTGATGAGCGCCGCCGAACGGGATGGCGTGATCTGCAAGTTCAGCACGGCCTACGACGTCGGCATCACGCCGCTCATGCTCGATGGCGCCCGCTACACCGGCGTGATCGAGGCTCCCACCGCTGTCAACATGCCCAGGCATGCGGCTGCGATGATCTCCATCAGCCTGCAATCCGCCGAACCGCTGGCGGCGGAGCAGCAGCCGCTGCGCTTGCACCTGGCCGGCGAGCCCTCCTTCGCCGCAGCCCTGCACGACGCGCTGTTCCTGCACGCGACAGCCGCGTTTGCCGAGCTGCCCGGAGGAAGCTGGACGGCGCTGGCGCACATGCCGCTGCTGCCGGTGGGTTTCGGTCCCGCGCATGCGCTGCTGCCCCCGCATGGCATGACGCATCCGGCGCACCGGCTGATGACCGAATACTTTGCCTTCCCGGCCAAGTTCAATTTCGTTGATATCGACCTCGGCGCCATCGCTGCGCAGTTGCCCCCGGATGCGCGCCGCATGACGCTGCACCTGGTTCTCACCCAGGCCAACACGCTGCTGCGCACACTGGGTCCGCAGCACCTGCTGTCCAATTGCACGCCCGTGGTCAACCTGTTCAGCAAGGCGGCCGCGCCCATCCGCATCAACCATACCTGCGCCGACTATCCCCTGCTGCCCGACGCCAGGCTTGCCCATGCTTACGATATCTACAGCATCGACCAGGTACGGGTGATGCGCGAGGACCAGCACGCCGGCGCGCCCGAGGAATTCCGTCCCTACCAGTCGCTGCGGCACGGCGAGGCGGGCGGCGCGCATGGGCGCTACTGGGTCGCCCGCCGCGACGACCTGGCGGCCGCCAGCCGGCCCGGCTTCGAGTACCGCATGGGCCTGGTCGACCCCGGCTTGGGCCGGTCCGCAGGGGAAGCGCGGCTGGTCTCGGTGGAACTCACTTGCAGCAACCGCTCCCTGCCCACCCGGCTGCGCGAGGGCGCCGTGTTGCGCCATCAAGGCCCTGCTGCGGAGCTGCCGGTTCGCCTGCTGCAAGCGCCAACGCAGCCCTGGCGTGTCGGTAGCCACGCCGAGGCGCACTGGCGCTTGATCTCGCAACTGTCGCTGCATCACCAAGCCTTGGGGCTACAGGGAATGGCGGCCTTCAAGGAAATGCTGGAACTCCACAACCTGCCCCGCACATCAGCCACGCAGCGCCAGATCAGCGGCATCACCGGCCTGTCCATGAGGCCAGGCTGCATCTGGATGCGCGACGCTTACGGCGGCGGCCAGGTGGCCGGCCTGGAGATCACCATCACCGTGGATGAGGAAGCCTACGTGGGCGGCGGACTGCACGTGTTCGCACAATTGCTGGAGCATGTGCTGGGACTGTACGTGCACCTGAACAGCTATACGAGACTGGTGCTGCGCTCGCAGCACAGCGGCCAGGAAATCCTGCGATGCCCACCACGCAACGGCAACCGCTGCCAGCTCTGATCGCGCAGCTGCTGGCGGATCCGGGCCGCTACCAGCTGCTGCAAGCCATACGGCTGCTACGCGACTGGTTGCCGGACCCGGCACGGCGCCTGCACTTCCACAACAGCCTGGAACTCTCGTTTGCCGCGGCCGAGATCGAAGCCATCAGCCTGGAATACCTGGCCGACGATGGCTGGCCGCAGGTACATATCACGACCCCCATCTTCAGCTTGCTGGGCGCCCAGGGCGTGCTGCCCGTGCACTACACGGAAGCGCTGCTGCGCCACGAGCAGCAGCATGGCGACAGCGCTCCGCGCGCCTTCCTGGACAGCCTGGCAGCCAATGCGCCCATGCGCCTGTACCGGGCCTGGGCCGCCCACCGCATGGAGTGCGATGCAGAGGCCGCAGCAGGATACCAGTCCGCGCAGCACGCCCTGGCCGGCAGCTGGCCCAGCGGCGCAGGCCGACTGCAGATCGCGCCCGAGACCGTCTCGCGCTACGCCGCCCTCCTCAGGCAACGCCATCTCAGCGCCGGCATGCTGGAACACCTGTTATCCGACTATTTTTCCGTGCCGTTCCAGGTGGTCACACATCTGTCCGCCCGCGTCGCGTGCAGCGAGGAAGACCGCAGCTTGCTGGGCAAGCAAAACTGCCGCCTGGGCCAGGGCGCCATGCTGGGCGCAACCAGCCGGCGCGCCGACCTGTGGGTGGAATTGCGCATCGGCCCACTGAACACCGCGCAATACGAGGAGTTCCTGCCGCATCACGGCAGCGCGTATGCGGCGCTAAGACAACTCCTGCAGCTGACCGCCCTGCCGCCGCTGTGCTACCGGGTGCGCCTGGTATTGCGTGCAGCCGACGTCCAGCCGGTGCAGCTTGGAAGACAAGGCGGCGTGAGGCTGGGCTGGGAATGCTTTCTCCCCGAGACAGGCCCGCGACGGGATCGCGACGACCTGAGCTACGACATCCACCCGTCTTGAGCCTGCACAAGTCAGCCCGGCAACGGAAGCCAGATACTGGCCAGCTCGATGAGACCACGCACTGGAGGCAGCATGTATAGCGACGAACAGCACCTTGCACTCAATATCATCAGCAGCAACCGCCCCCTGCGGCTACGCCTGACCATGGCCGAAGGCATCACCGAAAACTTGCTGCTGCCGCAGCGCATACAGGGGCGGGAAGCCATTTGCGGCGGGCTCGAATACCGCATCCTGTGCGTCGCCGGCGACGCCTGCCTGGCGCTCAAACAATTCATCGGCGTGGCGGCGGAACTGCAGATCGTCACGGACCGGGGCAATCTGCACGGCGTCCACGGCATCGTGGCGGAAGCGGCCGCCGGGCAAAGCGATGGCGGATTGGCGACCTACCAGCTGGTGCTGCGGGACGCCCTGGCCCTGATGGAAAAGCGCGTCAACACCCGCGTGTTCCGCCAGCAGAGCGAGCTCGATATCGTCCGGCTGCTGCTGGACGAATGGCGCCAGTACAACACGGTGCTGGCCGCCGGCTTCGATTTTTCCATCGACACGCTGCTGTCTTCCCGTCACCTGCCCAGGCGCGAATTCATCTTCCAGCATAACGAATCGGATGCGGCTTTCGTCCGCCGCCTGCTCAAGCGGCGCGGCATCTCCTGGGTGACCAGGCCAACGCATGCGCAGGACGGCTACCCCATGCATACGCTGCTGCTGTTCGACGATGCCCTGCGCCTGCCGCCCAGCATGGCAGGCGAAGTGCGCTATCACCGCGACAATGCCACCGAACAGCGCGACACCGTCACCGCCTGGAACGCGGTGCGCACACTGCAGCCAGGATCGGCCGCCTTGTTCAGCTGGGATTACGCGTCTCCTGGCAACAGCGACTTCATGCAAACCCGGTCCAGCAGCGATACCGACCAGGGCCGGCAGGGCAACCGGCTGGCCGCCACACTGGACGACTATCGCGTCGTAATGCCCCACCTGGGCGAGGATGGCGATGACTTCCAGCGTTTCGGCCAGCTGCGCATGTCCCGCTATGCCTACGACAGCAAATGCTTCCGCGGCGAAGGCGGCGTGCGCGACCTGCGCGCTGGAGAATGGTTCAGCCTGGCCGGACACGCGGAAATCGACCAGCACGCCAGCGAGGAGCGCCAGTTCGTGGTCACCTCGCTCTCGGTGCAGGCCCGCAGCAACCTGCCCAAGGCGGTCGATGCGCGCATCGACCGCCTGTTTTCCGAGAGCGGCTGGGGCGCCACGGACGCCAGCGTCCGGCAATCGGACCTGCGCTACACCAGCGAGTTCAGCTGCGTGCGGCGCGGCGTGGCCATCGTGCCCGATTACGATCCCGAACGCGACCTGCCGCATCCGCGCCTGCAAAGCGCGACGGTGGTCGGTCCGGTGGCGGACGAGGTGTACTGCGATGTCCAGGGCCGCATCAAGATACGGCTGGCAGGCACGCGCAGCGCCGATCACGCCCATGCGCAAGGCGCCGGTGCATCGGGCACGGAGACCGACTCAGCCTGGGTGCGCGTGGCCACCAGCTGGGCGGGCAACGGCCCCGGCATGCGCCAGCAATGCGGGACCGTGCTGCTGCCGCGCGTCGGCAGCGAAGTACTGGTCGATTTCCTGGGTGGCGACCCCGACCGCCCGGTGGTGGTGGGGCAGCTGTACAATGCCGTCGCGCTTCCGCCCGCCTTCGGCGGCGCCGATGGGCTGCCCGGCAACAGGATGCTTTCCGGCCTGCGCAGCAGGGAAATGCGGGGCCAGCGCGGCAACCAGCTGCGCTTCGACGATACCGGCGGCCAGATCAGCGCGCAGTTGGCCAGTGACCATGCGGCGACCCAGCTCAACCTCGGCTACCTCACCACGCCGCGCAGCAACGGCCAGGCTGAGCCGCGCGGCGCAGGGTTCGAGCTGCGCAGCGACGCCCACGGCAGCCTGCGCACCGCCAAGTCGCTGCTGATCTCGGCCTGGCAGAGGCTCGATGGCGCCGGACCGCACTTGAGCAACAGCGAACAGGCCGCGCTCATGGGCGACTGCCTGGAACTCTTCAAATCGCTGGGACGCTATGCGGCAGAGCATGGTGGCATGCCGCTGGACGAGTCGGCCTCGGCCGAGCTGCAAGCGGACGTGCAGGCGGCCGGCAGCATCGCAGGCGGCAAACCCATTATTGGCATCACGGCGCCTGACGGTATCGCGCTGGCCACGCCGAAGTCGGTGCTGAGCACGGCCGGTGGCAACCTCGATAGCGTGGCGCAAGGACATGTCCAGCTCAGCGCGGCCCAGCGCTGCAGTGTGCAGGCAGGACAAGGCGTGGCCCTGTTCGCGCACCAGGGCGGGGTGCGCGCAATCGCCCATCACGGCCAGTTCCTGATGCAGAGCCAGCACGACAGCATGAGCCTGAACGCAGCCAGGGAGCTGCAATTGACCTCCAGGACGCGCATGCAGGGCATGGCGCAGGATGAAATCGTCTTCATGACGGCGGGCGGCGCTTACCTGAAGCTCTCTGGTGGTGAGGTAGAGCTGGGCGGGCCGGGCGCCTTCACCGTCAAGAGCGCCAGCCATCACTGGAATGGACCAGCCAGCATGCGGGCCGAGCTGCCGGTATTCCAGGAGGCGCCCCTGCGGCGCACACCGCGCCTGGTGCGTTCGACCGATGGCGGTCCCATCGAGGGCCGTAAGCTGGTCGTGGCGCCCAAGGGCGAAGCGGGCGCCGGCCAGCCCAGCGGCGCCGACGGCAGGACCAGCGAAATTGTCACCGACCAGTTCCAGCCCTATGAGATCAGCGCGGTGCTGGGCGACGACAACGGGGGCTGACCCATGTCCACGTCCGCCGATACCATGCAGTGCAAACTTGCTGTCACCCTGCCCTATCCCGGCGGCGGCGACGACAACATCCCCTGGCCGCTGCCCCTGCCGGGCATCGTCATCTTGGTGCACGGCGTGAACTCCGATGGCGAGTGGTATGACGCCGCCGAAGCCGGCCTGTGCAAAGGCCTCAACAGCCGGCTGCGGCGCGAGGACCAGCACCTCGCCTATCCCGGTCCGGCAGGCGGACAGCTGACGCCGCCCACTTACCGCCGCGAACTCACCGACCAGGGTTACCTCAATCCCGACTACGGCCCCAAGACCTTCATCGACGACCAACACAGCTACTCTCCCGTGCTGCGCTTTCGCTGGGGCTACAAGGCCGCCGGCCGCGAGCTGCAGGAATACGGCAGCGGCATCTACCTCAACGAGGAAGACTACTGGGGCGGCGGCCCCTTCGCCAACGGCTGCACCTCCCTGCCCGACCTGTGGACCGAGGGCCTGTCGGCCGAGCTGTTCATGTGGCTGCAAGTCCAGCACCTCAACCCCGTGGCCGAACGCCAGGTCTACACCTGCCCGCCGCGCGCCTACATGGTGCTGGCCGCCTACCGCCTGGCCAGGCTGGTCGAATCCATCCGCCAGGTCCAGGTCGACTGTCCCATCACCATTGTCTGCCACAGCCAGGGCAACATGGTCGGGATGGCGGCCGCCTTCCTCGGCGAACGCATGGCGCCGGTCGCCAAGAACGGCAAGAGCGCGCCCTGCGTGGCCG
The DNA here is from genome assembly GCF_053572355.1 of Duganella kummerowiae. NCBI lineage: Bacteria > Pseudomonadati > Pseudomonadota > Betaproteobacteria > Burkholderiales > Oxalobacteraceae > Duganella > Duganella kummerowiae. The sequence goes on from NZ_JBKFEH010000004.1 coordinate 23,360, forward strand.
ACAACTACGTACTCTGCAATCCACCCTACAGCGTGATCGAATCCAACATGACCGAAGACTGGTCGCAGGGCCGCATCAAGGATGCCGCCGGGCGCAGCGGCCGCCAGACCGTGCAAGCCCGCCTCGATACGCTGAAAAACTTCTTCGCCATCCTGCGCAAGCGGCAGGAACTGGCCGCCACGCAGACCAGCGTGCGCATCGACAATGAGATGGCCAATGCCACGCATGGCTTTACCGCCGCCAGCGACGCGGCCAAGTATGCCCTGCCGGGCCATGACTGGACCTATGGCCGCGTCACCCTGTATTGCTGCCCGCACGACCAGGTGATCGGATCGCTGGCGGTGCAGGGCATGGGCTGGCGCGGCCTGTCGGCCGACGAAATCGCCAAGACGCAAGGCGAAGGCGTGTTCACCCAGCGCGTGTTCGCGCAGGGATACGAAGTCGGCCAGTACGGCAAGGCTTACCACTATTGGCATGACCACTATCGCAAGCCCAATCCCGGCAGCGAGGATTTCTGGTATCCGCGCGCCAAAACGGCGCGGTATTCGATCGACAGGGGCTTGGCGGCTTCCGATTCCTGGGTCGCCAAGATTCTCACCGTGGTGACGGCGCCGCTGCTAATTTTCGCCACCAGGGCGCTGCCCTTGAGCGTCAACGGCCTGCCGCCCAAGGACTGGAAAATCCCGATCGCGGCGCCCGCGCTTTCCACTTTCGTGCCGCAAGCCATGCGCTTTGGCTGCAGCTCCAGCCAGTTCGACCAGGATTACGACGCTCCCGGCGAGTCGCGCAACGCCAGCGCGGTGCGCAGCGAAGGCGACGCCTATGCCGGAGATTATGTAATCCCCATGGGCGGCATGGACGGCGCGCAACAGCGCACCACGGCAGGCAGAGGCACGGCCACCGACGAGGCGGGGCTGCGCTATGAACACCACGCCCAGCTGCGCATGCAGGCCAAACGCGAAAAGCTGTACCGCAGCGATGAAAAAGTCGTGCAAGAGGATGAGCCGGACAAGGCCAGTCCCACATATACCGACTGGCGCAACAAGAAAATCAAACAGCACCTGGCCGACACGGCCGACGCCTACGCCACCGACCACTCCAGCATTTTGACCAATCCTATGCATGCCGAAAAAGCGCTGGCGTATGACGTGGCGATTGGGGTGGCGTATATCCCTCCTCTAAAAATGCATGAGCTGCGAATATTGGCTGATTGGCGATTAGCGGCCACAGATTACCCTGATGATTTCTTATACCGATATTTCATCTCCGGCCTCTATGGGAATAAGGAACTACATGATTGGTCCAATCAAGAGGCGATTGTATCCATGCCATTATCAATACTTAATATCAGAAAAAATTCAAAATTTCCCACACCAAGAGGTCTCCCATGAACTTATTAATAAAAATTTTCAAACAAATCATACCTTCGCGCACTAAAACCATTGCCTTTTCATTATTAAGTACAGTGGTACAGTCAGGAAATACGGCGTTACCTGATAGCCCAAAGGTAGTAGAACCAAAGATTTTCCAGGTTGTAGGCCTGCAGTGGTTGAATCCTCTACAGAGAAAAGATTACCCAACCGAATGGCAGCTGCTTTGGACCTTAGGAAAAGCCATGCCGAATCATGATGACGAAATGGCAAAAAATAATCCGAAAAAATATTCGGCCATTAATTCGGTTACGGCAATTGCAGTTTCAAATGGGGAGACGGACTTTTTCAATAGCTTTATTGGATCATATATACTTACGCTCTTGTCTCGTTTCCATGGCCGCTACTTTGGCGACTCACGATATTTTTACAACGTTCATTCTTTAGAGAATAAAACTACTTGGCGTGAACTTGCGGGAATACACGTTGAATATGCTGTGCCTGCAACACGCATTACGGCCGCGGCAGCTCATGATTACCTAAAGCAAACAATGCAGCAGATCTTTGCAATGGGAAATCCGTCCATGCCGACAACATGGACACGGGACAGCCCGCCAGACATCCACGTTACCCAGGGTGGCGCCAGCGCGGGCTTTCAATCATTGGAAAAGGCGATGGCTTATCTGCAGTCCCACCCCAACGAAACGGCCTGGGTGATGAATGCAGATGCTCCAAGCTATCCGCTGGACGAACAGATCAATGAGAACATGGTACTGCTCGTGCTGGCGGGGCCCAACTACAAAACAGGCCGAGCGCCGCTGGCGTGGATCGGTCCTCCCGCAGTGGAACCGTTGGAACGCTACGAAGCGAAAGACGATCTGCCTTCCCGTGAAGTGCAAGCCTGGACCAGCGCATTCAAACAGGCAGCAATCCACTCAGGTAAGAAAATCAGCGACATCGGCTACATCATCCATGACGCAAACACCGTGCACCCGGCATCGTCTGAGCGCATCCGCCCGCTCGCTCAAACCATCGCCACTGAACTGCAAGGCCTGGATTTCACCAAACAGACATTCAACACGCCGGCATTGCTGGGCGAAATGGGCGCTGGAACGGCCCTCACCAATGTCGCGTTGGCCATCGCGCACGCCAATCATTTTGGCGACAGCGTACTTGTGGCCGGCACCACCGAGCCAGACAAGCTGACCGCCGTCGTCGTCGCGCCGCCTGCCAAAGTCCGCCCCATCAAGCCCGACGAGCCCTGGTTCCGCGCCCGCAGCGGCAAATACGCCTACCTGATGTGGTGGGGTCTCCGCGACGACGCTCCCCAAGACTATAGCCAAGGTTTTTCGCAGTAGCGAGAGCAGGGCGTGCCATGCAGACACCTGAAGCCGATCATTCCTTGTGCAAACTTGCAATCACCCTGCCCTATCCTGGCGGCGGCGACGACAACGTCCCCTGGCCGCTGCCCCTGCCCGGCATCGTCATCTTGGTGCACGGCGTGAACTCCGATGGCGAGTGGTATGACGCCGCCGAAGCCGGCCTGTGCAAAGGCCTCAACAGCCGGCTGCGGCGCGAGGACCAGCACCTCGCCTATCCCGGTCCGGCAGGCGGACAGCTGACGCCGCCCACTTACCGCCGCGAACTCACCGACCAGGGTTACCTCAATCCCGACTACGGCCCCAAGACCTTCATCGACGACACGCACAGCTATTCGCCCGTGCTGCGCTTCCGCTGGGGCTACAAGGCTGCAGGCCGCGAGCTGCAGGAATACGGCAGCGGCATCTACCTCAACGAGGAAGACTACTGGGGCGGCGGCCCCTTTGCCAATGGGTGCACTTCCCTGCCCGACCTGTGGACCGAGGGACTGTCGGCCGAGCTGTTCATGTGGCTGCAGGTGCAGCACCTGAACCCCATGGCCGAACGCCAGGTCTACACCTGCCCGCCGCGCGCCTACATGGTGCTGGCCGCCTACCGCCTGGCCAAGCTGGTCGAGGCCATCCGGCAGGTCCAGGTCGACTGCCCCATCACCATCGTCTGCCACAGCCAGGGCAACATGGTCGGGATGGCGGCCGCCTTTCTCGGCGAGCGCATGGCGCCGGTCACGAAAAACGGCAAGAGCGCGCCCTGCGTGGCCGACAACTACGTGCTGTGCAATCCGCCCTACAGCGTGCTCGAATCCAACATGACCGAGGACTGGTCCCAGGGCCGCATCAAGGATGCCGCCGGGCGCAGCGGCCGCCAGACCCTCCAGGCCCGTCTCGATACGCTGAAAAACTTCTTCGCCATTGTGCGCAAGCGGCAGGAACTGGCCGCCACGCAGACCAGCGTGCGCATCGACAAGGAGATGGCCAATGCCACGCATGGCTTCACCGCCGCCAGCGATGCGGCCAAGTACGCCCTGCCCGGCCATGACTGGACCTATGGCCGCGTCACCCTGTATTGCTGCCCGCACGACCAGGTGATCGGATCGCTGGCGGTGCAAGGCATGGGCTGGCGCGGCCTGTCGGCCGACGACATCGCCAAAGCGCAAGGGGAAGGCGTGTTCACCCAGCGCGTGTTCGCCCAGGGATACGAAGTCGGCCAGTACGGCAAGGCTTACCACTATTGGCATGACCACTACCGCAAGCCCAATCCCGGCAGCGAGGATTTCTGGTATCCGCGCGCCAAGACGGCACAGTATTCGATGGTCCAGGGGCTGGCGGCCGCCGATTCCTGGGCCGCGAAAATCCTCACCGTGGTGACGGCGCCGCTGCTGATTTTCGCCACCAGGGCGCTGCCGCTGAGCGTCAACGGCCTGCCGCCCAAGGATTGGGAAATCCCGATCAAGGCGCCCGCGCTTCCCTGCTTCATGCCAGAGGCCATGCGCTTTGGCAAAAGCTCAAGCCAGTTCGACCAGGATTACGACGCCCCCGGCGAGTCGCGCAACGCAAACGCGGTTCGCGGCGATGGCGACGCCTATGCCGGCGACTACGTGATCCCCATGGGCGGCATGGACGGCGCGCACCAGCGCACCACGGCAGGCAAAGGCACGGCCACCGACGAGGCGGCGCTGCGCTACGAACACCACGCCCAGCTGCGCATGCAGGCCAAGCGCGAGAAGCTGTACCGCAGCGATGAAAAAGTCGTGCAAGAGGACGACCCGGACAAGGCCAGTCCCGAATACACCGCCTGGCGCAACCAGAAAATCAAACAGCACCTGGCGGACACAGCCGGCGCCTACGCCACCGACCATTCCAGTATTTTGACCAATCCCATGCACGCGGAAAAGGCGCTGGCGTATGACGTGGCGATTGGGGTGGCGTATATCCCTCCTCGAAAAATGCGTGAGCTGCGAATATTGGCTGATTGGCGTCTGGTTGCAATGAAGCCGGAATATAACTCGGTTCCGATGAATGCATATAACACCCGCGGTAAGTTTCTCGATCTGGAATTGCATAAGTGGGCCAACCAGGACAACTCCGAGGCCAGTATGCCTTCACTAATTTCAAACCAGAGAAGAAACAAACCTATTAAGTCACCACATGGAGGAATACTGTGAAAATCTTATCAGAACTAATAAGGAAAAATAAAAATAAAGCCAAGATAATTTCCGTGACGATTCCTTTGCTCAGCCAAGGGCTTGTATCCTCGGCAGCCCCGACGGGAAGCCTGCCTCAGGTGGCCCAAGTAGTAGGTCTGCAATGGCTCAATCCTCTACAACGGAAAGATTATTCGACAGAATGGCAATTATTATGGACTTTAGGGAAGGTTAAGCCGAACCCGAATGACGAAATGGTTAAAAGTAATCCTCAAAAATACACTAAAGTTCAACCTGTAACCGCAATAATAGACTCAAGCGGCAACCCGGACGTATTTAATGGATTTCATCGTGGGTATATCACTCAGCTCATTGCACCAATGCAAAGCCAATACTTTGGCGACACTGAATACTTCTACAATGTTCAGGGAAAAGACCAAAAAAGGTGGCGCGAGCTAGGTGGCGCTCACATCGAATATGCAGTCTCGACACGCTCGGAAAACTTGTCATCGGCGAAACACGTTCTTCTGGACGAAATGTTAGGCATCCTGCAAATAGGGAATCCACACGAGCCGACCTTATGGTCAAAAGGCAGCCCGCCCGATATTCATCTTAATACCGGAGGATGTAGTGCAGGCTTCGTTTCATTGGAGAACGCGTTGAACTATTTGCGTAATCATCCTGACGAAACAGTGTGGGCCATGAACTGGGATGCCCCCGCTTTTCCGCAAGATGAACAGATGACTGAAAACCTGGTCCTGCTGGTGCTCGCTGGCCCCACCTACAAGACCGGGCGGGCGCCTTTAGCCTGGATCGGCATGCCTGCCGTTGAGCAACTGGACAACTACGAAGCGAAGACCGAGCTGCCACCGCGCCCCGTGCAGGCCTGGAGCGCCGCCTTCAAGCAAGCCGCCGCCAATTCGGGCAAACAAACCACCGATATCGGCTACGTCATCCACGACGCGGGCAACGTCCATCCTCTATCCTCCGACCGCTTGGGACCGCTGGCGCAAACCATCACCACCGAGCTGCCCGGGCTGGACTTCGTGCAGCAAACCTTCAACACCTCGGCGCTGCTGGGCGATATGGGCGCCGGCTCCGCCCTCACCAATGTCGCCCTGGCCATCGCCTACGCCAACCACCTGGGCGCGAATGTACTAGTGGCCGGCACAACCGAAGCCGACAAACTCACCGCCGTGGTGGTCACCCCGCCAGCCAAGGTCCGCCCGATCAAGCCCGACGAGCCCTGGTTCCGCGCCCGCAGCGGCAAATACGCCTACCTGATGTGGTGGGGGCTTCGCGACGACGCACCGGCAGACTACACCCAAGGCTATTCACGCTGATACCAGGAGACTCACCATGCGAGGCGTCATCCGCTTGAACGACCCCACCAGCCACGGCGGCAAAGTCATGCAGGCCGCGCCCAACAGCAAGGTCCACGGCGTGGCGGTCGCGCGCCAGGGCGACCGCTGCATGTGCCCGATACGCGGACACGACAACTGCGTCATCGCGGAAGGAGACCCCGATGTCCTGATCGATGGCGTGCCGGTAGCCTTCGACGGCCACCGCACCAGTTGCGGGGCAACGCTCATCTCCACGATGCCGGCCAGCGGGCGCGGATAACCGCCTCATCCCCGGCGGAAAACTCATGTTGATACGTCAGCTCCGCAGTGTCTGTTTCAGCCCACGCCTGAGACGATAATCAAGAAATTGAGCAGCAATCCGTTATCAAGTTGCTACCATTCCTCGGCGCCAGCAACACTAGGCGCGCCGACATCCACAACGCATGAGGAGACAAGGAATGAAGAAACTGTACGCTGCAGTGACCGCCGCATTGCTCTCTACCCTGATCGCCCTGCCAGCCGAGGCAGGTTACACGCCAACGTACTACAACCCGGGCGAAGACGGCGGCTGCAACGCGGCCGCCTACTTTGAAGACTGGAGTGGCAACGAATCCTATACCTGGAACATACCCGCGCTGGCGGATGGGGAGAGCATCGATGTGGGCGCAGACAAGTACTGGTGGAACAACTCGGGCTACTACTTCCTGCCGGCGGATCAGTACTACAGCCCCAAGGCCACCTTTACCTGCAATAACGGCACGATTTCCGGCGGTGGCAATGGCTACTGGGCCGGCAATTAACCGCTGCGACCACACTTCCCGCCACGCATAAGGAGACAGCAATGAAAAAACTGATGGCTGCACTAACCCTCGCACTGCTCGCCGGCGCCGCGTCCGTCCCGGCCCAGGCCACCGTGTTCGGCTACTGGCTGGACAACCCCTCCGGCGATGGCGGCTGCAATCCCACCGTCTATTCCGAAGACTGGAGCTACGCCTGGTTCAGCTGGGAGATCCCCGCGCTGGCCGACGGCCAGAGCGTGGAAGTGGGCGCATCCATGAGCTGGCAGGACTATTCCGGCTACCACGTCATGACGCCGGACCAGTACAACAGCGAAAAAATCACCTTCACCTGCAACAACGGCAGGGTGTCCGGCAACACCAGCGGCTTCTGGGACTACGGCTGACCAGCGCCATCAGCGACCGCGGAAGCGGCCGATCGCAGCCGCCACCATGCCTTCGGCGCTGCCGCTCTGCTCGAACTGCTGGCGCAAATAATGCGCGTCGCTGCCCTCGTGGGTGACGCGCATCAGATGGGCCAGCGCGGCGCTGCCCCCTAACGCGGCGCCGTGCTGCTCCATCTTGCGCAAGGTGGTCAGGATATCCTCGCGCAGCGACAGGCTCTCGTAGGTCTTCGGATGCACCACCGTGCCATCCAGCCCGAAGCGGCAAGCCTGGAAGCGGTTGTAGTTGTAGACCAGGTAATCATCCTCGGCCGGGGCCGCCTCGCGCCGCTCCAGCAGGTAGCGGCACAGGGCCTGCAGGTAGCTGGCGATGGCCGCCGCCCGCTCCACCGTCAGCGGCGTGTCGCACACGCGCAGCTCGATGGTGCCGTACTCCGGCTTGGGCCGGATGTCCCAGTAAAAGTCCTTCATGCTCTTGATGACGCCGGTGTGCTCCATCTTGGCGAAATACTGCTGCTCGAATTCCTGCCAGTTCAGCAGGAACGGCGCCCGTCCGCTCATGGGGAAGGCAAACACGGAATTCAGGCGCGCCGAATTGAACAGGGTGTCATTGCCCTGCACATACGGCGAAGAAGACGAGAGCGCAATGAAATGCGGCACATAGCGGCTCAGCGCATGCAGCAGGTACAGCGCATCGTCGCCATTGCCGCAGCCTATGTGCACATGCTGGCCGAAGATGGTGAACTGCTTGGCCAGGTAGCCATACAGCTCGGACACTTCCTTGAAGCGCGGCTTGGAAAAGATGCGCCGCTCCGACCATTTCTGGAACGGATGGGTGCCGCCGCCGCAGATGCCGATATTGAGCTGCTCGCCGGCCTGCACGAGGGTATCGCGGATCAGTTCCAGCTGCGCCAGCAGGGCCGTATGCTCGGTGTGCACGTCGCTGTTAATCTCGATCATGCTTTCCGTGATTTCCGGCGTGACGTTGCCGGGGAAAGGCTTGCGGCTCAGCAGGTGCAGCAGGTCGGGGCTGGACGCGGTCAGGTCGTAGTCGGACAAGCTGACCAGCTGCAGCTCCAGCTCCACGCCCATGGTCAGCGGGGTGGAGGATTTGAACGGTTCCAAGGGCATGTCAGTCCTCCGGTTGAGATTCGCGGGCCCAGATCAGGGCGCGCTGGGTGAGGATGGGGCCGAATACTTCCATCAGCAGGGTCATGGCGGCCAGGGCGGCCAGTTCGTCGACCAGCACGATGCCCATGTAACGGGTCTGCTCCAGCAGCAGGGTGACGAACACCGACATGGGCGCCAGCGCGATACCGGTCAGGAGGCCCTTGCGCCAGGTGATGCCGCTGACGCGCGCAAACAGCGCCACGCTGGCCGCCTTGACGATGAAACGCGCCAGCAGCAGCACCAGGGCCAGCCCGGCGCCTGCCACCACCCGCTGCCACTCCAGGGTGGACACGGCAAACACGAACAGCAGCACGGTCAGCAGTTCGCCCAGGCCGCCGAAATTGCGCTCGGTGCGGCTGAACACGACGCGGCTGTGGCGCGCCGTGATGCCGAAGGTGAGCGCGGCAAGCACCGGCGACACTTCAAAGGCGTTGGCGAGCGCCACCAGCAGCACCACGCCGAGGGCGAAGGCCACCGTGCCGTCGCGGGCCAGCGCGCCCAGCATGCGCAGCACGGCCGGCACCAGCTTGCCCAGCACGGCGCCCATGGCGGCCGACACCAGCAGTTCGATGCCGCTGTGCGAAATCGCCTGGGTCAGGCTGCCCGAGGTCTGGAACACCCAGAATCCCACCACGGTTTTAAAAGTGAACACGGCCAGCACGCAGTTGATGGCCACCAGGTGCAGCACGCGCTCGGTCACCTGGCCGGCGCTGTTTTCCTCGTTGATCACGCGCAGCACGCCGGCGGGCGAGGTGGACATGGCCAGCGACGCCAGCAGCAGCGCCGTCAGCGGCGGCATGCCGGTGACGGTGGCAATGGCGTACACCACGCCAAAGGTGGCGGCCGATTCCACCAGGCCGCTGAGCGCGATCCAGGGATTGATGCGCAGCCAGTGCAGGTTGATGCGGTAGCCGAATTCAAACAGGATCAGGCCGAAGGCCAGGTTGGCGAGGATGGTGACGCTGCTGGCGGCGCCGCTGCTCAGCTCGTCCGGCAGGGCCTGGGACAGCAAGAAGCCGATCAGGCCATACGCACTGATGCGCGGCAAACGGGTCCAGCGGTGCACCAGTTCACCGCCCAGCCAGGCCAGGGCAATGGCGAAGGGCCAACCGAGGTCGGTCATCAAGACCTGGAAATCCGGCATGTACTTCTCCTTTTTAAAGATACTTGTACAATTCTGACCTATAGCGGCCCAGCCATCTGTGCGCTGGGGAACATAAGGAATCCCACATGCTGGAACTATTGAGCGAACACGCCTGCCATGGCGGCGTGCAGCGGTTTTACCGCCACCAATCCGACGCCATCGGATTGGCCATGCGTTTTTCCGTCTTCATCCCGGCCCAGGCACAGGAAGGCGCCGGCAAGCTGCCGGCCCTGTTCTACCTGGCCGGCCTGACCTGCACCGAGGAGACCTTCCCCATCAAGGCCGGCGCCCAGCGCGTGGCGGCCGAGGAAGGCCTGATCCTGGTGGCGCCCGACACCAGCCCGCGCGGCGCCGGCGTCGAAGGCGAGACCGACAGCTGGGACTTCGGCGTAGGCGCCGGCTTCTACCTGGACGCCACCACCCCCGCCTGGCGCCAGCACTACCGCATGTACAGCTACATCCACGAGCTGCGCGAGCTGCTCATCCGGGAATTGCCTGTCGATGGTGAACGCACCGGCATCTTCGGCCACTCCATGGGCGGCCACGGGGCGCTGACCATGGCCCTGAAGCGTCCTGATTTGTTCCGCTCGGTGTCGGCCTTCGCGCCCATTGCCGCGCCGTCCCTGTGCCCCTGGGGCAAGAAGGCCTTCAGCGGCTATCTGGGCGACAACCAGGCCGACTGGGAGCAATACGACGCCAGCCTGCTGATGTCGCGCGCCCATACGCCCTTCCCGGCCGGCATCCTGATCGACCAGGGTATGAGCGACAAATTCCTGGCCGAGCAGCTGTATCCGGAAGTGTTCGAGGCGGCCTGCCGCAACGCCGCGCAGCCGCTGGAATTGCGGCGCCACGCGGGCTACGACCACGGCTATTACTTCATCGCGACCTTCATGGAAGACCACCTGCGCTTCCACAGCCGCCAGCTGAAGGCGCTGTAGCTAGAGTTTGATTTCCGTGCCCAGCACGCGCAGGAACTGGGCGATCCAGGCCGGATGCGCGGGCCAGGCCGGGGCGGTCACGAAGATGCCGTCTGTGACGGCCTGGTCCACAGGGATGTCGGCATACTCGCCGCCCGCCAGTTTCACCTCCGGCGAGCAGGCCGGATAGGCGGAAATCTTCTTGCCGCGGATGACGTCGGCGGCAGCCAGCAGCTGGGCCGCGTGGCAGATGGCGGCAATCGGCTTGCCGGCCTGCGCGAACTGCCGGACCAGCTCGATTACGCGCGGGTTCAGGCGCAGGTATTCCGGCGCGCGGCCGCCAGCGATGGCCAGGGCGTCGTAGTTGGCCACGTCGGCCTCGGCAAAGCTGGCGTTCAGGGTGAAGCGATGGCCCGGCTTCTCGGTGTAGGTCTGGTCGCCTTCGAAGTCATGGATAGCGGTTTTCACGCTGTCGCCGGCCTTCTTGTCCGGGCAGACGGCGTGCACCGTGTGGCCCACGGCCTGCAGTGCCTGGAACGGCACCATGGTTTCATAATCCTCCGCGAAATCGCCCGTCAGAAAAAGTATCTTTTTAGCTGCCACGGTATCTCCTTTCGAGAAAATGAACAGGGCCGGGGTAGCTGACGCCGCCCCGGCCCTGCGATCTTACCGCGATCCTGTGACAGCCGCGTGGCGGCCGCCGAGTTTATTTACTGAGAACGCTGCGGATGGTGCCGGCCAGGTCCTCGGCCGAGAATTTGGCCACGTAGGCGTCCGCGCCCACGCCCTTGACGTGGTCTTCATTGGTCTTGCCGGACAGCGAGGAATGGATCACCACGGGAATCTTGCTGAAGCGGGCGTCCTGCTTGACCAGGCGGGTCAGGGTGAAGCCATCCATTTCCGGCATTTCCAGGTCGGTCAGTATCATGGCGACCTTGTTTTCGACGGGGATGCCTTCGGCCTTGGCGCTATCGGCCATGACCTGCAGGCGGTCCCAGGCTTCCTTGCCGGACTTGGTCATGATGAAGTGCACGCCCATGGCGTTCAAGCCCTTCTCGATCAGGTTGCGCGCCACCACCGAGTCGTCGGCGGCCAGCACCACGGAACCCGGCTTGAGCAGCACCTTGGGACCGATGGTTTCCGGATCCACATCCTCTTTTTCCGGCGGGACCAGGTCGCGCAGGATGGTTTCCACGTCCAGCACCTGGGCCAGGCGGGTGTTCTGCACGTCGCCGTCGACGCGCGCGATGGAGGTGACCTTGCCGCCGGCCGTGCCTTCGGCGGTCAGCACCTGGCTCCAGTCCAGGCGCACGATCTCGTCCACGGACTCGACCGCGAACGCTTGCGTGGTGCGCGCGAACTCCGTCACCAGCATGATGTTCAGGCCGGTCTTGGGCGTGACGCCGACGATGCCCGGCAAGTCCAGCACCGTGATGATCTGGCCGCGCAGGTTGACCACGCCCAGCATGTGCGGCGGCGAGCCGGCCACGGCCGTCACTTCCGGCATGGCGACGATCTCTCGTATCTTGAAGACGTTGATGCCGAACAGCTCGGAGTGATTGCCGGTGGCGTCGCCGCCCAGGCGGAACAGCAGCAATTCGAACTTGTTCGAGTTGGTCAAATTACTGCGCTCATCAACTTCCTGCTGGACTGATTTCATAAAGTCTTCTCCGTGGTTCCCTGAAAGCGTCCGGCAGATACCGGCGCGTGGTGCGTTCCAGTATAACGAAATTGCTCCAGAGTACCAGTCCTTTGACGGGAATTGCGTCTCAGCGTGCGAGCCGTGCAACAGATTGACGTGGAAAATTGACAATCCAGCCAACGTAGAAATGAATTACACCGCGAAATACGTCCTCGTTTGCACGATATGCTCACTGAGCGTAATATGACATAAACCCAACTGTTAGGTTTGTATGAAAATTTGCACACACAAAGGATTGGATTTGGTCGTCCTGACAAGGAACGAACACTGTCCGCCTCATGTGCATGTGGGTACCGAAAGATGGGATGCACGCTTCCAGTTCAGTTTCTGGCACAACGGTGTCAGGTTGTGGGATGTCACTCCTGAAAAAAAAAAGAACCAAGTTCAGCGGTGCTCGAAGAGTTGCGCCAAGCGCTCAAGCGGGAACTGCGTCGGGCGCGTGAACTGTGGTGGGTCAGCCGGAATACGGCTTGCTTGGAGAACCAGCAATGGGATGTGGCTGCGGAAGAAGTCGTTAGCCCGCAGCAGCGCCGGCGAGGTGCGCTGGATATTGTGGCGGCGCGTTTTGATGGTCAGGGCAACCGAACTCTACTGCAATTGGCGGGTCAGCCTGCTCCCTTGGAGATTCAATTATGAAGATAGTCAACGCACGGGAATACAAAGACGAACCGGTGACGGAGGAAATACGGGAACAAGCCGTTGAAGAGCGCAAACACCGCAGTAAAATGCCGCCTGCCCAAGCTGTACGCTACCTGCCCGAGTTCAAGGCGCTGGCTGTCAGCTTTGCCGATAACGCGGCTATTTTACTGCCAGTAACAAAATATGCAGAATTCGCGCGGCTGAGTTTGGACGACCTGGAACGTATCAAGATTGGCCTGGCTGGCAGTGCATTGTGCCTGGAAGAGCATGACCTGCATGTGTCAATTGCAGGCTTGGTTTCGGCAAGCAAACCGCTAATGGAACTGGCTTCTAGCGTGATCGCTGTTCGTAATGGCAGTCGCCGCAGCGCAGCGAAAGTCCTGGCTGCACGCGAGAACGGCCATAAAGGTGGCCGCCCACGCAAACTCGCTCAGGCCGAATAGCAAAGTTCTCGCCGCCATTAAAAAAGCCGCTCGGTCTTTCGACCAAACGGCTTTTTTGAATTCTGGAGCGGGAGAAGAGTCTCGAACTCTCGACCTCAACCTTGGCAAGGTTGCGCTCTACCAACTGAGCTACTCCCGCAGAAGGCCGTATTATGACAGAAAGGTTTCAGGAACGCCAGTGCCAGCGGCTAAGTTTTTGCCAGCCGCCGCGTAGTGTAAGCTAGCCATCCTTATCATGATGCCTAGCAAGGAGCCGTACCGGGAATGGATGCCATCGAAGTCGTGTTGTTGATGCTGCTGGCGGTGGTGGCCAGCGCCTACCTGGTGCGCCTGATCCCGTTCACGGTGCCGCTGCCGCTGGTTCAAATCGCGCTGGGCGCGCTGATCGCCGCCAAGTCCTCGCACGGCGTGGAACTGGAACCGGACCTGTTCTTCCTGGCCTTCCTGCCGCCCCTGCTGTTCCTGGACGGCTGGCGCATCCCCAAAAACGGCCTGCTGCGCGACAAGGGCATCATCCTGGAGCTGGCGCTGGGCCTGGTGGTGTTCACCGTGGTCGGCGCCGGTTTCCTGATCCACTGGATGATACCGGCCATGCCGCTGCCGGTGGCGTTCGCGCTGGCCGCCATCATCTCGCCCACCGATCCGGTGGCGGTCAGTTCCATCGCCGCCAGCACGCCTATCCCCAAGCGCCTGATGCACATCCTGGAAGGCGAATCGCTGCTGAACGACGCCAGCGGCCTGGTGTGCTTCCGCTTCGCCGTGGCGGCTGCCATGACCGGCAGCTTCTCGCTGGGCCAGGCCGCCCTCACCTTCCTGTGGCTGGCGGCCGGCGGCATCGCGGCCGGGGTGGCCGTTACCATGGCCATCACCTGGGTGCAGCGCTGGCTGACGCGCCACTTCGGCGAGCCGGCCGGCTCGCCCATCCTGGTCAACCTGCTGATCCCGTTCGGGGCCTACCTGGTGGCCGAGCGCCTGCATGCCTCCGGCATCCTGGCCGCCGTCGCCGCCGGCATCGCCATGAGCTATGTGGAACTGAGCGGCCATGCGCTGGCCGCCACCCGCATCCAGCGCTCGGCCGTTTGGGACACGGTGCAGTTCGCGCTGAACGGCATCATGTTCGTGCTGCTGGGCGAGCAACTGCCCGACATTTTCCGCGGCGCGCGCGACTCCATCGAACAGGGCGGCCACATGAATCCCTGGTGGCTGGCCGTGTACACCTGCGTGATCTGCTTCGGCCTGCTGGCGCTGCGCATGGTGTGGGTATGGGCCTCGCTGCGCCTGACCGTGTACAAGCAGAAGAAGCGCGGCCAGCCGCGCCACAAGATACAGCCACGGCTGCTGCTGGCCACCACCCTGGCCGGCGCGCGCGGCACCATCACGCTGGCCGGCGTGCTGACGTTGCCACTGGCCACGCCGGGCGGCCATCCCTTCCCGGCCCGCGAACTGGCCGTGTTCCTGGCCTGCTCGGTGATACTGGTGTCGCTGCTGGTGGCCAGCATCGCCCTGCCGCGCTTGCTGAACGGGGTCCACTTCCCGGAGGAGAGCACGGAACAGAAGGAAGAGGATGCGGCGCGGCGCGCGGCCGCCGGCGCGGCCATCGTCGCCGTCGAACAGGCGCAGCTGGAGCACATGCCGGCCAGCCCCGACGCCGAGGTCTATCCGCAGGCGGCCGCGCGTGTGATCGCGCTGTACCAGCATCGCCTGAACGAAGCCGAGGACGAGGAGCCGGGCAACAACAAGACTTACCGCAAGACCGACCGCGCCGAACGCGTGCTGCGCTTGCAGGCGCTGGAGGCCGAACGCCGCACCATCTTCAACCTGACCCGCAACGGCAGGCTGTCCGATGAGATCTCGCGCAAGCTGGTGCGCGAGATCGACCTGACCGAGGCGCGCTACCGATGAGCGCCGCCCCCCTGCAGCTGCCGCCGGCCAGCCGGCTGGCCATACGCCTGGCCTGGATCATCTTCTGGATGCTGATGATCGCCACCGCCGTGCAGGATTATTTGCGCGATGGGGGCCACGAGCTGTGGAAACCGGTGCTGTGGGAAGGTTCTTCCGCCGTGGTCGGCACCCTGCTGCTGTTGCTGCAGCGGCGCGCAACGCGGCGCCACGACCACCTGGTGACCCAGCCGGCGCGCTGGTTCGCGCGCCAGCTGCCCTGGCTGCTGGTGTACTGGGCCGCCTTCGTGCCGCTGGCATTCGGTATCCGCCACGCCGTGTATGCGCTGGCCGGACAGCGCTACACGCATGGCGGCTGGGCCGAGGTATTCCTGTACGAGGACATCAAGATGACGGTGTTCTTTTCCATCTTCGTCATCATCCTGTTCGGCGTGCTGTCCTACCACGCCCTGCAGCAGGAAAAGCTGCTGGCGGCGCAAGCCGACGCGGCCCTGCGCGAGACCCGGCTGCACCAGCTTACCCAGCAGATCCAGCCGCATTTCCTGTTCAACGCCCTCAACACCATTTCGTCGCTGATGCACAGCGATGTGCAGCGCGCCGACGCCATGCTGGTCCAGCTGGCCGACGTCCTGCGCGCCACCCTGGACGCGGGCGGCCAGCCGCAGGTGGCGCTGGAGACCGAGCTGCGGCTGCTGCGCGGCTACGCGGCCCTGATGGCGGAACGGTTTGCCGACCGGGTGGAGATCGCGTGGGACATCGACCCGGCAGCGCTGGCCTGCGAGGTGCCGGTCATGAGCCTGCAGCCGCTGCTGGAAAACGTGTTCAAGCACACGGTGGAGCGGCGCCGCCAGCCCACCCGCATCGCCATCTCGGCCCGCCGCGAGGACGGCGCCCTGGTTCTGCGGCTGGAGGATGACGCCGGCCGCCTGGCGGACTGCGATCGGCCGCCCTCCTCCGGCATCGGCGTGCAGAACCTGCGGCGCCGGCTGGAAGCCCTGCATGGCGACGCCGCCTCCTTCGAGTTGATCCAACTGCAGCCCGCCGGGGTGCGGGCGGAAATGAGGCTGCCATGCGCGTGATGATCGTGGATGACGAGCGCCCGGCGCGCGACAAGCTGCGCCGCCTGCTGGAGCAGGATACGGGCATCACGGCCATTGGCGAGGCGCGCGACGGCGTCGAGGCGCTGGAGCAGCTGCCCGCCTTTGCGCCGGACCTGCTGCTGCTCGATATCCAGATGCCGGAGGTGAGCGGCCTCGATGTGGCAGCCTCGCTGCCCGCGCCGGCGCCGCTGGTGGTGTTCGTGACCGCTTACGACCAATATGCGATCCGCGCCTTTGACGCCAACGCGGTCGACTACCTGCTCAAGCCCTACGACCAGCAGCGCCTGGCGCGCGCCCTGGCGCGCGTGCGCGCACGCCTGATGGCGCCGCCAGCAGGGCCCACCACGGTAGTGGCGTCCGCCGCCTGTGGCCCCGACGGCAACAACGGCGCCACCGCGGCGCACGCGGACCCAGGCAGCTACGGCGGCGTAACCACGGCGCAAGCGGCCCCGGGAGCGCTCCAGACGCCGCTGCTGCCGCCTCCGGCCCAGCTGCTGATCCCGGAACGCGGCAGGACGCGCGTGGTGCGGGTAGAGGACATCCAGTGGATAGAAACGGCCGACAATTATGTGGTCCTGCACACGGCCGGCGGCGCGCCGCTGATGCGCCAGACCCTGGCCGGGCTGCTCGACAAGCTCGGCCCAGGCTTCGCCCGCTGCCACCGGCGCGCCGCCGTGCGGCTGGACTGGGTGGACAGCATCGTCAACCTGGAAAAAGGCGACGCCGAACTACTGCTGCGCGGCGGGGCCCGCGTGCCTTGCAGCCGCCAGTACCGCGCCGAGCTGCTGGAACGCCTGCGCGCCTGCGGCGCATCACTGGCTGCGGGCGCGCCGCCGGGCTGATCACCCGGCATGCCGACCGGACGACCGGCTTATTTCAGCCGGAACTGCGCCGCGCCCGCCGGCTCCCCACGCCGCACCTGGATGGCGCCGGCCGGCGTCGATCCCAGCTTGAACACCATCACCATCTCGCTCAAGCGGGCCGCCTGCTCCTGCATCGATTCGGCCGCAGCGGCGGCCTGCTCGACCAGGGCCGCGTTCTGCTGTGTTACCTGGTCCATCTGGGTGATGGCCTGGTTGACCTGCTCTATGCCTTCGCTCTGTTCCAGGCTGGCCGAGGTGATTTCGCGCATGATGTCGGTCACGCGGGTGATGCTGGCAACCACCTTGTCCATCGTGGTCCCCGCCGCATTGACCAGCTCCGAGCCGCCCCGGACCTTTTCCACCGAGTCGCCGATGAGCGCCTTGATGTCCTTGGCCGCCGCCGCCGAACGCTGGGCCAGCGTGCGCACCTCGCTGGCCACCACCGCGAAACCGCGCCCCTGCTCACCGGCGCGCGCCGCCTCGACCGCGGCGTTCAAGGCCAGGATGTTGGTCTGGAACGCGATGCCATCGATCACGCTGATGATATCGACGATCTTTGCCGACGACGCGTTGATCGACTCCATCGTCTCGACCACCCGCGCTACCGCGTCGCCGCCCTGCGCCGCGATGTCCGACGCCGATTGTGCCAGCTGGTTGGCCTGGCGTGCATTGTCGGCGTTCTGTTTCACGGTGCTGGTCAGTTCTTCCATCGACGACGCCGTTTCCTCCAGCGAACTGGCCTGCTCCTCGGTGCGGGACGACAAATCCAGGTTGCCCGAGGCGATTTGCGACGATGCGGTGGCGATGGTCTCGGTACTGCCGCGCACCTGGCTTACCAGTTGGGCCAGATTGCCCGTCATCTCCCGCAGCGCCTGCATCAACTGTCCGGTTTCACACGCCGACCTGGCTTCGATATCCGGCGTCAGATCGCCGCCTGCGACCGCACGCGCCAGCGAGACGGCTTGTTGCAGCGGCACCGACACGACGCGGGCGATCCAGGCCGCCAACGCGATGCCGATACCGATGTTCAGCGCCAGCAGCACGACCGCGCTCATGCGCGCCTTATCGTAGGTGACGGCCGCGGCGTCGCTGGTGGCATCGCCGCCGGCGGTGTTGAACTTGACCAGCTGATTGACCGTCTCGAAAATTCCCGCCATGGCCTTGGCCGACGGCCCGATCAGCAAGGTCCGCGCCTCGGCCTTCTGGTGCTGGCGCGACAGCGCCATGATCTTCGGATGTTCAGCCATGAAGGTGGCCCAGTCGCGGTCGAAATCAGCGGTCAGCGTGCGTTCCTCGTCGCTGGAGATCAGCTTGTTGTACGCGGCGCGGTCGGCATTGGTGCCCGCCTCGATTTCGTTCATCCGCTTTTCGTAGCCGGCCATCGCCTTGTCGTCGTCGGCAAGCAAATGGGCCAGCTCCCAGCGGCGCATCTCGGCCAGGTCGGTGCGCAGGCTCATGGCCACCCTTACCCCGGGCATCCAATCCTGCGACAGATCGCGGCTGGCCTGGTTGACGCGGCCCATCGAATAGATGGCACTGACGCCCATCGCCAGCGTCAGCAGCAGCACCAGGCCGAAAGCGACAAACAATTTGGTCGCGATTTTCAAATCGTAGAACCAGCGCATACATACCTCTCAATACTTGAAAACCACCGTGATACACCGTGATACGCCGCGATACGCCGTGTCAGAACATATGCCTGAGACCGATAGCCTGGCTGCCGGCCGAGGCGGCGCCGCTGCGCTTGTCGCGCGAGTAGACCGCATAGACGTCGGTGCGCTTCGACAACCGGTAGTCGTAGCCGAACGATGACGTGGTGCGGAAGGTGTCTGCCACGCGCGGCGCATCGATGCGCGAACGGGCGATCTCCGCCATCAACGAGCCGGCCTGCGAGACCGGCACCGACACGCCGATGTCGCCAGTGCGCGTGGAGCGGCCGCCATCGATGAGTGTGCGCGAGCCGTTGCCGTAGAGCCGGAGCACGCCGAAATCGTAGCTGGCGCCGCCCAGCACGACCCTCTGTTCTGCCGCCACCGGCGTCAGGACATTGACCCGCAAGCGCTGCGCGGACAGCGAGGCCACGAAAGCGCCGCTGCTATACGTGCCATGCAGGCCGAGATTGGCCACCCCGGATTTGCCAGCCACTTCGCCCGGGCCATACTGCACCGTGCCGCGGAAGCCGTTGACCGTGGGCGTAGCGTATTGGATGACGTTATTCCAGACCGTATCGCCCAGCACGTTGCTGCCGTAGGTGGCGACGAAGGTCTGCAGCACCAGGGGCGAAAACACCACCGAGGTGCCGAACGGACTCAATTGCAGCATCGCCGCATAGGCAGGATTGGTCTGGCGTCCCAGGCTCAGGCGTCCCCAGTTTCCTTCCAGGCCTACCCAGGCGTTACGGGAGAACAAGGGATCGGCCGTGCTGCGGCCTTGTTCGCCGGTATCGGGACGGAAGAAGCTCTCCAGCGAATAGACCGCCCTGAGGTCGCCGCCCAGATCCTCCTTGCCGCGGAAGCCGATAAACGAGGTGGTCAGTCCACCGCCGTTGACCTGGGTGGCGGCAGCGGCATCGCCACTGCGTTGCATACGCCCGGCGTAGGCGCCGACCAGGCCGTAAACCTCGATCGATGATTGGGCCTGCGCCTCCATGGCGGCGCCGCTGGCAAGGCTGAGCGCCACCAGCACGGATAAACGGTTTGTCTCCATGACATTTCCTTTTTTTAGTTTGAGTCCAGGCTACACGCAGCAGTTCTGCAGAGCAATGGAATAATCGGTAGCGTTACTAAACCGCCACAGCGGACGCCATGGCGGCCGGCAACGATCAGGGGGAAATTTCTTCGAGTGAGCGGTTGCTGGTCTCTATCATGCGCCAGCTCGCGACCAGTCCGACGACGGTGACGCCGGCGAACACCAGGAACACCATGGCGATGCCCTGCTTGGCCAATACCACGCCCACCATGGCCGGGGCGGCGGCCGAGGCCGCACGCAGCCACGAGGTCGCCAATCCGGTGCCGATGGCCCGCATCCGGGTCGGATAAATCTCCGAGGTGTACAGGTACAGCATGACGGTGGTGGTGCCCATCACCGCGTAGGCGCCCGAAGCCAGTATCATCACATTGGTGGCGCTTTCCGTGCCCAGCGCGACCAGCCCGACGAGCAGCATGCCGGCCACGCAGAAACTGCCGATGGCCCAGCGGCGCCGGCCGACGCGATCGATGATCAGCGCGCAGCAAATGACGGCGCAGGTGCTGAGCACATTCGACAGCGACGCCATGCGCAAGGCCTCCTGCAGCGGCAGGTGATACACGGTTTTATACAGGCTGGGCAACCAGTTGTTGATACCGTTGGCGATGAAATAGGCGCTCGCCCACAGCACCCAGACCACCAGCGTGCGCGGGCGGTAGATGGGCGAGAACAGCTCTTTCCAGGAGCGCTTGCGCTGGTTTTGCTGGGTGTTGATGATGGCGGCGATGCGCTGCTCGACGGCGGCGCTGTCGGCCGGGTCGATGTGCCGCGCCGGCGAGGCCGCTTCGGCGCCGGCGATGATCTTTTCGGCCGCGTCGTAGCGGCCGCGCGCGATCAGCCAGCGCGGCGACTCCGGCAGGCGGCAGACAAAATACGTGATCACCAGGCCAGGCAGCCCGCCGACCAGGAACATGCACTCCCAGCCGTAACGGGGGACGACGAAGGCGCCGATCTGGGCCGCGCCCAGCAGGCCGATCGGAAAGATCATTTCATACAGCATGAAGAAACGGCCGCGGCCGTGTGTCTGCGACAGCTCGTTGATGTAGGTCGCGGCCACCGGCACCTCGCCGCCTACGCCTATGCCCTGGACGAAGCGCGCCAGGAACAGCATGTGCAGGTTGCCGGTGCAGGCGCACAGGATGCTCATCACCGACATCAGGCCGATGGTGAGGCCGGCGCTGCGCACGCGCCCGATCCGCTCGGCCAGCCAGCCGAAGAACAAGGCGCCGATCACCTGTCCCAGGTAGCCGGCGGCAATCAGCAGGCCCACCTCGCCGGGCGTGATGTGCCATAGCCCGATCAGCACCGGCAGCACGAAGGCCAGCGACAAGGCGTCGAACGCATCGAAGAAAGTGGCCGTGCCCATGACGATGCGCGCCCTGGTGTGCCAGCGGCTCATGTGGACATTTTCGAAGCGGAATAGCAGGCCGGCGGCGCGCCTGCCTGGCGCTGCGGCGGCGGCCTCTTTTTGTTGCAGTCCCGCCGGGTATGATGCAATGCTCATGGTGTCTCCGTTATATGGGGTTGTTCGCCGTCTGCGCGGCGATTTTTTATTTGTGGGCGAAGATGGACAGCGTGTCCTCGATCTCCTCCAGTTCGATGCCGCGGGTGATGAACACCAGCCGGGTGCGCCGGTCCTCGCCGGGCCACGCGTCGAGCACGCGCGGCGGGTGGAACACATGCTGCACGCCGTGGAACAGCACCGGCTGGCCGGGGTGCTCGCGCACCTGCACCAGGCCCTTGATGCGCAGCAGGTCGGGCCCGCGCATGGAAGTGATCAAGGCCAGCCAGGATTCGAAGGCCTGGCGCGAGATCGGCTCGTCCAGCACCACCGCATAGGAACGGATGCCGTCGTCGTGGTGGCCGTGGGGTACGCCGTGATCGTGATCGTGGTCGTGGTGGTGCCCATGCTGGTGCCCGTGCCCGTGCTCGTGCTGGTGTCCATCGCCGTGACCGGGGCTGCCGTGACGTTCGGCCGGCGCAGCGCCGAACAGCAGTTCCGGCGCGATCCGTCCATGCAGCACCACGTTCACCGGCGCGCCGTGATTGAGCCGCTGCAGCCGCCCGAGCAAGGCCTGGCGCTGCGCCTCGCTCACCAGGTCGTCCTTGGTCAGCACCAGGCGGTCGGCCAGCGCCACCTGGTTGACGGCGGCCGGGTGCAGGTCCAGCGTGGAGCCGCCGTTGACCGCGTCCACCGTGGTGATCAGCCGCTCGAAATGAAAGTGCCCGCGCAGTGTCTCGTCCGACATCAGCGTGTGCAGTATGGGCGCCGGGTCGGCCAGTCCGGTGGTCTCGACCAGCACCCGGTTGACGCCAAGCGCGCCGCCCTCTGCCTGCAGGCGTTTCAAGGCCGCCAGCAGGTCGCCGCGCACCGTGCAGCACACGCAGCCGTTGGCCAGCAACACCAGCTCTTCGCGGGTCTGCTCGAGCAGCTCGTGGTCCAGACCGACGGCCCCATACTCATTGATGATGACGGCGGCGCGGGCGTAGCCCGGATCGCGCAGTATGTGCGACAGCAAGGTGGTCTTGCCGCTGCCGAGAAACCCGGTCAGCACCGTCACCGGCAGCGTGGACGTGGCCTTTTGAGTAGCTAGCTTCATATCGTTTCCCTTTCACCCGTGCAGCTTGGCGAACGAACGCAGTGTCTTGCCCAGCCGGGACAGGATGAAATCGGCCATCCCGGCGTCGGCTTCGGGAGTGTCGATCAAGCCCTGCAGCAAGGCGCCGAGGCGCCAGGCGCCTGCCGCCTCGTCGTAGCCATGGCGGCGCAGCAGCGCGACGACGTCGGCGCGCTGGCTGCGTTCAGCCTGCGCCAGCAGGTAATCGGCGATGTCCTGCTCGAAATCCTCCAGCCGCAGGGTGACGCCGCCGACGCCGCAGGCGCAGCCCGTCGCCAGGGCCACGTGCTGGCTGGACAAGCGTTGCCAGATCTCGAGCAGTTCGCTGGCGACGCCGACCGCCGGAACGGGTTGGGCGGGCGCCATGGCCTTACACCGTGGCGGCCTGGCCGCCGGCGCGCAGGCGGGCGGTGGCGGCCGCATCGACCTGGCCGTCGGCCGTCAGCGCCACCCGGTAGGCGTCAGCCGCCTGGGCCGCGCTGACATAGCCTTCGCGGACATCATGCGCCACCAGTTCGGGATCGCGCTCGGCCGGCGATCCAAAGCCGCCGCCACCGCCGGAGCGCATCTTGTAGGCATCGCCGCGCGCCAGCCTGACGTTGAAGATCTTGGCGTTCGGCTGTTCCTCGTCCCACACCCCGTTGCGGCGGATGCCGATGCCGTTGCCGGCTGCATCGTGGCCGCCATCGAGTCCCCACGGCTTGCAGTGGACACGGTCGATGCGGGTGGTGACGGCAAACGGCGAGAGCGCCTGCACCACCATTTCGGCGCCCAGGCCGCCGCGCTGGCGGCCCGGCCCGGCGCTGTCCTCGCGCAGCCGGTAGCTTTCCACCAGCACCGGATACTTGGCCTCGAGTTGCTCGGTCGGGCTGTTGTGGGTGTCGCCGTCGTTGATGCAGACCGTGGCCGAAACCCCATCCTCGCGCGCCTTGGCGCCCCAGCCGCCGCCCAGCGGGCCGATACCGACGATGAACAAGCGGCCGTCTTCCGGCGAAATGCCGTGGATGTTGGGGAACACCAGGTCGGCGTGGTGGCCGGCGATGGCGCGGTCGGGTATGGCCGGCGCCAGCGCCTTGAAGATGGTGTCGATCACCGTCATCGGGAAGGTCATCCAGACCCGCATCGGGAACGGCCGTTCGGCGCTGATCACCGTACCCATGGGCATGATGACCTTGAGCGGGCGGAAGCTGCCGTCGTTGACCGGATAGTCGGTCGGCGTGGTCAGGCATTTGTAGGCCACCTGCGCGCAGGCGATGCCGGTGGTGAAGCCGGAATTGTAGAAGCCGCGCACCTGCTTGGCGACGTCGGTGAAGTCCACCGTCATCTCGTCGCCGCTGACGGTCACCTTGACGCGGATAGGAATGCGCTTGCCCACTTCCAGGCCGTCGTCGTCCATGAACGACTCCGCTTCGTACACGCCATCCGGGATGGTCAGCGTGTTGGCGCGCGCCAGCGCTTCCGAATGGTCCATGATCTGCGCCACCGCGCCCTTCACCGCCGGCCAGCTGTAACGCCGCACCAGTTCCAGGAAGCGGCGCTCGCCGGTGGTGATGGCGGTGATCTGGGCGCGCAGGTCGCCCATGGCGCGCTCGGACAGGCGCACGTTCATGGCGATGATGTCGACCAGGTCCTGGTTGACGACGCCGCGCTTGCGGTACTTGACGATGGGGATCTGGATGCCTTCCGAGTAGATGTCGGTGGTGATCTGGCCCAGCGTGCCGCCGACGTCGAGCCAGTGCGCCATGCAGCAGGTAAAGCCGATCAGCTGATCTTCATGGAACACCGGCATGGTGAAGGTGAAGTGGTTCAGGTGGCTGCCGGTGGTGTAGGCATCGTTGGTGACCAGGATATCGCCCGGTTCGATGTTCTCCAGGCCGAAGTGGCGGATCTTGGCCTTGACCGTTTCGCTCATGCCGCGGATGAACATCGGCAGGCCCAGCCCGATCGAGATCGAATCACCCTCGACGGTGAACAGGCCGACCGTGAAGTCGAGCGCCTCGTAGATGATCAGGTTGTAGGCGGTGCGGGTCAGGTTGGACTTCATTTCCTCCGTCACGGCGATCAGGCCGTTGCGGATGATTTCGACGGTAACGGCGTCAACCGATTGTGGTCCGTTCATTGCAGTTCGCTCCCGATGGAAATTTGCAGGTTGCCGCAGGCGTCGACCAGTGCCGAGTCGCCGGGCTGGATGACCGTGGTCGAGGCATGTTCCTCAACCAGCGCCGGACCGTCGATCCGGTTGCCGCTGCGTAGCAGATGGCGTTTGTAGACGTTGGCGGCTACAAAGCCCTGGGCCGAACGGAAGTACACCGGTTTGCTGGCGCGCAGCGCTTCGGCCGGCGGTGTCGCGCTGCCCTCCTCCACCGCGTGGCGCGGCGGCTTGCGCATCACGCCCAGCACCGTCACCCGCAGGCTGACCAGGTCGGCCGGTTCGGCCGGCGCCGAGGTGCCGTAGCGCACCGCGTGGACCGCGTCGAAACGCTGCTTGATGGCGGCGCGGTCCTGGCGCGCGAAGTATTCGGTTTCCAGGTCGACCGCCACCGCGTGCTCCTGGCCGACATAGCGCATGTCGGCGGCGCGTTCGATGACGATGGACTCCGGCGTGACGGCCGACTGCGCCAGCGCGGCACGGCCCTCTTCCTCCATCTCGGCGTAAATCGCCTCGATTTCCTCGAACGATACGTCGTCGAGCTTGCGGAACACCGAGCGCACATAGTCGTAGCGCAGATCGGAGAACAGCATGCCGTAGGCGGAGAAATAGCCGGGCGCATACGGAATGAGCACCTTGCGGATGCCCAGTTCGCGGGCGATCGCCGACGCGTGCAGCGGACCGGCGCCGCCGTAGACCACCATCGTGAAGGCGCCGGCGTCGAGTCCGCGTTCGGTGGTGACTGCCTTGACCGCGTGCGACATCGACGTCACGGCAATGCGCAGGATACCGTCGGCGGCCTTGATCGGATCGAGGTCCAGCGGATTGGCGATGCGTTCCACCATGGCCGCATGCGCGGCCTGCTTATCGAGCAGCATCTCGCCGCCGAGGAAGTTGTTCTCGTCCAGGCGGCCGAGCAGCAGGTTGGCGTCGGTGACGGTCGGTTCGGCGCCGCCGCGGCGGTAACATACCGGACCGGGGTTGGAACCGGCGCTCTGCGGGCCGACGCGCAGCGCATTGCCCACCTCCAGGCGGGCGATACTGCCGCCGCCGGTACCCACTTCGAAGATGTCGATCATCGGGATCTGGATCGGCAAGGCCTTTTCGTAGCCGCCGATCAGGGCGCTGCTGCTGGTGAGAGGCTTGCCCTCGCTGATCACGCCGGCCTTGGCGGTGGTGCCGCCCATATCGAAGGCGATGGCGTCGCCCAAGCCGAGCTGGGCGCAGATGGCCTGGGCGCCGATCACCCCAGCCGCCGGGCCGGATTCGAGCATGCGCACGCATTCGCGGCGGGCGTGATCGAGCGGGAACAGGCCGCCGGTCGATTGCACGGCGTAGAAGTCGCCCGGGAATCCCTGCTCGGTCAGGTGGGTTTCCAACTGGCCCAGGTAATCGGACACGCGAGGGCCGACGTAGGCGTTGGCCGCCACGGTGGAGACGCGCTCGAACTCGCGGTACTCCTGCGACAGCTCGTGCGAGGCGGTGACGAACACGCCAGGCAGCTCTTCGCGCACGATCTCGCGCACCCGGATCTCGTGGGCCGCGTTGCGGTAGGAATGCAGCAGCAGGATGGCGACGGCGTCGACGCCCTCGGCCTTGAGTTCACGCGCCAGCTCGCGCACGCGCTCCTCGTCCAGCGGCACGTGGACGGTGCCGTCGGCCAGCAGGCGCTCGGGCACTTCGTAGCGCAGCGAACGGCGTATCAGCGGCTCGTGCTTGGAGAAGAACAGGTTGTAGGCGTCGGGACGGTTGACGCGGCCGATCTCGTAAATGTCGCGGAAGCCCTGGGTGATCAGCAGCGCGGTCTTGGCGCCGTTGCGTTCGAGCAGGGTGTTGATGGCGATGGTCGAGCCGTGCAGGAACAGGCCGCCGTCTTCGACGTGGGCGCCGGCATTGTCCAGGGTGTTCTGGATGCCGTCCACCAGCTGGCCGTGCGTCGACAGGGCCTTGCCGAAGGACAGTTCGCCGGTTTGTTCGTTCAGGATCGCCAGATCGGTGAAAGTGCCGCCGATGTCGACGGCGATGCGGAGGTGGCCGGCGCTGCGTTTGCCGGGAGTGCTTGGGCGGGTCATGGGAAGTCTCCGATTGATAGGCATTAGATGACTTGCACGGTGTTGCGCAGATGGCCGACACCGCTGATTTCCACCTCGACGATGTCGCCATGCTTCATGTAGGCGGGCGGATCGCGCCGGTCGCCGACCCCGCCCGGCGTGCCGGTGGCGATGATGTCGCCCGGATTGAGTGCGGTAAAGCTCGACAGATAGGCGATGATGACGGGCAGCGTGAAAATCAGGTCGGAAATCGGCGCCTGCTGGACGATCTCGCCGTTGAGGCGCGTCGTCAGTTGCGACTGGGTGATGTCGGCAATCTCGTCCGCCGTGACCAGCGCCGGGCCGAACACGCCGGTATCGGCGAAGTTCTTGCCCGGGGTCCACTGGTGGGTATGGCGCTGCCAGTCGCGCACGGTGCCGTCGTTGAAGCAGGCGTAGCCGGCGATGTGCGCGAACGCGTCGGCTTCGGCGATGTCGGTGCCGCCCTTGCCGATCACCACCGCCAGCTCGCCCTCGTAGTCGAACATCTTCGATTTGCCGCCGGGGAAGCGCATCGGCGCGCCGTCGGCGGTCAGCGTGTCGGCGAAGCGCACGAAGATCGAGGGATGGGCCGCGTCCGGCCGCTTGGTCTCGGCCACGTGGGATTTGTAATTGAGGCCGACGCAAAAGATCTTGCGCGGATTGCCCACCGGCGGCAACAGCTGCACGTCGGCCAACGCCAGCGTGGCGGGCTTGCCGGCCACCGCGGCGGCCAGTTCCGGCAAGGCCTGGGCGTCGAGCACGGCGCGGATGTCAGGATAGCGCGCCAGCGTGGCGGCATCCGGCACGATGATCTGGGTTCCGGTCAGGACGCCATAGGCGGCGGTCCCGTTATGTTCATATGCGACTAACTTCATGGCAGGTCTCCTTTGTTCTCGATGGGCTGGCTGAACCAGAGTTACCGACGAGTGTAGGACATGCTACGATATGCGAGAAGATAGCGTTCCGACATTTCAGCTATTCAGAACAGGCATAACGGAGGGGCGGTGGATTACGCAGCATGGAAACTGTTTATCGATGTCAGTGAGCTCGGCAGCTTGACCAAGGCCGCCGCCGCGCATGAGACCACGCAGCCGCATATCAGCCGCCGCATCGGGGAACTGGAACGCGTGTGTGGCGCCCGCCTGTTCCAGCGCAACGGGCGCGGCGTGGTGCTGACGGAACTGGGGCGCCGCATCGCGCCGCTCATCCGCAACTGGATCACCCAGACCGAGCAATTGGCCAACGATATCCAGGCCACGGCCGGCACCCCGGTCGGCACGGTGCGCATGGGCATCTTGCCGTCGACCGCCCACCCCCTGGTCAGCGCGCTCTACCATCAATTGAAGCAGCGCTATCCACTGATACAGCTGGTCGTGCGGGAGGGACAGGGCTCGCAGCTTGAAACCTGGCTGGATAACGGCGACGTCGATCTGGCCATCCTCTACCGGCACAGCCCGACACCCAACCACGGCGACATTTATTTGTCGCGCGTGCCCACCTTCCTGGTGGGACCGGCGGGCGATCCGCTGACGCGCGCCGAGACCGTACGCTTCGAGGTCCTGGACCGGCTGCCGCTGGTGCTGTTCTGCCGCCCCAATTCCTGGCGCGACAGGCTCGACCAGCTTGCCGCCGAGCGCGGCATCGTGCTGGATGTGGCGGCCGAAGCCGATTCGCTGGCCCTGCAAACGAGGATCGTCAGCGATGGAGGAATTTATGCGCTACTGGGCCCGTATGCGATCGCAGGGGCCCACGTTGACTTGCGCCTGCAGGCGGCGCGGGTGGTGGAGCCGGACTTGTCGCGCCATATCGCCCTGGCCATGTCGCGCCACGGCCATCTCAGCCTTGCAGGGCGCGCGGTCATGAAATTGATCGAGGATGGCGCTTCGGCCGGCTGGTGAGAAATGAGCCGGCGGCCGGAACGCCTGCGCACGCGCGGCCCCGTACCGGCGCAGGCGCGCGGCCGATCGCCTGAGAAGGCGACCGGACCGGCTTATTTCAGGCGGATAGGCTTGCGGTAGGGAGCAAACGGCGGCGCCGGGAACTGCGCCGTGGCATAGGCCTTCTGGAAGCACTCGGCTTTCTTGTTCTGCACGTCGGCGGTGGAACTGGTGACCTTGCCCTGGGCATCGAGCACCAGCACCACGATCACCGGGTACTTGGACAGGCCGTGGCAATCGCCTTTTTCATCGAGCTTGTTGGCGTTGTTGTAGTTGATCGAGATTTCCTCGTACTTGCTGGCCTGCTCGTTGGGGAACTGGGCATTGAACTTGTTCATTTCCCCCGCGAAGGCCGGGTTGGATGGCGGCTGCGGTTCATTGTCATCGGGCTTGGCGCCCATGGTCTGGCAACCTGCGGCAAGCAGCATGGCGGCGCACGCGGCGCTCAGTTTCATCAAGTGGTTACGCAAGATTTTCTCCTTATAGTAGCGTGTTGTCGCATTGTACATATTGCTTATACCATGCGGCGCACGAAGCGTCACTTTCCAGAGCGAAGTCTACGTGCGCGGCACCACGCAAGCCGTCATCGACGGCAAGGCATGCGCGTCGGCCCCATTTCCGTGGGCCTGGTCAAAACGCCTTGCGTCTGCGGCTGCGCACCGCGCCTAACAGGAGCAGCCCGCCCCCCAGCATGGAATACGTTGCTGGCTCGGGCACTGCCAAGGTCACGCTATCGACCGTGGTGTAAAAATAGACCGCATTATAGTTACCATCCCGCCAGGTCAGATTGAATGAACCAGTGAACCGGTCCGGCGGTAAAAACCTCGGCAAACTCGTGTCGGCGAAGACGCCCGCATCACCACTGAGGAAAAGTTCCGCAGTGGCCGTGGTGGTGGCATCGTAGGCATGGGTTGCGGACACTCCCAGGCCGTCACCAGCCCATGACACATGGCCGTCAATCACGCTCAGGCCCGCAGGAGAAGAGCCTGGCGCCAGGTTGTCATCAAAGCGATACCCCCCACTGTTCGCGAAAACCAGATGTACGCTGCTGCTATAGGCCGCGAAGCTGACGTTCTCATTGGAGGTAAAAGTGGGCACTTCACTGGTATCGACAAAAAATGAACCGACGATGGTGGAATTGGATAGAAGAGTCGAGACCGGCGCGCCTGCTGGCATATTCGCTGCGGAGGTAGGACCGTTCCGGTCCCAATATTCGACGGACGTCGCATGCGATACAAAGTTGTATTGCAACACCTCGGCATGGCCCGCCATGGAGAGTGGCAACAAGGCCAGCAACGACAGTTTCCGCAAGTACCCGTTTTTACACATGGCCGCCCCCAATGTTGTTAATTGAAGAAAGATTTTAACCAGAAAAAAATTTTTCTGTAGCGGATCGCCAAGCGCGCGCGGCAGCCGTTTCGCTTCGGCCACCAGCACGTGCCGCCCTGCACTGTCCATAAAAGAACCGCAGCACAGGCTGCGTATTGGGTGGAGATGGTGCGTATCAGGAGGGCTTGCGCTTACGTCGCTGTGCTGCGCCAATCAGCAGCAGGCCGGCGCCCAGCATGGCGCAGGTCTCCGGTTCCGGGACGGCCAGGGCGACGCTGTCCAGGCGCCCCACATAGACGATGTAGTTGCGTTGATCATCGCCCCAGTTGAGCGTAAATGGCATGGCCAGTGAAGTTGTATTGCAGTACCTCGGCATGCGCAGCAGCCGACAACGCCAGGAAAGACAGGCCCGCAAGAGCTTTATTCCATTTCATTATAAATCCCTAATTTTGTTTAATGAGCACTTATCTTATTATAAAAGCAATTTTTCGTGCAGTTTTTATTTGATTCCCGTCTTGCCCCTGCCACATCCCATTTCGCCCCATAATGCTGGGCAACTGACAGGGTCGCGCTTAGGCTGGCGTTATCGGATCAACCACAGCGGACAACGCCATGACGCCCTCCACGCAGCGCCTCTACTTCCTCGACTGGATACGCATTTACGCCTTCATCATTCTGGTGTTCTACCATACCGGCATGTATTACGTGAGCTGGGACTGGCACGTCAAAAGCCCCCACGCCAGCGGCCAGATCGAGCCGCTGATGATGCTGTCCTCACCCTGGCGCCTGGGATTGCTGTTCCTGATCTCGGGCGTGGCCTCGGCCTGGATGCTGACCCGCACGCCGGTGCGCAGCTTCCTTGGCCAGCGCAGCTGGCGCTTGCTGCTGCCGCTGGTGTTCGGCATGCTGGTGATCGTGCCGCCCCAGCCCTACTTCGAAGTGGTGGAAAAGATCGCCTACCAGGGCAGTTACGGCGACTTCATGCGCCTCTACCTGCAGGCCTACCATGGCTTTTGTCGGGGCAATGACTGCCTGGAGCTGCCGACCTGGAACCACCTGTGGTTCGTGGCCTACCTGTGGGTCTACACCATGGTGCTGGGCGGACTGGCGGTGCTGGCCGGCGGCGCCGTGCAGCGCGTGCCGGACCGCATGGGTGCATGGCTGACGGGCTGGAAACTGGCCGCGCTGCCGGTGGCCGTGCTGTGGGCGGCCCGCATGCTGCTGGCCGACAGCTTCCCCTCCACCCACAACCTCACCTGGGACTGGTACAACCACGCCCTGTACCTGTTCCTGTTCCTGCTGGGCGCCCTGATCGCCACCCAGCCGCGCATCTGGCAGGAGATGGAGCGGCAGCGCTGGCTGGCGCTGGCCCTGTGGCTGGGCGCCTGGGCCGTCGTCGTTATCGTCAATACGCTGCCGGAGGGTGTGCTGAGCGAAGCCCAGGTACGGCTGTGGCGCCCCCTGTGGCGGCTCGCCTATTGCTGCGACCAGTGGGCGCCCATCATGGCCCTGTGCGGCTTCGGGCGGCGCCACCTGAACTTCGACAGCAACCAGCGGCGCTACCTGACCCAGGCCGTGTTCCCGGTCTATATCCTGCACCAGACCCTGATCGTCAGCATGGCGCACTGGCTCAAGCCGGTCGGGCTGGCGCCCTTCACCGAAGGCATGGTGCTGGTGATACTGACCCTGGTGCTGAGCTTTGCCGGCTTCGAGATCGTGCGCCGCATCGCGCTGCTGCGCCCTCTCTTCGGCCTGGGCCGCATGGCGGCCCCGCAGCAGCTGGACGCCGCCCCGGCGCGCCGGCAGGCGGCCTGACTACTTCACGAAGATCAGCTTGTGCTGGGCCGGCTGCGGCAGCAGCTGCGTGGGCCGCCCCTCCAACCAGGCGCTGCGCCCGTCCAGGAAGTACGGCGACAGCGGATGTCCGCTCTGCCCGCCCGGCATGTTGAAGATGCCCTCCTCCTCGCGGCCCGGCGACACCGCCAGGCGCTCCGACTGGCCGAAGCTGGGGCCGGACACGCGCGGCATGTGGGCGTCGCCCGGCAGCTGGTCGGGACGCACCCGCAGCCAGCTGCCCAGCAGCGGTATGGCCGAGGCGAACGGATGGGCGCTGGTGGCCGTATTGCGCTGTCCCCAGGTGGCGGCCGACAGCGGCTGCTTGTCACGGGTCAGGTCGGCGATCACGCGGTCGACGGCCGCCAGCTGCAGCTCATGCCAGCT
This sequence comes from Duganella kummerowiae, assembly GCF_053572355.1. Classification (NCBI taxonomy): domain Bacteria; kingdom Pseudomonadati; phylum Pseudomonadota; class Betaproteobacteria; order Burkholderiales; family Oxalobacteraceae; genus Duganella; species Duganella kummerowiae. Next base: position 55,720 of record NZ_JBKFEH010000004.1, read on the forward strand.
CTTGTAGCGGGAAGGCAGCCAACCGGGCGGCTGCTGCTCCAGCAACCGCGCCACCACCTCCGGCCAGCGCGCCGTGATGCTGGCGAAGCTGGCCTTGGGATCGATCCTGGCCAGCTCCGCGTTGGCGTTCTCGAACAGGATCTCATACACGGCGTACATATAGCCGCGCGCGATGCGGTAGCCGACCGACTCCACGCTGGCGCGCCCGCTCCAGCTGGTTTGCAGCAGGCGCAGCGCCTCGGCGCGCTGGGCGTTGCCGGCCACGGCCTGGGCGTCCAGCGCGGCAATGGCCCGCTCGCGCCAGCCGGACAGGAAGATGGCGCGGTCGTCCAGGCCGATGGCGTAGACGCTCTGCACATCGGTCCTGCGGCCCAGCGCGGTCAGCCCGTCGCGCACCTGGTGGGTACGCGCACCCAAATCGTAGCCGCCGTCGCCGATCAGCTCAGCCCCGGCGCCCGCCAGCTGGCGGCTGTTGGCCGTGGCCAGCTGGCCAGAGGCCGGATTGACCACGCGCGGGTACTCGGCCGGCGCCAGCCAGCCCTGCCACTGCCCGGCCTGGTCGCCGGCCTGGAGCGGATAGGTGGTGGCGATGCCGGTGGCGCCACGGCGCGGCAAGGGGCCGGCGATGGTCCAGCCGATATTGCCCTGGTCGTCGCCGGCCACGAAGTTCTGGGCCGGGATGCCCATGGTGGGCGCGATCGCCAGCGCCTCGTCCAGGGTATCGGCATCCTCCAGCTTGCGGATATTGACGTTGACGGCGCCCGGCAGGTGCGCGGTCCAGTGCACGGCATAGCTGCGGCCCAGCGCTGCGCGGATGGGACCGAGCGAGGTCTCGCGCACCACCAGCTTCTCGGCCGGGGCGCCCTTCACCAGGATGGTTTCCTCATGCCGTACCGGCGTCTCCCAGCCGGCCTGGGTCCGGAACTGGCCGGGCCTGGCGGCGTCGGTGTCCAGCGCCACCAGGTCCAGGTAGTCGCCGTAGCTGTTGGTATAGCCCCAGGCCACGTGGCCATTGCTGCCGACCACCACCACCGGCGCGCCGGGCAGGGTCACGCCCACCACGCGGCGCTGACCGCCCTTCCCGTCCGGGAATTGCAGCGCGGCCCGGTACCAGATCACCGGCAGCGAAATCCCCAGGTGCATGTCGTCGGCCACGATGGCGCGGCCATCCTTGCTGCGGCTGCCGGCCACCGCCCAGTTGTTACTGCCGACCATGTGCTGGTATTCGGCCATGGCCCCGCCCATGGCGGCAGCCAGGGCCGGCTTGGCGGCCGGTGTGCCCGCCGGAGGCGGCAAGCCCCACCACGAAGGCGCGCTGGCGGGCAGCGGCGCCTCCTGTCCGGCCGCCACGGCGGGCGCGCCGGGCGCCAAGTCCAGGGGCGCATCCCAGCGCGTGATTTCCGGCGCCAGGAAGGCGCGCTGCTCCGCGGTGGCGTGTTCCCGCAGCCAGCCACGCGCCAGTTCGCGGCTTTCCAGGTTGCCCTGCAAGTCAAAGTACATGGCCCAGATCACCAGCATGGAATCGGACGGCGCCCACGGGCGTGGGGTACTGCCCGACAGCACATATTCAAACGGCCTGGCGGCCAGCGCCTGCAGGCCGGCGTTGACGCCGTCCGCATAGCGCTGCAGCAGTGCGCGGTCGGCGGCCGGCAGCGCGGCGATGGCCGCCTCGGCGCGGGCGCGGAAGCGGTGCATGCGGTGCGCCTTGTCGACTTCCAGCGCACGGGCGCCAAACATCTCGGACAATTCGCCGGCCGCCACGCGGCGCAGCAAGTCCATCTGGAAGAAGCGGTCCTGGGCGTGCACATAGCCGGTGGCGTAGGCCACGTCGGCCCGGCTGCCGCCGCTGATCAGCGGCACGCCATGGCCATCGCGCGCCACGCTGGCCCCGGTGTCCAGGCCCGGCGCCGTGATCTGGCCGTCCAGCTGGGCCAGGCTGGCGCGCAAATACAGCCATGCGCCCAGCACCGCCAGCACCATGAATCCCAGCAACGTCCAAAGGACGCGCTTGCCCCACACCATCCAACCGCTTTTACGCATGGCATCTCCGTTAAAGATGAAGGGGATGGTGCCAGAGACCGATGGCGCGGGCAACAAATAAGGTGCCGGCGCGCCGGTCTGGCCGCCAGACGGGGCCTGTTTCATGCCTGCTGGCCCTCGCGCAGCATGCCGATCCGGCGCGTCCCCCTGGTAAGAGGCATGCCGCACAGACGTGCGTGAACGCGTCCCTCACCATGGCAGCGACACCTACACGAAAGGATATGCCATGGACCGCACTCCCGACATGCAGGACTGCATAGACGCCTGCACCAATTGCCATCAGGCCTGTTTGCAAATGGCCATGACCCACTGCCTGAAAATGGGCGGAGCGCATGTGGAACACACGCACTTGCGCCTGATGATGGATTGCGCCCTGCTGTGCCAGGCCTCGGCCGATTTGCAGCTGCACGGCTCGCCGTTCGCGCGCCGCCTGTGCGCGCTGTGCGCGGAAGCCTGCCACGCCTGCGCCTACAGCTGCCGCGAGCTCGATGGCATGGAAGAATGCGTGCGCGCCTGCGAGGCCTGCGAACGCAGCTGCCGCGCAATGGCGGCAGCCGAATGAATCAATACAGCTCTCGCGCCACCTGGCGCACGGTGTCCAGCAGCAGCCGGGCGCCGGGCGACAGCAAATGGCCATCCACCGTGATGATGCCGAAGGCGTCCATGCGGCACGGCAGCTCGATAGGCAGGATGCTCAGCACCCCGCGTGACTCGTAATAGCGCGCCACCGCGATCGGCATCACGTTGAGCGCGTCGGTTTCCTGCAGCAGCGGCACGATCAGCAGCATGGCGGTGGTGTCGATCACGTTGACCGGCACTTCCAGCCCGGCGCGGCGGAACATCAGCTCGCAGCGCGCGCGCAGGATGGAGCCTTGCGGCGGCAATATCCACGGCTGGCCGGCGATATCCTTCAACTGCAGGTTGCGCGCGCCCATCAGCGGATGGCCGGTGCGCACCACGGCGCAGGCCGGTTCGTCGCTCAGCTCCTCGTAGCTCAGCCCCGCCGCGCTCTGGCGCTCCGGGATGCGGCCTATCATGAAGTCCAGGCGGCCGCGCTGCAGCTGCTCCAGCAGGATATTACTCTGCTCCATTTCCACGCCTATGCGCAGGCGCGGCGAGGTCTGCTTGATCTTGGTGATGGCGCGCGGCAGCAGCGCTATGCCGGGCGTCATGATGGAGCCGATATCGACCTGGCCCGTCAGGCCGGACTTGATGGCGACGATGTCCTCGTGCGCCAGGGACAGGCTGGTCAGGGCCATGCGCGCGTGGCGTATCATGGTCTCGCCGTAGATGGTCGGTTCCATGCCGCGCGGCAGGCGCTCGAACAGCTGCACGTCCAGCATTTCTTCGAGGTCCTTGAGCTGCTTGGACGCGGCCGGCTGCGTCATGTGCAGTTCCTCGGCGGCGCGGTGGATGTTGCGCTGCTCGTCCAGCGCGATCAGCAGCAGCAGCTGGCGCGTCTTCAGGCGCGCACGGAGGAACCAGTTCGGGTTAGTTTCCATGGGAGGAATGATATCATCATCGATATCGAAGTCGCGCTCTAATTACGCATTTCGATATCGATTTGACACCTTACTTGGCGGCCGCGCAGGCTGCGCTGGGGTTGGCCGCCGGACCTTCCCTGGTCTGCGGCACGAAGGCAATGGAGCCGTCGGCATTGTAGTGCAGCTCCTCCACCGCCACCGAACGGCGGTATTCGCCGCCGCCGGGCAGTTCCGCGTTATGGTAAAAGATGTAGGACTTGCCGTTGAAGTCTACGATGGCCTGGTGGATGGTCTTGACCTTGCGGTTCTTCTTCATGATCACGCCGCCGAATGTCCACGGGCCGGTCGGGCTGGGACCGGTCATGTAGGCGGTCTCCTCGGGGAACTCGCGCGAGTACGACAGGTAGTAAGTGCCGTTATGCTTGTGCAGGTAGGAGGCTTCGGTAAAACGGTCCACGCCCACGGTGTGGATGGGGCCATCGAACTCGATCATGTTGGGCTTGAGCTTGGCCCACTTCAGCACCGTGTTGCCCCAGTAAAGATAAGCCTGGCCGTCATCATCCTGGAACACGGCGGGGTCGATATCGTCCCAGGTGATGGGCGTTTCACGTGTCATGTCGTTGGTGACCAGGGCGCTCCCGCGCGCATCCACGTAGGGGCCTTCTATCTTGTCCGCCACCGCGACGCCGATGGCGTGGCCGGGGATGGTGGCGTGATCCACGGTGGAATAGAAATAGTATTTGCCGTCGCGCTTGGTGATGTCGGCCGCCCAGGCGTGGCCCTTGGCCCACTTGAAGGTGGCGGCCTGCACCGGCGAACCCTCGTCCTTCCAGTTCTTCATGTCGCAGCTGCTGTACAAACGCCACTGGTTCATCACGTAGTCCGGGCTTTTCGGGGTGGCTTCATCCACGCCGACGAACAGGTAGACCTTGCCGCCTTCCACATAGGCCGAGGGATCGGCCGTAAACAGGTGTGGGAACAAGGGATTGGCGGCGTGGGCGGCCAGGGCGGCGGCGCCGAACATCGCGGCCAGCGTGTAGTGCGCGGCTTTTTTCAACATGGGGGATCTCCCGATCTGCAGTCATTATTTTTTTGGTCCGGCCCCGAGGGCCAGCAGGCGCTGCACCAGGCAGAAGATGAACAGCAGCGCGCCGATCACGATCTTGGTCCACCACGAGCTCAGGGTGCCGTCAAAGGCAATCAGGGTTTGTATGGTGCCCAGCACCAGCACGCCGGACAGGGCGCCGGCAACATAGCCGTAGCCGCCGGTCAGCAGGGTGCCGCCTATCACCACCGCCGCGATAGCGTCCAGTTCCGTGCCCTGGGCATGCAGGCCATAGCCGGACAGCATGTAGAAAGAGAACAGCACCCCGGCCAGCGCGGCGCAAAAGCCGCTGAAGGCGTAGATCAGCACCTTGGTGCGGCCCACGGCCAGGCCCATCATCAGGGCCGATTGCTCGTTGCCGCCGATGGCGTACACGGCGCGGCCGAACGGCGTGTAGTGCGCCACATAGATGGCCAGCGCCAGCATCAGCACGGCAATCACCACGCCGGGCGAGACAAAGCCGTCCAGCAGCGGCAGCTGGGTCTGCGACATGGCCACGAACATGGGGTTGTCGATGGTGACGGAGTCTATGCTGATCAGGTAGCACAGGCCGCGCGCCAAAAACATGCCGGCCAGGGTGACGATGAAGGGCTGCAGCTTGAAGTAGTGGATCAGCGCGCCCATGAAGGCGCCGAACAGGGCGCCCATCAGCAGCGCCACGGCAATCACCAGCAGCGGTGGCCAGTGCGCGGTCTGCAGCAGCCAGGCCGAGACCATGGTGGTCAGTGCCAGCACGGAACCGACCGACAGGTCGATGCCGCCGGACAGGATCACGAAGCTCATGCCGACCGCGATCACCAGCAGGAAGGCGTTATCGATCAGCAGGTTGAAGATCACCTGCTCCGACAAAAAGCCGGGATAGGCGCTGCCGCCGGCGGCCAGCAGCACGATCAGCAGGAACACGGTGACCAGGGAAGTGAAGTACGGCGAGGCCATGATGGCCCGGCCACGTAGCGCGAGTGTCGTCATGATGCGAGAGCTTTCAGGCGCGGCGCGGGAAGGCCCGGCGCCACATGGTCTTGAATTCGGCCGATTGCGACAGGCACACCAGGAACACCACCAGCGACTTGACCACCATGTTGATCTCGGGCGGCAGGCCGATCGAGTAAATGGTGTAGGTCAGGGTCTGGATGATGAGGGCGCCGATCACGCTGCCCACCAGCGAGAATTTGCCGCCGGCCAGCGAGGTGCCGCCCAGGGTCACGGCCAGGATGGCGTCCAGTTCCAGCAGCAGGCCTGCATTGTTGGCGTCCGCGCTCTTGATGTTGGAGGTGATCATCAAGCCGGCCAGGCCGGCGCAGGCCGAGCAGAAGATGTAGACAAAGAACACCAGGGCCGCCGTCTTCAGGCCGGCCAGCCGCGCCGCCACCGGATTGATGCCGACCGACTGGATGAACAGGCCCAGCGCCGTCCTGCGCATCAACAGCATGGTCACCGCGAATACGGCGGCCACCACGAACAGCGCCACCGGCAGGCCCAGCAAATAGCCGCTGCCAAGGAAGAAGAAGGGCTTGTAGTAGACCGTGATGATCTGGCCGTCCGTCATCAGCTGGGCCAGGCCGCGCCCCGCCACCATCAGGATCAGGGTGGCGACGATGGGCTGCAGGCCCAGGGTGGAGACCAGCAGGCCGTTCCACAGTCCGCACAGCAGGGCCGCGCCCATGGCGGCGGCCAGCGCGTAGCTCATGGGGATGTGGCTGACATATTCCGGCACGCCGTTGTTCATCACCATGTCGCCGCCTATCAGGGTGGCGGCCACGGTGCCGCTGATGGCCACCACGGCGCCGACCGAAATGTCGACGCCGCGCGTGGCGATCACCAGCGTCATGCCGATGGCGGCCAGCATCAGCGGCGCGGCGCGGTTGACGATGTCGATCAGGGCGCCGTACAGGTGGCCATCCTTGACTTCCAGGTGGAAGAAGCCGGGCACCATGATCAGGTCGACCAGCAGCAGGATGGCCAGCGCGGCGATGGGGCGGAACAAAGGATGGCGTACAAACATGGAGACCTTGCGTGGTTCGGTCACGGCGGAGGAAGCGGCCGACAGCCTGGCGGCGCCGGCCTGGTTCAGCGGGCTGTTCATCAGTGCGCCTCCCCGGCCGCGATCACGTGCAGCACCGAGGTGTCATCGAGCTCGCCGCGCTGGTATTCGCCGCAAGCCTTGCGGTCGCGCATGACCACCACGCGGTCGCTCAGGCGCAGCACTTCCGGCAGCTCGGACGAGATGAACAGGATGGACAAGCCCTTGCGGCACAGCGCGGACACGTAATCCATGATCTCCTGCTTGGCGCGCACGTCGATGCCCCGCGTCGGCTCGTCCAGTATCAGCAAGTGCGGCTCGGTCACCAGCCAGCGCGCCAGCAGCACTTTCTGCTGGTTGCCGCCGGACAGGGTGCCTATGGGCGTTTCGATGCTGGCGGTCTTGATGCCCAGTGCCTTCACGTATTCCTGGGCCAGGGCCTGCTGGCGCTTGAGCGGAATGGCGCGCAGCATGCCGCTGCGGGCCTGCAGCGCCAGGATCAGGTTTTCGCGCACCGACAGGTCCAGGATGGCGCCTTCCAGCTTGCGGTCCTCGGAGCAGAAGGCGATGCCGGCCGCGATGGCGTCGCGCGGGCTGGTGAAGTTGGTTTGCTTGCCGTCGATGCTGATGCTGCCGCTGTCGGCCTTGTCGGCGCCGAACAGCAGGCGCGCGGTCTCGGTGCGGCCGGAGCCCAGCAGGCCGGCCAGGCCCAGCAGCTCGCCGTGGTGGAAATCGATATCGGTGGGCGTCAGGGCGCCCTTGCGGCCCAGGCCCCGGGCCTGCATGAAGGGCGCGCCGCGCTGCACCGCGCCAGCGGCGGCGCCGGCTGGCGAACCCGGTTCGGCGGCGTCGTCAGCCTGCCCTATCATCTTGTTGACCAGCGCCAGGCGCGACAGCTCGGCGGCCGGGTACTCGCCTTCGCGCTCGCCGTTGCGCATCACGGTGATGCGGTCGGAAATGGCGTAGGTCTGGTCCAGGAAGTGGGTCACGAACAAAATGGCCATGCCCTCCTCGCGCAGCTTGCGCAGCGCCGCGAACAATGTCGCCACTTCCGATTCATCCAGGCTGGAGGTCGGCTCGTCCAGGATCAGCACCTGGGCCGACACGCTGAGCGCGCGCGAAATCGCCACCATCTGCTGGATGGCCAGCGGGTAGCGGCCCAGCGGCTGGGTCACGTCGATGTGGATCTGCATGCGCGCCAGCAGCTCGGCGGCGCGCTGGTGCATGGTTTTCCAATCGATGAAGCCGAATTTGCGCGGATAGCGGCCGATGAAGATATTCTCCGACACCGTCAGGTTCGGACACAGGTTGACTTCCTGGTACACGGTGCTGATGCCCAGGTCCTGGGCGTCCTGGGTGGACGTGGGATGGATGGCGCGGCCACCCAGCACGATCTCGCCCGCATCGGGCGTGTAGATCCCGGTCAGCACCTTGATCAGGGTGGACTTGCCGGCGCCGTTCTGGCCCATCAGGGTGTGCACCTCGCCCGGATACAGGCGCAGCGCCACGTCATGCAGGGCGCGCACGCCGGGGAAGGACTTGCTGATGCCGCGCAGCTCCAGCACCGGGGCGCGCGCAGGCGCTCCCGTGGCTGCGGCAACGGCTTGCGCAGTATTGCTCATGGCGCCTTCGGTCAGTATTTACGGTTCGGGAATTCCTTGGCCGCGGTTTCGGCCGGGAACACGCCTTCCTGCGTGGTGATGCGCTTGGCGACCGGCTTGCCGGCCACCACGTCGCGCGCCAGCTGCATCAGCTGGGGTCCGAGCAGCGGGCTGCATTCGACCGTGACGTTGAGCTTGCCGGCGATCATGGCCTCGAACGCGCCCTTGACGCCGTCGATGGAGATGATCAGGATATCCTTGCCCGGTTTCAGGCCCGCTTCCTCGATGGCCTGGATGGCGCCGATGGCCATGTCGTCATTGTGCGCATACAGCACGTTGATCTTCTTGCCTTCCGCCTTGAGGAAGGCTTCCATCACTTCCTTGCCCTTGGCGCGGGTGAAGTCGCCGGTCTGCGAGCGTATCACCTTGAGCTTGGGATTACCGGCGATGACTTCATCGAAGCCCTTCTTGCGGTCCAGCGCCGGGGCCGAGCCCACGGTGCCCTGCAGTTCGACGATGTTGAGCACCGGCTGCGGCAGGGTCTTGGCCTTTTCCACCAGCCAGCGGCCGGCGCGGCGGCCCTCCTCCACGAAGTCGGAACCGATGAAGGTGGCGTACAGCGAGGGGTCGCTGACCTTGACGGCGCGGTCGGTCAGGATCACCGGTATCTTGGCGGCTTTCGCTTCACGCAGCACGGTGTCCCAGCCCGATTCCACCACGGGCGAGAAGGCGATCACGTCGACGCGCTGGGCGATGAAGGAGCGCAGCGCCTTGACCTGGTTTTCCTGCTTCTGCTGGGCGTCGGCGAACTTGAGGGTGATGCCCTCGGCCTTGGCGGCGTTCTTGATGGAATTCGTGTTGGCGGTGCGCCATTCACTTTCCGCTCCCACCTGGGAGAAGCCCATCACCAGCGGCTTGGCGGCAAAGGCCTGCGGGGCGGTAACGGCAAAGGCGCCCATGACGGCGGCGGCCAGGAAAGTCCTGCGAGTGGATATCATTTCAGTCTCCAAAATGAATTTTTATATATCTGTTCTGCATGGTAAAAGAAACATAAATATCTAGCTAATGACATTTTTGTTTGTCTTGATGCCGTTTTCGATATCGTGCGGCACTAGCGTAGCAAACGCAAGCCATACAGGCCGCCCGCTATCGAGCCCGGCCGGGCCACGAAGCGCACTACCAGCTTGCCGTCCCTGGCCGCGCCCGGCGGTATCGCATAGTCTTTCGTGTAGATTTCCTGCGGCGCCGATGCCTCCAGCGTCACTTCCGCCAGCAATTTCTCATTGATATAGATATCGAAGCGGCGGCCCGCGTCCCGGGTCGAGTAGCTGAGGCGCAGGGTCCTGGCCTCGCCTTTCGGGTCGTTGAGTTCATAGCTGAACCAGCCGGAGGCATGGCGCCAGTGGCGGCCCTTGTTGAGGCCGGCATCAGCGCCCTCGCCCTTGAAGAAGTGGTCGGACTCGGGCTGCTGCTCGCCGGGCGCCACCTGGTCTATGGTTTGCGCGTCCAGCGCCAGCCGTTCAGCTTCGCCGGCGGCGGCCTGTTCGCGCATGGCGGCATAGGTGTCCGGTGTTGCATACGGCCAGTACACCATGTAGCGCGAGTCGTGCAGGCGGAAGAAGGGGATGAACTGGATGCTGGCCGCGCCCGGCCCCCGCACCAGATCAGGGGCGGTAAAGGTCAGCGGCTGTCCCTTGACCGGCTTGAACTTGTCCATGAAGGCCCTGGTGTCGCTGACCAGGGTGGGCGCCGCCTCCAGCGGGCACATTTCGCCCTTGGCGATGTGGCCCATGCGCGATCCGTCCGCAAAGTAGTTGAGCTTTTCATTGGCAAAGGGAGTGGTCTTGGCGGCCAGGACGATGGGGCCGTGCAGCACGGCGTAGTAATTGGACTGGTCCGGCATCTGCTCCAGGCGGGTCTTCATGGGCAGCTGTAGTTCCACCTTGTCGCCGGCGCGCCAGGCGCGGGAGATGGCCACATAGCCATCCTGGCCGGCCACGGCCTGCACCGGCTTGCCGTTGACGGTGATGCGCAGCGCCCCTTGGGCCACCCATTCCGGATGGCGCAGCTTGAGCTGGCGCAGCTTGCCCGGCTGCTCGATCAGCAGCGAGGTCCGGTCCTCGTCCGGGAAACGGGTGCTCTGGGCGAGGCGCACGCCCTGCTCCTTCCATTCCAGCTTGGAAGGAATGAACAGGTTGACGTACAAGTCATTGCTGTCGTGGGCGTAGATGAATTCACCGTACTTGGCGTGGCTCTCGATGCCGGAACCCACGCAGCACCACATGGCCTGGTCCACCTGCGAATACACGCGATAATGGTTGGGCCGCATGGGCGTGAAGTAAACGAAGCCGCCGGTCCCGGGGCGCTGCGAGCCGAGGATGTGGTTATACAGCGCGCGCTCGTAGTAATCGCCGTAGCGCGACCTGGCGTCGCCCAGGAACAGCATCTCCGTCAGCTTGAGCATATTGTAGGTGTTGCAGGTCTCCGGCCCCTCCACTTCCTCCACCATGGGCGCGAAGTTCTTGTCGTCGTGGAAGTGCTCCTTGACGCTGTTGCCGCCTATGGCCACGGTGCGATGGTCGTGCACGGTCTGCCAGAAGAAGGCGGCGGCCTGCTGCCAATCCGTGCGGCCGGTCAGGTCGCCGATGCGCTTGAAGCCGATGACCTTGGGGATTTGCGTGTTGGCATGCAGGCCGGTGAGCTTGTCCCTGCCCTCCTCCAGCGGCTGCAGGATGGCCTGGTGCGAGAAGCGCATCGCCAGCTCCATGTATTTCTTGTCGCCCGTGATCTCGGCCACGTCGGCCAGCACCTCGTTCATGCCGCCATGCTCGGCGCGCAGCATGGTTTGCATCTGCGCGTCGGTCAATCTGGATGTCAGCTGGAGGGCCCAGTCGGCCATCGCGACCAGCATGGCGCGTGCATCCTGGTTGCCGGCGTAGCGGTAGGCGTCGCGCAGGCCGGCATAGACCTTGTGCAGGTTATACCAGGGCACCCAGCGGCTGTTGACGGAGAAGCTGTCGGCCTTGATTTCGCCGCGCGCCACCTTCTGCCACGCTTCGCTGCCGTTCGGTACGCCGCCGATATAGCCGTTGCCATTCTTGTCCTGGCAGCGTTTCAGCTCGGCCACGAAGTAGTTGAGGCGCTTGAGCACTTCCTGGTCGCCGGTGGAAGCGTACATAAGGGCTAGCGCCGACAGGTAGTGGCCGCCCATGTGGCCATCCAGGCCGCTGGATTCCCAGTTGCCATAGCTCGGCTCCCTGGGCGTGAGGCCGGCCTCGCGCAGGAAAGGCGCCAGCAGCCTGTCCGGGTCCATGGCCATCATGTAGTGCAGGTCGGTCTGCTGCGCTTCCAGGAAGGGACCCGGTGTGAGGCGCACGTCCTGCAGCTGGAACAGCTGCAGCGGCGCGGCCTGCAACGTGCCTCCCAGGCCTGCCGACAGCAGCAGCGCGGCCAGGGCGGCGCGCATCACTTTGCGGGCAGTTGATTGCTCTGGTACTTGTTCAGGTCGCGCGGATCGACGCTTGGCCAATTGTCCTTGTCCCATTTCATCTCCAGTATCTTCAGCTTCTGCAGGTAGTTGTCCGCCGTTTCATAGGCATGCAGCACCAGGTAGTCCTTGCCGTCGAAGGTGTAGGCGCTGTTGTGGCCCAGGCCCTGCCAGTCCTTGTCGCCGGCGATCAGCAGCGTGCCGCCGCCTTTCATCATGTCCTTGCCATCCTTGTCCAGGTAGGGACCGGCCACCGCCCTGGAACGGCCGACGACGACGCGGTAGGTGCTCTTCTCTTTTTTGCAGCACAGCCCCCAGGAGGCGAACAGGTAGTAATAGCCGTTCTTGCGGAAGATGAAGGGCGCCTCGATTTCCTCGGGGCCGGCGTCCTCGCCCGGCTTGGACGCGGCGCCGGGGCGGCGCGCCAGCGCGTGCCATTCCTGAGGTTCGGCCAGGCCGGTCCAGTCCTGGTTCAGCTTGACCAGTTTCAGGCCGCTCCAGAACGAGCCGAAGGACATCCAGCCGTTGCCCTGCTCATCCTCGATGATGTTGGGGTCGATGGCGTTCCAGTCGTCCCGGTTGGGAATGGACTGCAGTACCATGCCCTGGTCTACCCAGCGGTAGTCGGGCGAACGCGGGTCCAGCGTCTTGTTGACGGTGACGCCTATGCCGGAGGTGTTCTTGCCAAAGCCGGACACCGAGTAGTACAGGTAGTACTTGCCGTTGTGGTGCTGGATGTCCGGCGCCCAGATATGGTCGTTGAAGGTGGGCGCCGCCTTTTTCGCCCACACCGGCTGGCCGGGGAACACGCGGCCTTCGAGCTTCCAGTTCACCATGTCGGTGGAGCTGTAGAAGGTGATGCCGGGGCCGGTGCTGTACAGGTAATAGGTATTGCCTTCCCTGGCCATGACCGGATCGTGGATGCTGACCTGTTTGGCCTGCGCGGCGCCGGCCAGCAGGAGCATTGCGAGTAGGGTGTGCTTCATATAACCTCTGTAACTAGTATCATGCCCGGCATGGGCTCCCGACGGGAGCGACACGCGTCCATCCACAGCGGGCGCGAACGGCTTGGCGCTTAGCTTCCAGTCCGCGCCCCCCAGATCGACACGCCATCCACCGATTGCGCCGTGAAGGTGACCACGAAGGCGCTGGCATTGGTATTCCAGCCGCGCGACAGGACGCCCTTGAAGGTGCCGGTCGCGCCCAGCGTCAGGGTAATCCTGTTGCTGCCGTTGTGCTTCCAGGTGCCCGCCACCGCGCCTGACACCGTGCCGTCCGCCGCCAGCGTGATGGCCGACGAAGTCTTGATGGTAGTCGATATATCCTTGCCGTGATTGACCATCTTGTAACTGCCCGCCACGTCGGCGGCCGTCACCTCGGACGACAAGGTGGTCGCGTTCAGGCTCAAAGGTGCGTAGCGGAACGGCGCCACCACGATCCAGCCATCCTCGTTGAGGAAGAATTCGTGCACGCGCAGTTCGTGGGTTTCGCCCTGGTTGGGAAAGCGGGTGTGGAAGATCAGGAAGTACTTGCCGGTGCTGGCGTCGTAATAGGCCGAGTTGTGGCCGGGCGAGACATAGCCGACCGCGGTGCCGGTTTCCGAGGACGTCAGCGCCCACTGGTAGTTGCCCATGATCTTCTGGCCGTACGGCGCAATGCTGGCGTCGTCCCACAGCGGCAGCGCGGCATTGGCCTTGGCGTTTGCCATGTCGTTGCCCTTGGCGTCCAGATAGGGGCCATCGGGGTTCAGCGAGCGCGCCACACGCATGTTGTAGCCGCCGGTGGAATCCAGGCCGCCGAAGGACAGGAACAGGTAGTAGTACTTGGTGGCTGGGCTGTACAGCACATAGGAACCCTCGATGCGCGCATGGTTGCCGCCCGTGATGCGCTTGCCGTAACCCTGCCCCGCCTTCTGGTAGCCGGTGGCCGGGTCCATCTCCAGGATGAAGATGCCGCCCGAGTAGGAGCCGTACATCATCCACAGCTTGTTGTTCGCGTCGCGGAACACGTTGGGGTCCACCACATTGGGCATGGTCAGCGCGTCGTAGACGGTCTTGCCATCTTCGCTGATCTCGTTCCACATGCCGGACTTGAGCAGGATCTTCTTGTTGACGTAGGGGCCCTCGACCTTGTCGGCCACCGCCACGCCCAGCGCCGAGCGCGGCGAGTCGCCCTTGCAGGCGCAGTAGTATATGTAGAACTTGCCGTCATCGAGCCTGGTCACGTCCGGCGCCCACAGGTCGGTGACCTGGGCCCAGGCGAAGGTGTCGGCCAGCGCCGTCACCACGTTGCTGAACAGCGGATTGGTGGCCGTGACGCCGTCGGCGATCTTGGTCCAGTTCATCAGGTCGGTGGTCTTGGCCGCCGCCAGGTGCGAGCCGAACACGTAGTAGGTACTGTCCACCTTGATCACGGACGGGTCGTGCACCGAGGCGTTGACGAAGCTGATGCTGGTGGTTGGCGTGGTCGGTGTGGTGGGCGTGGTCGTGGTCGTACCGGTGCCGGTGCTGGCGGTGGAGCCACCGCCGCCACCGCCGCAAGCCGTCAGGAACATGGGCAAACCGCCCGCGATGGCCGCACCTGCCCCTGCCTTCAGGACAAGGCGTCGATTCATGCTGGTTTTCATGCGCTTTACTCCACGACGACGACGACCACGGCCTTGGCCGGGATGGTGACCGACAGCTTGCCGCCGGCCGCCTCGGCGCTGAACGGCGCCGGCTTGATCGCCTTGGGCTCCTTGAAGGTGTTGTGCGCATCCATGGTGGCGGCGGTCAGCACGCTGCCCTTGGCCGATTTCAGCTCCTGGCCGGCCACGTTCAGCGCCACGCTGGCGGAGCGGTTGGGATTGGTGTTCACCAGCGCCACATACAGCTTGCCATCCTTGGCGCGCGCGGCCGAAGCGCTCACCTCGGGGATGCTCTTGCCGTCCAGTTCATACCTGGCGTTGTTTTCCAGGGTCAGCGGCAGCGAGGTCGCATCCTGGAACGGCACGTACATCTGGTAGGCATAGTAGGTCGGCGTCAGCACCATCTTGTCCTTGTCGGTGATGATCATGGCCTGCAGCACATTGACCATCTGCGCGATATTGGTCATGCGCACCCGGTCGGCATGCTCATGGAAGATGTTGAAGTTCAGCGCCGCCACCACCGCGTCGCGCAGGGTGTTCTGCTGGAACAGGAAGCCGGGGTTGGTGCCTTTCTCCACGTCGTACCAGGTGCCCCACTCGTCCACCAGGAAGCCCAGCTTCTTTTCCGGGTCATACTTGTCCATCTCCGCCGTGTTGCGCTTGATGTACTGGTCCATCACCAGGGTGTTGGCCAGGGTGGACATCCACTCCTGCTCAGGGAAGCCGACAGCGGCGCCCTTTACGTCCCACTTGCCGGTGGGGAGAGTGTAGTAGTGGAAGGTAATGCCGGTGGTCTGCTTCTTGAGTTCCTTGCTCAGCAGCGTGGTCCAGCTGCTGTCGCCGCCGTTGCCGCCGCTGGCAATCATCTTGGGACGGTATTGCTTGGGCGCGCGCAGGAAGGTTTCGTAGTTCTTGTACAAATCGACGTAGTGCTGCGGACTCATATTGCCGCCGCAGCCCCAGGCCTCGTTACCAATGGCGAAGTAATCGACCTTGAACGGTTTGTCGCGGCCATTCTTGCGGCGCAGCTCGGCCAGGGTGGACTTGCTGTCCGAGGTCATGTACTCGACCCACTCCGACATTTCCTGCGCCGTGCCGGTGCCCAGGTTGCCGTTGACATAGGTGTCGGCGCCGACCTGTTCCGCAAGGTCGAAGAACTCGTGGGTGCCGACCGCATTGTTCTCGGGGACGCCACCCCAGTTGGTGTTGACCTTGACAGGGCGCTTGTCGCGCGGGCCTATGCCGTCGCGCCAGTGGTATTCGTCGGCAAAGCAGCCGCCCGGCCAGCGTATCAGCGGCACGTGCAATTCCTTCAGGGCGCCGACCACGTCGTTGCGCCAGCCGCGGGTGTTGGGGATCCTGGACTTGGGCCCGACCCAGATGCCTTCGTAGATGCCGGTGCCCAGATGTTCGGCAAACTGGCCGTATACGTGCTTGTTGATGACGGGACCCGGCTTGGCGGCGTCGATGGTGATGGTGGCGTCGGCCATGGCGCTGCCGCCAGCCATCATGCACAGGGTGAGTACGGCGCGTTGGATATGGTTCATAGGTTTCATACGGTTGATCTCCTGATTGTTATTGTTTAAAGGTCGCGGCGTTGAAGCTCGCCACGAAGCCGCCATGCGGCTTGATGGTCACTGGTACTTGCCTGCCTGGCTGGAGCCGGGCCTGGGTGAAGCTGCGTTCGGCCAGGCCGTCGGCGATCAGCACGCCCTCGCCCTTGCCCACGAAGGACAGGTCCAGCTTGAGCTGCTGCTCGCCATCGGTGGCGTTGATGCCGCACAGGTACCAGGTAGCGCCCGCCCTGCGCGCCATCACCACGTATTTGCCGGGATAGCCCTCTACCAGGCGGCTGTCATCCCAGCTGCGCGGCAGTTCGCGCAGGAACTGCTTCACGTAATCCGGCACGGTCGCCATGCCGTCCGGGGTCTCGGCGTAGTGCTGGATGCCGGACAGGTAGAGCACCGAGGTGGCCAGCTCGAAGCCATTGCTGGCGCTACGCCTGATTTTCGGGATATCGCCAAACACCATGGGCGTAAAGTCCATGGGGTCGAACAGGTTGCGCGCGAACGGCAGCGTGGCCGCGTGGGCAGGCATCAGGTCCTCGTCCTTCTGCTCGAAGGAAGTGAACTCGAAGCCGCGCACTGCTTCCATGGTCATCAGGTTGGGCCAGGTGCGGGACCACCCGCGCGGCAAGGTGGCGCCGTGGAAGTTGACCAGCAGGCCGGCGTCGGCCGCGTCCTTCAGGATGTCCACGTAGTAGGCGATCATGGACTGGCCATCGCCGCCGAAGAAGTCCACTTTCACGCCCTTGATGCCCATGTCGCGGATGCGCCTGAATTCCCGGACACGCTGTTCATGGGTCAGCAGCGCGTTCTTGGGCGAGTACTCGGTCTTGTTCCATGCGCCGGACGAGTTGTACCACAACAGCAGGCCAACCTTCTTCTGCGCAGCGTAATCGGCCAGCTCCTTGACCTTGTCGTAGCCTATCTTGCGGTCCCAGTCGGCGTCGATCAGGGTGTAATCCCAGTGCATGTCGGCCGCGTAGTCGATGAAGCGCTTCTGCACGTCGTAGACGGTGCCGTCGTCCTTGAGGATGGCCCAGCTCCACGAGGCATGGCCGGGCTGGACCAGCTTTTTATCAAACGCGATGGCGGGCGCCGCCAGGTCGGTGCCCAGGGTGGATGCGGTCAGCTGGTGCAGTGAGCCCAGGGCGATGATGCGCCACGGCGTGGCCAGCACGCCGCTGGTCTCGGCCAGCAGCTTGCCATTGGTGTAGACCTCGGCCGCCATGGGATTGCCGATAGCGTATTTGCCGTTGGGCGACTGCTGCGCCAGGCGCGAAGCCTGGTAGCTGCCATCCATATTGGCCTCGGTCAGCGCCACCCAGGTGGACCCAGTGTGGAACAGGGCCGGGAACACCCAGCCGGCTTCCGTAGGCGATGGCGTGCCGACCGGGATCTCCTTCTGGTAGTGCTCCTCGTAGGACGGGTTGGTGTTGGACCAGCCGGTCTGCGCCACCGACATGGGCTGCAGCCAGGCCTTGGCGCCCTGCGGCAGCGCGAAGGTGGTGCGTTCCTGGACCACTTTTTTCATCGGCAGGCCGACGTCGCCGACCACGTAGCGGAAGGCCACGCCATCGTCGGAGACGCGGAAGATGATGTCCATCTTCTGCTGGCGGCGATTGCGCACGGTCCAGGTGCGCTCGTTGGCGCGGGAATGAATATGGCGCTTCTTCCCGACCGCCATCTCGTATTGCTCATCAACCTTGGCCGGCTTCGATACGGCGGCCACCACCAGGCCGCTGGCCAGGTCGGCGCCGTCCAGCTGCAGGCCCAGGTCGGAATCGAGCAGTACCGGCTTGCCGTCGCGTTCCACCGAGTACACCAGCGCATTGCCGGCGGAGGGATGGACCTTGAGGGTCACATGGCCGTCCGGGCTTTTCAGGATTGCTGCCGTATCGGGTGCGGCGTGCGCAGGCTTGCTGAACACCAGCACCAGCAGCGGCATCAGGGCGGCCGGCGCCAGCGGGGCCAATGCGCGGAATAGGGGTTTCATCTTGTCCTCGCCATTTTTTAGGGTTATTCGTCCCCGCCGCCTTGCTCCAAAGGCGTATCACGCGGGAACGATCAGAGGTACTGCGGAAGGTCTTACACCCAGCCGGCGTCGACGATGAATTCCTGGGCCGTGCACATGGCGCCGTCGTCGGCCGCCAGGAACAGCACCATGGACGCCACGTGCTGCGGCATCAGCTTGTCGGGCAGGCATTGGTTGCGCTTGATCTCGTCTTCACCGGCTTCGTCCAGCCACAGGTCGATCTGGCGCTGGGTCATGACCCAGCCCGGCGTGACCGTGTTGACGCGGATGCCGTGGGCGCCGAATTCGCGCGCCAGGCCGCGCGTCAGGCCGTGCACGGCTGCCTTGGACGTGGCGTACACCGGGTAGCCCGCGTTCTTGACGTGCCATGAAATCGATCCGACATTGATGATGGAACCGGCACCCTTCTTTTTCATGCCGGGGTAGACCGCCTGGCAGGTGAAGAACATGGGGCGCTGGTTGATGGCGATGCGCTCGTCCCAGTACTCGGGCGTGACTTCCTCGGTCTGGTGGCGCTGGTCGTTGGCGGCGTTGTTGACCAGGATGTCGAAATCGCCGCCCGCCTCCACCGCCATGGCGGCCATGGTCTGCTGCAGCACGGGGATGTCGGTGATGTCGCATAGGCGGAACAGCGGGGCCGGATAGCCGGCTTCCGTCACGCGGCGCACCAGGGCCAGGCTGGCGTCGCGGGCGATGTCGACAAAGGCGACCTTGGCGCCCTGTTCCGCGAAGGAAATCACCATCGCTTCGCCGATGCCGGTGCCGCCGCCGGTGATGAACACGCGCTTGCCGCGCAGGCTGGCGAATGTGGCCAATTGGGTCATACCTGTCTCCGGATTTTATCGGTATTGTTATCTCGTCGCTGCCGCGCAAGCGGCAGCCTATGCTGAGCCGGCAGGCCTGCGGCGTGCCTGCCGCAGGCCCCACGCCCAGCATGGACTCCCGCTCTCGCGGGAGTGACGGTTTTGCGCCCCGTGTCAGGCGCGGGTCAGTTCGCCTTCGCGGCGCAGCCAGGTGGCCGAGCCGCCGTCCTTCAGCACTTCGGGCAGCAGCGCCTGCGGCAGGTTCTGGTACGAGACCGGACGCAGGAAGCGCTGTATCGCGCCGGTGCCGACCGAGGTGCTGCGGCCGTCCGAGGTGGACGGGAACGGGCCGCCGTGCACCATGGCGCTGCACACTTCCACGCCGGTGGGGAAGCCGTTGGCCAGGATGCGGCCTACCTTGCGCTCCAATACCGGCAGCAGCTGGCGCGCCAGGGCCATATCGGCGTCGTCCAGTTGCAGGGTGGCGGTCAGCTGGCCTTCCAGGCTTTCCGCCACTTTCAGCAATTCTTCCACGTCCTGGCAGGAGATCACCAGCGAGGCCGGGCCGAACACTTCCTCGCCCAGCTCATGCTGCCTGAGGAAGGACGCCGCCGAGGTGGTGAACAGCGCCGGTGCGCCCTTGCCCTCCTCCTGCGGCGCCAGCGCCAGGGTCTGCACGTCCTCGTGGCCGGCCAGGGCCGACACGCCGCGCTGGAAGGCGCTGGCGATACCGGGCGACAGCATGGTGCCGGCCGCGCCCTGCGCCAGCGGATTAGCCGCGCCGGCGGCAAAGCGCTCCAGCTCGGGGCCGGCCAGGCCGATCACCAGGCCGGGGTTGGTGCACATCTGGCCCACGCCCAGGGTCAGCGAGGCGGCAAAGCCGGACGCGATCTCGGCGCCGCGCGCCGCCAGCGCTGCCGGCAGCAGGAACACGGGATTGATGCTGCTCATCTCGGCATAGACGGGAATCGGCACCGCACGCGCGGCCGCCACGCCCATCAGGGCCAGGCCGCCGGCGCGCGAGCCGGTGAAGCCGACCGCCTTGATGGCCGGATGCGCCACCAAGGCCTGGCCGATGGCGTTGCCGGCCCCGGTCAGCAGAGAGAACACGCCGGCCGGCAGGCCGCACAGTTCGACGGCCTTGACGATGGCGCGTCCCACCAGCTCGGAGGTGCCGGGGTGGGCCGAATGGCCGCGCAGCACCACCGGGCAGCCGGCCGCGAAGGCCGAGGCGGTGTCTCCGCCCGCCACCGAAAAGGCCAGCGGGAAGTTGGAGGCCGCGAACACGGCCACCGGACCGAGGCCTATCATGCGCATGCGGATGTCGGGACGCGGCGGGGTGCGCTCGGGCAGGGCGGCATCGATGCGCACGTCGTTCCAGGAGCCTTCGCGCAGCAGGCTGGCGAACAGCTTGAGCTGGCCCACGGTGCGTCCGCGCTCGCCTTCGATGCGCGGGCGCGGCAGGCCGGTTTCGGCCATGACGCGTTCCACCAGTTCCTCGCCCAGGGCCAGGATTTGCTCCGCCACGGTCTCCAGGAACACGGCGCGCTGCTCGTCGCTGATGGAACGGAAGGTATCAAAGGCTTGTTCGGCCAGGCGGCAGGCCTGGTCTATCTGCCCGTTGTCGACGCCATAGAATTCCGGCTCCAGGTGCTGGCAGGTGGCCGGATTCCAGGCGCGCATCGCAGCGCCCTTGCCCTTGACGCCAGCGCCGCCTATCAGGGCGTCGCCGCTGATCTGGCTCATAGCACTTTCACTTTCGCTGTTTCGGTCTTGAACACGGCCAGCGGGTTGCGCAGGGCCGGACCGAATTGCGGCGCGTCGATCTCGAAGGTTTCACCGGGCTGCACCACGATGTTGTCGGCCACGCTCAGGGTGGCGGTGCCGAAGAAGTGCACATGCACGTCGCCGGGACGCTTGAACAGCGGGTACTTGAAGTGGTGGTGTTCCAGGTTGGCGATGGTGTGCGACATATTCTGTTCGCCGCTGAAGAACGGTTTCTCCCAGCGTACCTTGCCTTCCTTGTCGTAGATGCGCGAAGTGCCTTCGATGCTGTCCGGGGCCTCGCCCACGCGCAGGGCCGGGCCGAAGCTGCAGGCGCGCAGCTTGGAATGCGCCAGGTAGAGGTAGTTCTTGCGCTCGGTGACGTGGTCGGAGAACTCGTTGCCGACCGCGAAGCCGACGCGGTAAGGCTGGTTGTCGTCGCCGATGATGTACAGGCCTGCCACTTCCGGCTCCTCGCCGCCATCCAGCGAGAAGTCCGGCATGGCCAGGGGCTGGCCGCTGCCGACCACGATGGAACCGTCGCCCTTGTAGAACCACTCGGGCTGCACGCCCACGCCGCCATCGGCCGGCTTGCCGCCCTCCACGCCCAGGCGGAACATCTTCATCGAGTCGCTCAGGGCTTCGACGTCGCCGCCGATTTTCTTGTGCATGGAGTCGCGCGTGTCGGCGCTGCCCAGGTGGGTCAGGCCGGTGCCGGTGACGTAGCAGTGGGCCGGGTCCTGGTGGTCCAGCGGCGGCAGGATGCGGCCCGCTTCCAGCACGGCGTTGTAGTCGGCGGTGGCGCTGCCGACAGCGGCTTGCGCCAGTTCGGCCAGGCCGGTCTTCTGGCGGATGGCGGACCAGGCCAGCTCGTAGGTGCTGTGGTAGCCGCTCAGGATCTTGATGGTGGTGTTTTCCAGGATGCCGACCTGGCGTACGCCTTGTTCGTTCTTGAATTGTATCAGTAGCATGGGGAAGTCTCCGTGGGCGTGCTGGTTTTAGTGGGAATGCTTGGGCACTGCCGAACCGCGGCTGCCGACCAGGAAGTCGAAATCGCAGCCCTCATCGGCCTGCAGCACGTGGCTGATGTACAGGCCCTGGTAGCCGGTGGTGGGCGTCGCGGGCTGGTTTTTCGCGCGCTCTTCCTGGCGCGCGGCGATTTCCTCGTCCGACACTTCCAGATTCAGCTTGCCGCCTGCGCAGTCCAGGGTGATCCAGTCGCCCTCTTTCACGATGCCCAGCGGGCCGCCGGCCATGGCTTCCGGCGCCACGTGCAGCACCACGGTGCCGTAGGCGGTGCCGCTCATGCGCGCGTCCGAAATGCGCACCATGTCCTTGACGCCCTTGGCCAGCAGCTTGGGCGGCAGGCCCATGTTGCCCACCTCGGCCATGCCGGGATAGCCCTTGGGACCGCAGTTCTTCATCACCAGGATGGAGTTCTCGTCCACTTCCAGATTCGGATCGACGATGCGGGCCTTGTATTCCTCGAAGTTCTCGAACACCACGGCGCGGCCGCGGTGCTGCATCAGGGCCGGGGTGGCGGCCGAGGGTTTCAGCACGGCGCCGCGCGGCGCCAGGTTGCCGCGCAGGATGCAGATGCCGCCATCCTTGATCAGCGGGTTGTCCAGGGTGCGTATGCATTCGTCGTCGTAGATGGGCGCGTCCACGCAGTTCTGCCAGATGCTCTTGCCGTTCACGGTCAGCGCGTCCGGGTGCGGCAGCAGATTGCCCTCGCCCAGGCGGCGGATGGTGGCCGGCAGGCCGCCGGCGTAGTAGAACTCCTCCATCAGGAAGCGGCCCGAGGGCATCAGGTCGACGATGGTCGGGGTGCCGCGGCCGATTTTGGTCCAGTCTTCCAGCTCCAGGTCCACGCCGATGCGGCCGGCAATGGCCTTCAGGTGGATCACGGCATTGGTGGAGCCGCCGATGGCGGCGTTGACGCGGATGGCGTTCTCGAAGTTCTCGCGCTTGAGCACCTTGGACAGCTTGAGGTCTTCCCACACCATCTCGACGATGCGGATGCCGGACATATGGGCCA
Source organism: Duganella kummerowiae (assembly GCF_053572355.1). Taxonomy (NCBI): domain Bacteria; kingdom Pseudomonadati; phylum Pseudomonadota; class Betaproteobacteria; order Burkholderiales; family Oxalobacteraceae; genus Duganella; species Duganella kummerowiae. The sequence goes on from NZ_JBKFEH010000004.1 coordinate 78,285, forward strand.
GCACGTAGCGGCGCGCATCGACGGCCGGAATGGCGGCATTGTGCGGCAGCGAGGTGCCCAGGGCTTCGGCCATGCAGGCCATGGTGGAGGCAGTGCCCATGGTGTTGCAGGTGCCGGCCGAGCGCGAGTGGCCCGCTTCGGCGCCCATGAATTCGTGCATGGTGATCTCGCCGGCCTTGACCTGCTCGTGCAGCTGCCAGACGGCGGTGCCGGAGCCTATGGTCTTGCCGTTCAGCTTACCGTTCAGCATGGGGCCGCCGGTGACCACGATGGTGGGGATGTCCACCGAGGCGGCGCCCATCAGCAGGGCCGGGGTGGTCTTGTCGCAGCCGACCAGCAGCACCACGGCGTCCATGGGGTTGCCGCGTATGGATTCTTCCACGTCCATGGAAGCCAGGTTACGGGTAAGCATGGCGGTCGGGCGCAGGTTGGATTCGCCGTTGGAGAATACCGGGAATTCCACCGGGAAGCCGCCCGCCTCCAGGATGCCGCGCTTGACGTGCTCGGCGAGTTTGCGGAAATGCGCGTTGCATGGCGTCAGTTCGGACCAGGTATTGCAGATGCCGATGATGGGCTTGCCCTGGAATTCGTGGTCCGGGATGCCCTGGTTTTTCATCCAGCTGCGATACATGAAGCCGTTCTTGTCCTGCGTACCGAACCATTGCGCCGAACGCAGGGCCACTTTTTTCTTCTCAGACATGCACTTCTCCTCAGATTGTCCTTGTGCAGCGGCTAGTTGTCGGCCTCCGCATCGATATCGGGATACTAAAATGTACTGAGATATCTTTCCAATAAATTCTTAAACGATATTGATATCGAATTGGATATCAAGCCGTGGTGGAGAAGCGGTAAGCCATCACGGTATCGTATTCCTGGCCGGGGCGCAGGATGGTGGACGGGAAACCGGGCTGGTTGGGCGCGTCGGGGAAGTGCTGGGGTTCCACGCAAATGCCGCTGCGATAACCGTAATTGCGCCCTTTTCCCGTCAGACGGCCATCGAGGAAGTTGCCGCTGTAGAACTGCAGGCCGGGTTCCTGGGTCCACACCTCCATGACACGGCCCGATACCGGATCGGCAAAGCGGCAGGCCGCCTCCATGGCGCGCGGGGCCGATTTGTTGAGCACGAAGTTGTGGTCGTAACCCAAGCCGTGGCGCAATTGCTCGTCATCGGCGGCGATGCGCTCGCCTATGGTGTGCGGCGTGGTGAAATCGAACGGGGTGCCGGCCACGGGGGCCAGCTCGCCGGTGGGGATCAGGGTGGCGTCCACCGGGGTGTAGCGGTCGGCGTAGATGGTCAACTCATGGGCAAGGATGTCGCCCTGCCCTGCCAGGTTGAAATAACTGTGGTTGGTCAGGTTGACGGGGGTGGCCTGGTCGGTGGTGGCGTTGTAAGCGATACGCAATTCGTTATCGTTGCGCAGTTCGTAGATGACAGTGGCTTGCAGGTTGCCGGGATAGCCCTGGTCGCCGTCCGGGCTCAGGTGGCGCAGCACCAGCACCACCGAGGTGGGGGTTTCAAAAATCTCGGCGTCCCACAGGGCGAGGTTGAAGCCCACCGCACCGCCGTGCAGGTGGTTGGGGCCATTGTTGACGCTCAGCTGCACGGTCTTGCCATCGAGCTCGTAGCGGCCGTTGGCGATGCGGTTGCCGGAGCGGCCTACCAGGGCGCCGAAGTATTCCGAGTCGCCGGTGTAGGGTTCCAGGGTATCGAAGCCGTGCACGATGTCCGCCAGGGCGCCGTTGCGGTCCGGGACGTGCAGTTCGGTGATGACGCCGCCGTAGTTGCTGATCCTGGCGACGATGCCGTTGGCGTTGGTCAGGGTGTACAGCTGGGCGGTACGGCCGTCGGGCAGCTGGCCGAAGGGGGAGGCAGTGATGGTGTGCTGCATATGTACTCTCTAAATGATGGACGGCCGACGCGGACCGCAGGGGTCCGGGTCAGCCGTGGGCTGATCGGCGACGCATGCCCGGCTTGGACTGCCGCCTGCGCGGCGGCGAGGGCTCTACGGCCTCAGGCCGAAACAGGCCGCACCCGCCGGGGTGTCCATGCCGGGTTTCTAGGCCACGGATGGCCGCCCGAACACGGGCATGCCGTCGGCGTCCCACTTCAACGGTTTCACGTAGGTGTGGCGGTCCGGATTCCACAGCGGATCGCCTTCGATCTCGGTGTAGGTACGCGCATGGTACACCAGCAGCACGGACTCGCCATCCTCGTCCACCGTGAAACTGTTGTGGCCGGGGCCATACACGCCGTGCTCGAAGCAGGTTTGCAGCACCGGCTCGGTGGCCTTGGTCCACGAGGCCGGGTCCAGCAGGTCGGCGTTGTCATCGGCCCACAGCAGGCCCATGGCGTAATTGGCGTCGGTGGCGCTGGCCGAGTAGCTGATGAAGATCTTGCCGTTGCGCTTGAGCACGGACGGGCCTTCGTTGACCCAGAAGCCGCGTATCTCCCAGTCGAACTCCGGCTTGCTCAGCATGACAGGCTTGCCGCCCAGCTGCCAAGGGGTTTTCATGGGTGCGATGTAGAGATTGGAATTGCCCTCGATGGCCACATCCTTCTGCGCCCACACGTAGTACAGCTGGCCGTTGTGGGTGAAGGTGGTGGCGTCCAGGCAGAAGGTGTCGATGCCGGTATCGATCTGGCCCATGAACTCCCACTCGCCTTCCAGGGGGTTGGCATTGGTGTTACGGATGGCGTACATGCGGTGCTGGAACAGCTTGTCCTTGATCTCGCGGCTGGGCGCGGCGGCGAAATACACATACCAGGCGCCTTCGTTGTAGTGCAGCTCGGGCGCCCACACCAGTTCGCTCCAGGCGCCGCTGTCGGGCTTGAACCAGACGTCGGTTTTTTCCGCGTCGACCAGGCCGGCGGTGGTTTTCGCGCGCCGCAGTTCGATGCGGTCGTACTGCGGCACCGAGGCCGTGAAGTAGTAATAGCCGTCCGTGTGGCGGTAGATATGGGGATCGGCGCGCTGCTCGATCAGGGGTTTCAATACTTGGTCCATTGCTTCGATTTCCAAAAGTTAGACTGCCACATAAGTCTGGGCTCCCATCTTCGCCTTGACCTCGCCGTAGTACTCGTTGTTGAGACGGTACTTGAACATCAGCAGGCCCATGACGGTATGGAAGAAACCGGGAATCAGCGTCAGCATCAGCACGATGCCGTGCAGGGCGAACGCCGTTTGCTCGTGATTCGGCTGGTACTGGAAATAAGTCAGCAGCACGCCCACCAGGGCGCCGGCGATGCCCATGCCAGCCTTCTGGCACACGGAAATGCCGCCAAAGGCGAAGCCGGACACGCGCTTGCCGGTCTTGACGGTACCGTAGTCGATGGCCTCGGCAATGGCCGACCAGAACACGGGGGCATGCAGGTCCACCACGAAGGACAGCAGGAAGTACAGCACGAAGGCCAGGGCGGTATCACCCGGCTTGACCAGGAAATACATGGCGGCGCTGATCAGCCCGACGCCGATCTGGGTCCAGCGGAACAGCTTGACCTTGCAATAGAACTTGGTGATCCAGGTGGACGCCACCATGGACAGGATGGCGGCCGCCACCCCGGTCGACAGGAAAGCCGACACGGTTTCGGTATTCGCACCGAGGAAGTACTTGGCGTAGTAGATGGCGACCGAGCCGCGTATCACATAGCCTATGGTGCCGACCACGCACACGGCGCACAGGATCAGCCACTGGTCGTTCTGCATCAGCACCTTGATCTGGGCCGTCAGCGACTGGCGCTGCACCTTGTGCACCACCCGCTCTTTGGTCGTGAAGAAGCAGAACAGGAACAGGGCGATGCCCATGGCGGCCATCAGGCCCATGGCGGCCTGGTAGCCTACTGCCGCATTGCCGCCGCCCCAGCGCTCGGACAGCACCGGCACCACCACGGTCACCATGAAGGCGCCAACCTTGGCCAGGAACAGGCGGTAGCCATTGGCCGACAGCACTTGCAGCGGGTCGTTGGACAGGGTGCTGGGCAGGGAAATATAGGATACGCCGACGCCCGAGGTCATCACCGTCATGATGATGTAGGTCGAATACGCCCACACCAGCTTGGCGCTGTAGCCCCAGTCCGGGGTGGAAAATACGAAGTAGACGCTGAGGCCATAGGGCACGGCCAGGAACAGCAGCCACGGACGATAACGGCCCCAGCGCGTCATGACGCGGTCGGTGACCTGGCCCATCACCAGGTCGCTGGCGGCGCCTATCACCTTCACCAGCACGAACAGCAGGGCCAGGTCGGTGGTGGCCAGGCCATACACATCGGTGTAGAAGAAGGTGATCATCAACATCATGGACGAGATCACCACGTTCAGCGCCATGTCGCCGGCGCCGAAGCCTATCTTCTCGATTACCGGCAGTTTTTGATACGACATCGTATTCCCTCAAGGTGCGAGGCCGCGCCCCCGCGGGATGCAGGGGACGCGGCCGTGTCATTGCTAACGCTTACAGCTTCCAGTTCAGGAACAGGCCCACGGTACGGTCATACTTGCGGGTGTCGCGCGGGTACAGCGACGGGTTGTTGGTCCAGTAATCCTTGTACTTGAAGTCCAGCAGGTTGGTGCCGTTGATCGTGACCGAGGTGTTCTCGTTGATCTTGTAGCTCAGCGAACCATCGAGCGAGGACATGGCGCCGGCGATCAGGTCCTTGCCATCGCCGGTGTCGTTGTACACCTGGGTGAACTTGGAACGCCAGTTGTACGCCAGGCGGCCCGAGAAACCATACTTCTCGTACAGCGCGACCAGATTGTAGGACCATTTCGACATGCCCGGGAAGGTGCTGTCGACGCCGTTGGTGGTGGTGCGGCCCACGGTGAAGGTGGTATTGGCTTCCACGCCGAAACCGCCCAGCCAGCCCGGCAGCTTGTCGAAGAAGGTGCGATAGGCCAGTTCGGCGCCTTGCAGGTAGCCGTCGTCCGTGTTGTACGGACGGGTGGTGTCGTAGCTGATGCCCTGGAAGGTTTCCTTGGCCACGCGCGACTGGATGTAGCCCTTGAAGTCATGGCGGAACAGGGCCACGCTGGCCATGCCGGTGGAGGACATGTACCACTCCAGCGAGGCGTCGAAGTTTTGCGCCGTGACCGGTTTCAGGTCAGGATTGCCGCCCGAGGCCGTGGCCTGCACGGTCACGCCCGAATTGACGTAGGCGGTGCCTGGATTGAGCTGCGAGAAGTCGGGACGGGTCAGGGTCTTGTACAGCGAGACCCGGCCGATCACGTCGTCGCGCAGCTTGACCTTGAAGTTGGCGCTGGGCAGATAGTCGGTGTTGCTGCTGCTCTTGCGGGTGGCCACATAGCTGCTGCCCACCAGCGAATTGCCCAGCAGGTCGGCGTCGGTCTTGGTGGCGCGCATGCCGATCACGCCGTCGAACGGGTAGCCGGCCGTTTCCCAGCCCAGGTGCACCTTGCCGTACAGGGCGTAGTTCTTTTCCTCGTCGGCGAAGAACGATCCCGGGTCCAGCGCCTTGGCGTTGCTGCTGCCGGTGACGGCCTTGCGCACGTCGGCCGTGTTCTGTATCAGGTAGCTGGCGCACGGGGTGTACCAGGAGGTCAGGCCCCAGTTGTTCTGCATCTCGGACACGCAAGTCATGCCCGGCAGGGTAGCCGCGGCGGCGCTGCTGACCGAGGGCACCGACCCTTCGAAGGACTTGATCGATTCCGCGGTGCGCTTGGCGGCGCGCACGCCGAAGTCGATGTTTTGCACCAGGCCGTCGCTCGATGGCGTGTAACTGCCGTCGGCGCGCCAGTCGGTCGATGCGCCATGGTCGCGGCCATAGCGGTCGAACAACTGGTACAGCTTGTAGTTGTTGGCGCTGTTCATGTCCATGCCGCCGTAGTTCACGTAGGCGGAACCGCCTATGCTGGTGTTGACGGTGGCGTTGGGCACGTTTGCCAGGGTGTCCAGGATGGGGTTTTGCCAGTCGTACGTGGACAGGGTGCGGGCGATCTCGCTGCTCAGGCGCAGGCCGGGCGCGGCGTTCCACTTGCCGCCGATGGCGTGCTGCTGGGTCACGTTGCTGGCGCGGTTGGCCTGGGTCGACGAAATGGTGTTGACGTTGTGCGAGGTCAGCTGCTGCAGCTGGTCGGTGCCGGGTATCTTGGTGGCCGACATCAGGGCGCCGTCGCCCCACCATGGCAGGGCCACGAAGAAGTCGGTCTCGAAGTTGTTCAGGTAGTGGGAGGCCAGGCCTTCGGCGTACAGTTCCACATCCTTGTTGGGCTTCCACTGCAGCGCGTAGTTGGCGGCCGTGCGGCGGCGGTCGCCCTTGATGTTTTCCAGGCCCAGCAGGTCGGGACCGGTCAGCTTGGGCAGCAGCCAGCTCTTGTCGATGGGCTTGGTGTTGAACACCCGCTCTTCCGAGTAGTGGCTGCGCACGTAGGACACGCCGAACAGGGCGCCGATTTCGCCGATGTCGGTCTTCCAGCGGTTGGACACCATGGCGTTCAGGGTCGGATCGGTCTTTTCCGACTGCGACTTGTAGGTGGCGCCGGTGTTGACGGTGGCGTTGAAGCCCTTGAAGTCGAAAGGACGCCAGGTTTGCACGTCGATGGCGCCGGCGATGCCGCCCTCGGGGATGTTGGCTTCCTGGGCCTTGTGCACCGCCACGCTTTGCAGCATGGTGGAAGGCACATCGGCCAGTTGGATGTAGCGGCCGGTGGTGGTGAACAGCTCGCGGCCGTTCAGCAGGGTGGCAATGCCGGGCAGGCCGCGTATCAGCACCGAGTTGGCTTCGCCGCCGTCGCGGCGAACCTGGATGCCGGTGATGCGGGCCACGGATTCGGCCACGTTGGTATCCGGGAACTTGCCGATATCATCGGCGACGATGACGTCCACGATGCTGTCGGCGTCTTGCTTGAGCTTCTGCGAGCTCTGGGCCGCCTTGCGCACGCCGGTCACGACCACGGTATTGCTGTCGTTGACGGCGGCTGCTTCCTGCGCCCACACGGAGAAACTGGTGAGCAGGCCGGCGGCGGCCAGGGTAGCGACGGAAGATTTCAGGACGAGGCGAGGCTTCGCCAGGGACATGGTGGTCCCGGATGCATGATGTTTCATGGGTCTCCAGACTTATAGTTTTGTCGAGCGTACTCGGGGGGCGTTACGACAACATTGCAGCTATCTCGGAGCTGATCTTAGGGGCTGGAGACCAAATAAACTAATCAATTTTTTCCGGTTTTCGATACCGAAAAATATATCGCCACGTGAGGAAATATTTTTTATTTAAGTGATACGACAAGCTGACAGCGCTACCGTCGCGCTGTAACACAACGCGACGGCAGCCCTGTCCTGTTGGTTATCAATCGTTTTCCTACGGTTATTGGAAGGCCACTTCCGTGAAGCTGCGCAATTTTCGGCTGTGCAGGCGGTCCACCCCCAGGGCGCGCAGCTTTTCCACCGCCCGTATGCCGATGCGCAGGTGCTGGTCCACGCGGTCGCGGTAGAACTGGTTGGCCATGCCGGGCAGCTTGATCTCGCCGTGCATGGGCTTGTCGCTTACACACAACAAGGTACCGTAGGGCACGCGGAAACGGAAGCCGTTGGCGGCGATGGTGGCGCTTTCCATGTCCAGCGCGATGGCGCGGCTCTGGCTGAAGCGGCGTTCCGGTGTGCGCTGCGGCAGCAATTCCCAGTTGCGGTTGTCCGTGCTGGCCACGGTGCCGGTACGCATCACCTGCTTGAGGTCGTGGCCGGTCAGCTGGGTCACCTCGGCCACGGCCGCCTCGATGGCCACCTGCACCTCGGCCAGCGGCGGGATAGGCACCCACAGCGGCAAATCCTCGTCCAGCACGTGGTCTTCGCGCACATAGCCGTGCGCCAGCACGTAGTCGCCCAGCTGCTGGGTGTTGCGCAGGCCGGCGCAGTGGCCCAGCATCAGCCAGGCGTGCGGGCGCAGCACGGCCACATGGTCGGTGATGGTCTTGGCGTTGGCCGGGCCGACCCCGATATTGACCATGGAGATGCCGGCGCCATCCTTGCGCACCAGGTGGTAGGCCGGCATCTGCGGCAAACGCGGCAGGGCCGCCCCCAGCTCGTCGCCGGCCTGCACCGTCTGCCCCACCCGGCGCGTGACGATGTTGCCCGGCTCGATGAAGGCGATGTAATCGTCGTCCGACTGCGCCGGTTTGGCCATCAGCTCATGCCCCAGCTTGATGAATTCATCCATGTAGAACTGGTAGTTGGTGAACAGCACGAACTTCTGGAAGTGCTCGCAGGAGGTGCCCGTGTAGTGGCGCAGGCGCTGCAGCGAATAGTCCACGCGCGGAGCCGTGAACAGGGCCAGCGGCTGGGCCTCGCCCGGCGGCGGCTCGTGGGTGCCGTTGGGGATGCCGTCGTCCATGGCGGCCAGGTTGGGCAGGTCGAACACGTCGCGCATCAGCAGGCGCCGGGCGGCGTCCATATTGCCTTCGATATGCTCGTTTTCGCCAAACGAGAAATGGATGGGGATGGGCTGGGCGCTGGTGCCCACTTCCAGCTGCACGTGGTGGCTGCCGTGGTTTTTCAGCAGCAGCTTGAATTGCTGGATGTAGTAGCGCTCGAACAAATCGGGCCGGGTCAGCGTGGTCTCATAGGTGCCGGGGCCGGCCACGAAGCCGAACGACAGGCGCGAATCGGCGCGCGCCACGGTGTCGGTATGCACCCGCACGAAGGGATAGCAGGCGCGCACGTGCTCGCCAATGTCCTCCCCGGCCACGAAGCGGCGCATGGCGTCGCGCAGGTGGGCTATGTTGGCATCGTAGATGGCGCGCACCTGCCGGTAGGCGGCCAGCGGATCGTCAAAGCGCGCGGGGGCGATGAATGGGCGGTTCGGTAGCATACGGTTCCTTCACAGTGTGTGTCCGTAATGTATTGTACGGGCTGGAAACGTTAATGGGTTGATACACTTTGTCCCTATGGTGCGCGGTGAGCGTGCCGTACAATGGCAAGCCACCCCTGATGCAGGGGCGGAGACGGTTTCAATATAAAAAAAGCACCACATGACTGAACTAGCCTTGCCGCTACCTGCGGCCACCCGGGACGACATCCTGTTTGGCGCGCCGCGTGCCGATCTGCTGCGCGAAGAAATCCTGGCCGACCTGCTGGAGGCCACGGCGCGCCGTACTCCGGACCATCCGGCCCTGGTGTCGGGCGACCGCACCCTGAGCTACGCGGAACTGGACCGCCAGGCCGCCCTGGTGGCGGCGCGCCTGATCGCCGCCGGTGTCGGGCCGGGCCGTATCGTCGGCCTGTGGCTGCAGCGCGGCATAGACCAGCTGGTGCTGCAGGCCGGGATCGCCAAGGCCGGCGCGGCCTGGCTGCCGGTGGACGAGGACACCCCGGTCGAGCGCCTGCAGGTCTGCCTGGAGGACGCCAGCGCGGCCGGCGTGCTGACCAGCGCCGCCATGGCGCCGCGACTGGACGGCCTGGACTGCGCCGTGTGGACCGCCGACACCCTGCTGGCCGAACCGGCGCCGGACGAGGTCCTGGCCGTGCGCGGCCCGGTATCCCCGGACCAGCCGGCCTACGTGATCTACACCTCCGGCTCGACCGGCAAGCCGAAAGGCATCTTGATCTCGCAGCGCAGCATCTGCCACTTCCTGCGCAGCGAAAACGAGGTGCTGGGCGTGCAGGCCTTGGACAAGGTGTACCAGGGCTTCTCGGTGGCCTTCGACATGTCGTTCGAGGAAATCTGGATTTCCTACCTGGTCGGCGCCACCCTGTGGCTGGGGCCCAAGGACATCACGGGCGACCCGGAGGCGCTGCCGCGCGCGCTGGCCGACAACCACGTCACGGTGCTGCACGCCGTGCCCACCCTGCTGGCCCTGTTCGCGCAGGACGTGCCTACCCTGCGCATCATCAACCTGGGCGGCGAGATGTGTCCGGAATCCGTGGTCGAGCGCTGGTCCCATGCCGGGCGCCGGATGTTCAACACCTACGGTCCCACCGAGGCCACGGTGTCGGCCAGCCTGGCGCGCCTGAAGCCGGGCGTGCCCATCACCATCGGCACGCCGCTGCCCAACTACGGCCTGCTGGTGATCGACGTGGCCAGCTACGCCGCGCCCTCGGACGGCGCGCCGGCCCGCATGACGCTGCTGCCGCGCGGCGAAGTCGGCGAGCTGTGCATCACCGGTCCAGGCCTGGCGGCAGGCTACCTGGGCCGGCCCGACCTGACGGCGGAAAAATTCCTGCCCAATCCCTGGTCGTCCGGCCCGCACGACGCGCGCCTGTACCGCACCGGCGACCTGGCGCGCATCGGGGCCGATGGCGAGGTGGTGTGCCTGGGCCGCGCCGACGACCAGGTCAAGATACGCGGCTTCCGCGTGGAACTGGGCGAGATCGAAGCCCTGCTGGCGCAGCAGCCCGGCGTGGGCACGGTGGCGGTCCTGCTGCGCAAGGATGACGGCATCGACCAGCTGGTGGCCTACCTGGTGGCGGAAGGCGGCGGGGAACTGGACCCGCGCGCCCTGCGCCACGCCCTGGCTGAGAAGCTGCCGCCCTACATGGTCCCGGGCCGCTACGAGATGATGTCCGCCATGCCGCGCCTGACCTCGGGCAAGATAGACCGCAAGGCCCTCAAGGCCCTGCCGCTGGGCGCCCCGCCGCCCGGCAGCGCGGCCGATTCCGACCTGCCCGAAACGCCGGCCGAGGAAGTGCTGTTTGCCGCCCTGGCCACGCTGTTCCCGGGCCAGCCCATCCTGCGCCAGGCCGACTTTTTCTCCGACCTGGGCGGGCATTCCTTCTTTGCCGCGCGCCTGGCCTCGGCCCTGCGCGCCGATGCCCGCTACACCCACGTCACGGTGCGCGACATCTACCAGCAGCGCCAGGTCGGCAAGATCGCGCTGGCCATGGATGAAGGCGCGGTACAAGCGGCGCCGGAAGACCAGTGGACGCCGCCGCCGGCCTGGAAACGCTGGACTTGCGGCGCGGCCCAGGCGGCCGCCATGCCGGTGCTGGTCGGGCTGCGCATGGCGCAGTGGCTGGCGCCCTTCTTCACTTACCACTTCTTCACCGGCGACCCGGGCGACTCGGTGGCGCGCGCCATTGCCGCCTCGGTGGGCGTGTTCCTGCTGGCGACGCTGGCCGAATTCGGCATCGCCATTGCCGGCAAATGGCTGATCGCCGGACGCCTGCAGGCGGGCGACTACCCGCTGTGGGGCCTCACCTACTACCGCTGGTGGCTGGCCGACCGGCTGGTGGAAGCGGCGCCGGCCTATCTGCTGTCCGGCTCCTCGCTCAACAACTGGTGGCTGCGGGCGCTGGGCGCCAAAGTCGGCCATGACGTGGTGATCGGCTCCATGACCTTGCGCGCGCCCGACCTGCTGGAGATAGGCGACTACGCCAGCATAGGCAACGCCGCCAACTTCGAGAACGCCCGCGTCGAGCGCGGCCGTTTGCGGCTGGGCCGCATCGTGCTGGAGCGCGACGCCTGGGTCAGTTCCTACGCGATTTTGGAAGGCAATACCCATATCGGCGCGGCCGGCCACCTGGAAGGCCAGTCGGCTCTGCGCGACGGCGCCAGCGTGCCGCCGGGCCGGGTGTGGAGCGGCTCGCCCGCGCGCGACGCCGGCGCCTTCGATCCGCATGCGCTGCCGCCGCGCCCCGTGGTGGGCCATGGACGGCGTGCGGCCGAGGCCCTGTTCTTCGTGCTGGGCATCCTGGGCGTGGTCACCCTGTTCTTCATGCCGGTGTTCCCCAGCTTCGTGCTGATCGACTGGTTCGACGAAGCGGGCTGGCTGCCCTGGGTGCAGGGCGACAGCGCCAAAGTGCAGCTGCTGCGCTACTTCCTGCTGGCTTTCCCGGCCAGCGCGGTGCTGATCGTGCTGACCGCCCTGGTGTCGGCCGGGATACGCTGGAGCGCCCTGCCCCGCCTGCAGCCGGGCCGCTTTGCCGTGCACAGCAATACCTATTGCGCCAAGTGGCTGGTCAGCCAGATCCAGGAATCGAGCCTGAATGTCCTGCACGGCATCTACGCCACCGTGTACGCGCCGTTCTGGTACCGGCTGCTGGGCGCCAAGGTGGGCCGTGACGCCGAAATCTCCACCGCGCTGGGCGTGGTGCCCGACATGCTGACCCTGGGCGACGAAACCTTCATTGCCGACGCCGTCATGCTGGGCGACGAGGAAATCGACGGCGGCTGGATGACCATGCAGCCCACCGTGGTGTCGCACCGCAGCTTCGTCGGCAACGGCGCCTACATACCGGACGGCACCGTGCTGCCCGAGCACGTGCTGATCGGCGTGCACTCGCGGGCGCCGGACAACGCCCACATGAAACAGGGCGACACCTGGCTGGGCTCCCCGCCCATCAACCTGCCGGCGCGCGAGCAGACCAGCGGCTATCCGGAGTCGCTGACCTTCCGGCCCTCGCCGCTGCGGCGCATCGGCCGCGGGCTGGTAGAGGGGTTCCGCATCGTCGCGCCGCACGCGCTGGTGATCGCGGTCGGCTACACGCTGGTGCTGGACGTGATGCCGGCCGCCGGCGCCGGGCGCTGGGGCTATGTGGTGTCCACCCTGACGCTGGCCGGGCTGGTGTACGGGGTCGGCAATTTCTTCTTCGTGGCGGCGCTGAAATGGCTGCTGATCGGGCGCTACAAGAAGCAATCGGAGCCGATGTGGACGCCGTTCGTGTGGCTGTCCGAGGCGGTGACCAATCTGTACGAAGGCATCGCCGTGCCCAACTTCATGCGCTATCTGCGCGGCACGCCGTGGCTGCCGCTGGCCTTCAACCTGCTAGGCGCCCGCATCGGCAAGGGCGTCTACCTGGACACCACCGACATCACGGAATTCGACTGCGTGCACGTGGGCGAGCACAGCGAGTTGAACGCCCTCGCCTGCCCGCAAACCCATTTGTTCGAGGACCGCGTGATGAAGATAGACCACGTGGTGATCGGCAGCCGGGTCTACCTCGGGCCGCGCAGCGCGGTGCTGTACAGCGCCAGGGTGGGCGACAATGCGCGCCTGGGGCCGCTGACGCTGGTGATGAAGGGCGAGCACATCCCCGGCGGCGGACGCTGGAGCGGCCTGCCTGCCGCGCCGGAGCGCGCATGAGCCGCTTGCAACCGTCCGGCGAGCTGGTGGTGTGGCCGTGGCCGGGCATGCTGCCGGCGCCGCAGCGCGGCGTGTTCGTGATTGCCGTGCGCACCGACGGCCACACCCGGCGCGACCGCGCGCGCCTGCTGGTGCGCGAAGCGGTGCGTGAGGTGCTGGGCAGCCTGCTGGGCATCGCGTCCAGCAGCGTCAAGATACAGTCCACGCCGGGCGAGCCGCCGCGCATCCTGATACTGAGCACGCGCGACGTGCCGCCGGCGCCCGGCTGCTCGTTCACCCACGAAGCGGGCTTGTCGCTGGCGGCGGTCAACCTGTACGGCCCGGTGGGCGTGGACCTGATGAAAGTGCAGGACAGCCCCGACTGGCATCGCGTGGCGCGCGACTATCTGGGCCCCGAGATGGAGCAGGAACTGCTGGCCTGCCCGCCGGAGCGCCGCATGCAGACCTACGCCCAGGCCTGGACCGCCAACGAAGCGCGCCTCAAATGCCTGGGCCGCCAGCTGGCCGAATGGGACGCCGGCGCCGCCGCGCCGTCCGCCCCGCTGGAACTGCGCACGCTGCGCCTGGACCCCGGCCTGGCCGGCAGCTTGGTCCTGCCCGCCCAACGCCGCCTGTAAAACCCCCGCTATTCAGGCAAAGGCGGTGGCAACGATGCGGGTGGCGGCGGCGATCACGTCGCTGCGCGGCTCGCGCGCGCGTACCGGATGGGTCAGGTAAATCGCCACCACGATGGGCGCGCGGCCCGGTGGCCAGATCACGCCGACGTCGTTGACCGTGCCATAGTCGCCGGTGCCGGTCTTGTCCGCTACCTGCCAGCCAGCCGGCACGCCAGCGCGGATGCGCTCGTCGCCGGTCAGGTTGCCCAGCATCCAGCCTTTCAGCTGCTCGCGCTGCGCGTCGCCCAGCGCGTTTTCCACCAGCAGCCTGTGGACCGAGGCCATCATCGCTTGCGGCGTGGTGGTGTCGCGCAGGTCGCCGGGGATGGCGGAATTGAGCTCGGTTTCCCAGCGGTCCAGGCGGAACGCGCTGTCGCCGATGGAGCGGGCATAGGCCGTCACGGCGGATGGGCCGCCCACCATTTTCATCAGCAGGTTGGCGGCGCTGTTGTCGCTGCGCTGCAGGGCGGCGCGGCACAGTTCCGCCACGGTCATGCCTTCGCCCACATGCTGCTCGGTCACGGGCGACCAGTTCACCAGTTCGCCCTGGCCGTAGCGGATGCGGCGCGCCAGCAGGCTGGTGTCGAGAGCGCTGCGCTGCAGGACCTTGGCCGCCAGCATCATCTTGAAGGTGCTGCAGACGGGGAAATTCTCATCCGCGCGGTGCAGCAGGCGCGTACCGTCCGCCGTGTTCAGCGCCGCCACGCCCAGCCACCCGCCGCACGCTTCCTCCAGCGCAGCAAACTGCGCGACAGGTGCGTCGGCTTCCACGGCGCGGGCGAAGGGAGCGGCGGCCAGCGCCAGCAACAAGGCACGGCGGGTGTGAAAATGATTCATTATCGAAATCTTTACATGAGAAAACATTGCCATTTTAGCAGTCAATTTATGCAAAGAAAAGGAATGGCGACAGCAACCAGGCCAGGCGGGCGCGCCGCCGGCGCCGCACGTCCTATACTCTGGCCATGAGTACCGATACCATTCTGATTGCCGGCGCCGGGCCGACCGGCCTGATGCTCGCGATGCAACTGGCGCGCCGCGGGCTGGGCGTGCGCATCATAGACCAGAACCCGGGACCGGGGCGCGCCTCTCGCGCCATGGTGGTGCACGCGCGCACCCTGGAACTGTACCGGCAGCTGGGCCTGGCGGACGCCATCGTGGCGCAGGGCCTGCCCATCGTCCACATGCACCTGTGCGAAGGCGGCAAGGAACTGGCCCAACTGGCCTTGGGCGAGATCGGCGCCGGCCTCAGTCCCTATCCCTACGTGCTGGCCTATGCGCAGGATGAGCACGAGCGCTACCTGGTGGAGCAGCTGCGCGCCGCCGGCGTCGAGGTGGAATGGAACACCCGGCTGGACCGCCTGGTGGAACAGGATGGTGCCGTGCATTTCCGGCTGGAGCGCGGCGGCTTGGCGGAACAGGGCCAGGCGGCGTGGGTATGCGGCTGCGACGGCGTGCGCAGCCAGGTGCGCAGCCAGCTGGGACTGGACTTCGAGGGCGGCACCTACGAACACCTGTACTACGTGGCCGATGTGGACATCGGCCAGGACAACAGCGACCTGTACGTCAACCTCGGACCCGACTCCTTCGCACTGATGCTGCCGGTGCGCACACGCGGCATGCAGCGCCTGATCGGCATCATGCCGGCCGGCGCCGAAGGCAATCCTGAACCCACCTTCGAGGACGTGCGCGACAGCGCCGAGCCCCTGCTGGGCGTGCAGGTGCGCGCCGTCAACTGGTTTTCCACCTACCGCGTGCACCACCGCGTGGCCAGCCAGTTCCGCCAGGGCCGCTGCTTCCTGCTGGGCGACGCCGCCCACGTGCACAGCCCGGCCGGCGGCCAGGGCATGAACACCGGCCTGGGCGACGCCGTCAACCTGTCATGGAAGCTGGCGCAGGTGATGCAGGGCCGCGCCGCGCCCGCCATCCTGGACAGCTACCAGGCCGAACGCATGGCCTTCGCCCGCAAGCTGGTGGCCACCACAGACCGCGCCTTCCGCGCCATCGTGGCCCAGGGCGTGGGCGGCGAACTGCTGCGCGCCTGGCTGCTGCCGGGCGCCCTGCCCATGCTGGAGCACGTGGGCGCGGCGCGCCGCCTGCTGTTCAGGACCATCTCGCAAATCCAGCTCAACTACCACGAAGGGCCGCTGAGCGGCGGCCGCGCCGGCGAAGTGGTGGGCGGCGACCGCCTGCCCTGGGTGCGCAGCGGCGACAGCGACAACCACGCCGCGCTGGCGTCGCTGGACTGGCAGCTGCACATCTATGGCACCTTGAGCGAGAACTTGTACGGCGAGGCGCAGGCCCTCGGCGTGCCGCTTCAGCGCTACGCCTGGAGCCAGGCCGCCCACGATGCCGGGTTGCTGCGCGACGCCGCCTACCTGGTGCGTCCGGACGGCTACGTGGGCCTGTGCCTGCCGCGCCAGGAAGCCGGAGCCCTGCCCGAATACGCGGTACGCCACGGCCTGTGCTTAACGGCCGGCTGAGCAGGCGCTGCCCAGCCGGCCCCGCCTGCGCCCAGCCTGCGGGCTAGATGCGCAGCGCCGTGCCGCGCAGCTGCAGCCCCCGGTAGCGCCGGCGGTAGACCACGACCGCGCCCGCGGCCAGCAGCAAGCCGGCGATCAGCACCAGCATTTCCGAGCCGCCGCGCGCCACCGCTGGCACCCGGCTGGAGCGCATGGTGGCCGCCTCCAGGTGCTTGCCGGTGTACTTGGCGCCTATCACCAGCTCGGCGTCGTTGATGGCGTTCACCTCCCACAGGCTGTAGGCCGGATCGTGCACATACATGCGGCCGTCGCGGTAGACGAAGGCCTTGCGCCGCTCGCCCATCTGCACCGTGCCGGCCACGTGGCCGGCGGCGTTGATACCGGTGGCGTAGCTGTCGCCGAAGCCGACCAGCGCGCCGAGGTCGGCCATGCGGCCTTTTTCCCACACGAAGGCGTGCCAGCGCCGGTCCGGCATCTCGGAGGCGCCCACCACCACGCCGCTGTCGTTGATGGCGGTGGCGGCGCTGGAGCGTCCGCCCAGGGTGCCCAGGTCGCGCATGCCTTCGCCCTCGCGGTACAGGAAGGCGCGCCGGTAGCCGTCGGGCAGCGCGGCGGTGCCGACCACCACGCCGTCCGTATTGATGCCGCTGGCGTAGCTGATGTTGCCGCCCAGGGTGCCCAGGTCGCGCATGCCGCTTGCATCGTGCACGAAGGCGTGGAAGTCGCCGCCGGCCGTATCGGCAAAGCCGGCCACCTGGCCGCGCGCGTTGACCGCCGCGCCGTAGCTGCTGTCGCCGCCCAGGGTGCCGAGGTCGCGCATGCCCTCGCCGCGGCGCCAGGCGTAGGCGCGCCAGCGGCCGGCGCCATCCTGCGCCGCGCCCACCACCACGCCGTCGGCGTTGAGGGCGCGCGCATAGCCGTCGCTGCCGCCCAGCGTGCCCAGTTCCACCAGCTGGCGGTCGTACAGCACGGCGCGGCGGCGCCCGCTGTCCTCCGTGATGACGCCGGCCACCTGCCCGGCCGCGTTCACATCGGCGGCCACGCTGGATTCGCCGGGACGCTCGCCCAGGCCCGGCGAGTGCGGCGGCGCGGCGGCGGCGGATTGGCAGACGGCGTGGAAGATGGCGTACAGCAGCAAGGATTTCTTCAGCATGGCGGCATCCTTCATGGCAGGTGGACAAGGGAAACGGCAGGTTATCACATCACGATGCTAAACAAATCATCAACATCGCAGTACACTGTAAGTCCGTGCCTGCAAGGAGCCCCCCCATGCGTATCAAGACCGCCCTGCTGCTGGCCGCGGCCCTGGCCTGCGGCAGGGCGGCGGCATGCGAGCCGGTGCGGTTCGGCTATCCCGACCAGCATCGCCCGCCCTACTGGCTGGGCAATGGCCACGAGGTACCGGCCAGCCATCCCGGCGCCGGGGTCGAACTGCTGCGCCGCTTCGCGGCCAGCGCCGGCTGCAGCGCCGAGTTCGTGCGCCTGCCGGTGTTGCGCCTGCGGGCCATGCTGGCGGCCGGGGAAATCGACTTCCTGCCGCTCGACACCAGCGCACAGGATACGCCAGGCGTGGTATTCCCGCGCACCGGCAACGGCAGCCCCGATCCGGAACGGGCCACGCCCATGCTGGTGGTGGTGTGGTGCGGGCGGCCGACCGTCTCCGGCCGGACACCGACCCGCTGCCATTCTTCCAGAACCACCCTGTCGGACTGACCCTGGGCTCGCCCTATGCCGAGCGCCTGGCCAGGGCCGGGGTCCAGGTCGACAGCGGCGCCGCCGACGTGGCGCGCAATTTCGAGAAGTTGCGCCTGGGCCGGGTCGACGCTTTCGCGGTGTCGCTGGCGTGGGCTGGCGACATGGACGCCTATGTGGCCGCCCGCTACGGCAAGCAGTTCGTGCGGCTGGAAAAGCCGATGTTCGGCGACCATGTCTGGCTGGTCGCCAGCAAGGCTTACTATGACGCCCATCCGCAGCAGGTCGAAGCCATGTGGCGCTGGCTGGGCGGCGGCGGCAAGCGCCTGTTCTCGCAGCTGGTGCGCCAGTACCTCGACCCGCCGCCATAGTAGCTGTTTCAGGATAAAATGGCGGGCTACGCATCACGCACGAGCTTCATGAAAAAGTTGTTCATCTTCGCAGCGGCAGCGGCCGGTGTCGCCGGCCTGTTCTATATCAACCTGCAATCGGCAGGCGCCATCACGGTGACGGCCTATAACGGCAGCGGCAAGACCATACGCGAACTGGTGATACGCGTGACCGATACCTCCTATCCTGTCGGCGACATCGCGCCTGGCGCCTCGGCCACCGTCAAGGTGCGCCCCAGCGGCGATACCCGCGTCACCCTGGAAATAGACGGGCGCGTCCGCGCCATCCTCGACACCCCCATCGAACGCGGCAGCGAAGGCAGCATCGCGCTGGAGTTCACGCCATCGGGCGCCGTCAATTTCAGCACCAGCCTGAAGCCTGGCGGTGAGGTCTATTGAGGCCGATATTGACGTACTGCGCGCCGCGCGCTATGGTCGGCTTCCACCGATAGACCGATCAAGGATGCCATGAAACCTGCCACCCCTGGCCTGAGCCGGCGCGACCTGCTGCTGGCCACCCTGTCCACCGCCGCCGCAGCCACCCTGCCCGGCGCCGTACTGGCCGCCGTCAAACCCGCCACCGCGGACGACACCCGGCTGCACGCCCTGCTGGATGAATTCGCCGAAGAACTGCTGCGCCTGTCGCCGACCACGGCCACCTCGCTGGGCCTGGACTCGGGCCCGCGCGCAGGCCTCAAGTCGCAGCTGGACGACGTCTCCTTCACGGCCGACGAGCAATGGGCGGCACAGGTCAAGTCCATGCTGGCGCGCCTGCAGAAGATAGAACGCGGCGCTCTCACCGCGCGCGGGCAAATCCAGTACGACACGGTACGCTACTCGGCCAACGCCGGCATGGACGGCCTGCGCTTCCCGTTTGGCGGCGCCGCCGCCGGCTTCCACGGCGGCACCGCGCCCTTCCCCGTCACCCAGCAGGACGGCGCCATCACCAGCATCCCCGAATTCCTGGACTCGCAGCACATCATCAAGACAGGCGCCGACGCCGAGGCCTACCTGGCGCGCCTGGCCGCGCTGGGCAAGGTGCTGGACGACGAAACCGCCCGCATCGAAGCGCAGGCCGCCAAGGGCGTGCTGCCGCCCGACTTCATCGCCCGCACCGCGCTGGGCCAGCTGCGCGACTTCCGCAAGACGCCGGCGGCAGAACAGAAACTGGTGACCTCGGTGCGCGACCGCGCCGCCAAGCTGGGCCTGGCGGGCGACTGGGAAGGCCGCGCCGGCAAGCTGGTGGCCGGCAGCGTCTACCCGGCCCTGGAGCGGCAGATCGCGGCATTTGCCAAGGCCACCGAAAAAGCCACCGACGTGGCCGGCGTTCACCGCCTGCCGGACGGCGCCGCCTATTACGACTGGGCCCTGCGCCTGGGCACCTCGACCAACCGCAGCCCGCAGGAGATCCACGCCATCGGCCTGCAACAGAACAAGGAGCTGCAGTCGCGCATCGACGCCATCCTGAGGAAGCAGGGCCTGAGCCAGGGCACCGTGGGTGCGCGCATGACGGCGCTGTCCAAGGACCCGTCCCGCTTCTATGCCGACGACGACCAGGGCCGCGCCCAGCTGATCGCCTTCTGCAACGAGAAGATTGCCGCCATCCGCCAGCTGATGCCGCGCATCTCGCACCTGGACATGAAAGCCCCGCTGCAAATCAAGCGGGTGCCGCCCGACATCGAGGCCGGCGCGCCGCTCGGCTACATGAACTTCGCCTCGCTGGACGGCTCGCGCCCGGCCATCTATTACGTCAACCTGAAGTCCACCACGCTGTGGCCCAGGCACGAGCTGACCACCCTGACCGCCCACGAGGGGCTGCCCGGCCATGCCTGGCAGGGCGCCTACCTGGCCGAGCACCACGGCGAACTGCCGCTGATCTCATCCCTGGTCGGCTTCAACGCCTTCGTCGAGGGCTGGGCCCTGTATGCGGAACAGCTGGTCGATGAATTCGGACTGTACGCCAACGACCCGTTCAGCCAGGTCGGCTACCTGCAGGCGCAGCAGTTCCGCGCCTGCCGCCTGGTGGTGGACACCGGCATCCACGCGCTCAAGTGGAGCCGCGAGCAGGCCATCGAGTTCCTGGTCGAGAACACCGGGCGCGGCCGGCAGGCCATGACCAGCGAGATCGACCGCTACACGGTGTCGCCGGGC
Source organism: Duganella kummerowiae (assembly GCF_053572355.1). NCBI lineage: Bacteria > Pseudomonadati > Pseudomonadota > Betaproteobacteria > Burkholderiales > Oxalobacteraceae > Duganella > Duganella kummerowiae. Next base: position 98,675 of record NZ_JBKFEH010000004.1, read on the forward strand.
CAGGCCTGCGGCTACAAGATGGGCCACAACGAAATCCTGCGCCAGCGCCAGCGCGCCAAGGCCGTGCTGGGCGCGAAATTCGACCTGGCCGGCTTCAACGACGCCCTGGTCGCCAGCTGCGGGGTGCCGCTGGCGGTGCTGCCCACCGTGGTGGACCAGTACATCGGGCTGCGCCAGAAAGCCTGAAAACGCCGTTGACGGCGGGGCCGCTTCCCGGTTAAGCTAAAAAAGCGATATCGGGAGAGCCCCTGCCTCCCGGCACGGCGCCGAAGGAGCAACCGCCCCGGAATCTCTCAGGCCAACGGACCGATACCGCACAGTACACTCTGAAGAGCTGCCGGCGCCAGCGTCGCCCGGCACACCGAAGGAGCAAGCGCGCCGGCAATCGGGCGGCGCGTGAATCTCTCAGGTCCGGAACAGAGGGGGTGCCGCCGCGCATGTCGCACGGCGGCCATCCCCTTTGACGCGCCGGAGCTCCATCCCATGAAAACCATAGCCATCATCGGCGGCGGCATCACCGGCGTCACGACCGCCTACGCCCTCGCCAAACGCGGTTTCGACGTCACCCTGCTGGAACGCCACCGCTATCCCGCAATGGAAACCTCGTTTGCCAACGGCGGCCAGCTGTCGGCCTCCAATGCCGAAGTCTGGAACCACCGCTCCACCATCATCAAGGGCCTGAAGTGGATGCTGAAGAACGATGCGCCGCTGCTGGTCAACCCCAGGCCCGGCTGGCACAAGCTGTCCTGGTTCGCCGAATTCATCGCCAGCATCCCGCACTACGAGCGCAATACCGTCGCCACCGCGCGCCTGGCGGTGGCGGCGCGCCAGCACCTGTTCGACTGGGCCGCCAGCGAGGGCGTGCAGTTCGACCACCAGCGCGCGGGCATCCTGCACATCTACCGCGACCGGGCCGGTTTCGAGCACGCCGGCCAGGTCTCGCGCCTGCTGGCCGAAGGCGGCCTGGCGCGCCGCGCCGTCACCCCGGAAGAGATGCGCGCCATCGAGCCGGCGCTGGCCGGCACCTATTACGGCGGCTACTACACCGAGAGCGACAGCACCGGCGACATCCACAAGTTCACCAACGGCCTGGCGCAGGCGGCCCAGCGCCTGGGCATGCAGCTGCGCTGCGGCGCCGAAGTTCAACAGGTGCAGGCCGACGCGCGCGGCGCCCGCATCACGCTGCGCCAGGACGGCCTGGTCTCGCAGCTGGAGGCGGACGCGGTGGTGATATGCGCCGGCGTGGCCAGCCGCGCCCTGGCCGCCAGCCTGGGCGACCGCGTCAACATCTATCCGGTCAAAGGCTATTCGATCACGGTGCACCTGAACGACGCCGCCAGCCAGGCCGCCGCACCGAACGTCAGTCTGCTGGACGACGAGACCAAGCTGGTCACCAGCCGCCTGGGGCCGGACCGCTTCCGCGTGGCCGGCACGGCCGAATTCAACGGCTACAACCGCGACATCCGGGCCGACCGCATCCAGCCGCTGGTCGACTGGGTGCAGCAGTGCTTCCCCGGCGTGAACACGCGCGCCGTCACGCCCTGGGCCGGACTGCGGCCCATGATGCCGGACCTGATGCCGCGCGTGGGACGCGGCAGGCTGCCCACGGTGTTCTACAACACCGGCCACGGCCACCTGGGCTGGACCCTGTCGGCCGCCACCGCCGAGATCATCGCGCAGACCATGTCCACCGCGCTGCAGCCAGGCAGGGCCAGGGTGGTGGCCGGCGCTCTGGCCTGAGGGCCGCGAACGCGGGCGTGTCAGTACGGCGTCGGCACCGGCGTCAGCTGCACCGGCGCGCTGGCCTGGGGGCGCGGCAGCGCGGCCTGGCGCGCCACCAGCTGCTCGAATTCCGCCAGCGGCAGCGGACGTCCATACAGGTAGCCCTGATAGTGGTGGCAGCCGACCGCGTACAGGCGGCTGGCCTGGGTCTCGCTTTCCACTCCTTCCGCGATCACGTCCAGGCCCAGGCTGCGCGCCATGCCGGCAATGGTGGAAACGATGGCCTGGTCGCTGCTGTCGGTGGCCAGGTCGCGCACGAAGGACTGGTCGATCTTGAGCTGGTCCAGCGGCAGCTGCTTCAAGTACTGCAGCGAGGAGTAGCCGGTGCCGAAGTCGTCCAGCGAAAAACGGATGCCCTGCTGCTTGAGGCGCTCCATGGTGGCGACGGTCTCGCCGATGTTCTCCACCAGGATGCTCTCGGTCAGCTCCAGCTTGAGCAGGCCGCGCGGCACGTCGTGGCGGCGCAGGGCCTGCTCCACCTCCTCGGGGAAGCCGGACTGGTGGAACTGGCGCGCGCTGACGTTGATCGCCAGCACCAGGCCGCCCATGAGCGGATCGCCGCGCCAGGCGGCCAGCTGGGCGCAGGCCTGCTCCAGCACGAAGGCGCCGATCGGCAGTATCAGGCCGGTTTCCTCGGCCAGCGGAATGAACTCGGCCGGCGGCACGAAGCCGCCGCCCTCCCCCTGCGGCTTCTGCCAGCGCAGCAAGGCTTCCGCGCCCAGCGGACGGCCCTGGCGGTCGACCTGCACCTGGTAGTACAGCTGCAGCTGGTGCAAGTCCAGCGCACGGCGCAGCTGCTCCTCCATCTCGGCGCGGGCGTTGACGCTGTCCTGCATCTGCTGGTCGAAGAAGCGCATGGCATTGCGGCCGCCGCTCTTGGCCTGGTACATGGCGATATCGGCCTGGATCAGCAGTTCGTCCGGATCGCGGCGCGGATCGGAAAACAGCGTGATGCCGATGCTGGCCGTGCTGTGGCAAGCATGCTGGCCCAGCCGGAACGGCAGGTTGAGCGCGCCCAGGATCTTGGTGGCCACCACCTCGGCCTGGCCGGCGGCGGCCAGCGGCGCGCGGCTCAGGTCTTCCAGGATCACGACGAACTCGTCGCCGCCCAGGCGCGCCACGGTATCGTGCGCACGCACGCAGGCCTGGATGCGCTGCGCCACCTGCTGCAGCAGCAGGTCGCCGGTGTTGTGGCCCAGGGTATCGTTGAGCTGCTTGAAGTTGTCCAGGTCGATGAACATCAGCGCGCCCACGTGGTTGCTGCGCGCCAGCGCGGCCAGCGCCTGGCGCAGCCGGTCCTGCAGCAGGCGCCGGTTGGGCAGGCGGGTCAGCGGATCGTAGAAGGCCAGGCTGCGGATTTCCTCGGTGGCCTGCTTGCGCAGGGTGATGTCGGTCAGCTCGGCCACGTAGTGCGTGACTTCGCGCGCCTCCGGCGGCCCCGCATGGACGGCGCGGATATGCAGCTGCTCGGGATAGATTTCGCCATTCTTGCGGCGGTTCCAGATTTCCCCCTCCCAGTCGCCCTGCTCGCGCAGGGCGCTCCACATGTCCTGGTAGAAGGCGGCGTCGTGCCGTCCCGAGCTCAGCATGGAGGGGGTGCGGCCCAGCGCTTCTTCGCGGCTGTATCCGGTAATCGCGCTGAAGGCGCCGTTGACCCGTTCGATGATACCGTGCGCATCCGTGACCATCAGCCCGACGCTGGCTTCAAACACCACGGCGGCGATGCGCTGTTCGGATACGGAATCGGGACTACAATTCACATTTGTTAGGTGAGTCATAGACTGCTCTTACTTCCTTGATTAAACTACGGGGCAACTGTATTGATTTACATCAACAAAAACTTTGATCCAAATCAATTCATCTTGAATTAAGCCGCAATCGATATTATCTGGAATCATAATTCCAAAGGAGGTCGTCATGTCGCCCAAGTCGCTTTTACGCATTACCGTGCTGGCCAGCGCCATGGCCCTGAGCGTGCCCGTGCTGGCCGCCAGCCCCACCGTGCACGATATTTACCAGGCCGCCGAAGCCGGCAACTACACTCAGGCCCAGGCCCTGATGGACCAGGTGCTCAAGGAACATCCGAACAGTTACCAGGCCCACTTCGTCCAGGCCGAGCTGCTGGCCAAGCAGGGCCGCTTCAGCGAAGCCCAGGGCGAGCTGCGCGCGGCCGAGAAGATCGACCCCGCCCTGCCCAAGATCAAGCCGGCGGCGGTGGAAAACCTGCGCAAGCTGCTGGCCCAGGGGCAGGCCCAGGCCCAGGCGAGGCCGCAGGCCCGCAGCGATTACTCGCAGCGCCCGACAGCGGCGGCCCCGGCCAGCTACGGCAATAACGCCGGCAACAGCGCCGGCGGCGGCCTGCCCTGGGGCAGCATGCTGGTCTTTGGCGGCCTGCTGATCGGCTTCATCGTGCTGGCCAGCCGCTTCATGCAGCGCCGCGCGCAAGCCCAGCCCGCGCCCGAATACGCGCCGGCCGGCCCCGGCTGGGGTTCGCAAGGCTATCCTGCCAACGGCGGCTACCCGGCCAGCGGCGGCTATCCGCAACAGGGCGGCTATGGCCCGGGCTACGGCCAGCCGGCCCAGCCCGGACTGGGCTCGACCCTGGGCCGCGGCCTGGCCACCGGCGCCGCCGTGGGCGCCGGCATCGTGGCGGGCGAAGCGCTGATGCGCCACTTCACCGGCGACGGCAGCAATCACGAGCAATCCTCGGGCGGCGACCACGCCCGCAACGACATCGTCTACGACGACCCCTCGCGCAACGATCTGCTGCGCAATGACGACATGGGCGGCAACGACTTCGGCGTGAGCGGCGGCTGGGACGACGGCGGTGGCGGCGGCGACAGCGGCGGCAGCGACGACTGGACCTAACCGGCCGTACTAGCTGTATCATGGCGGGGCGCTTGCACAGCGCCCCTTTTTTTTACAACCACGCTTTACACCAGATGGAACAGGACACTCCCACCGCAGCACCCCGCCCCATCACCGTCATGGTGGTGGACGACCATCCGCTATTGCGCACCGGCCTGGGCGAAGTCATCGGCCTGCAGCAGGACATGCGCCTGGTCGGCGAAGCCAGCAACGGCCGCGAGGCCATTGCCGGCTACCGCGCCTGGCGGCCGGATGTGACGGTGATGGATATCGCCATGCCCGAGATGTGCGGCGTGACGGCCATGCAGGAAATCCGCCGCGAGGCGCCCAATGCACGCGTGCTCATGCTCACCACCTACAAGGGCGACGTGCAGATCATGCGCGCGGTGAAGGCCGGCGCGTCCGGTTTTTTGCTCAAGAGCGCGGTGCGCAAGGACTTGCTGGACACCATACGGGCCGTGCACGCGGGCGAACGCCGCATCCCGCCCGAGATCGCGATGGAATTGGCCCAGCACATCGGCCAGGGCCCGCTGACCGAACGCGAGGCCGTGGTGCTGGCGCACGCGGCGCGCGGCCAGTCCAACAAGCAGATCGCGGAAGCCATGGCGATCTCCGAGGAGACCGTCAAGGCCCACATGAAGAATGTGCGCACCAAACTGGCCGCCAACGACCGCACCCACGCCGTCACCATTGCGCTGCGGCGCGGGATGATCTCAATCTGAGGCGGTCAGCGCCAGCCACAGCAGCACGGCGCAGGCCAGCAGCAGGCCGTTGAACTGGAAGGCCACGTAGGCATAGGCCCCGCTGATGCAGCCCAGGGCGAAGGCCACGACCGGCCAGAACAGCACCTTGCAGCGGCCCAGCGCGGCGGGATCGCCACGGAAGGAATCGACCAGGTCGATCACCAGCTGGGTCACGTTGCCGGTCATGACGGTGGTGGCGGCGGCCTTGCCCATCAACAGCTTGTTATAGGCATTCTGCACCGCCATGGCGCCGGCCGCCAGCATGCCGGTCAGCAGGCTCAGAGGTGCATCCACCACCATGGGCCGGGCGGCGTGCGCGCACGCGACGGTGGCCAGCATCAGCAGCAGCTGCAACAGCAGGCCGCAGCGCAGCGCCGGCCAGCCGCGCCGGTCCCACCACAGTATCAGCAGCCGGGTGATGGCCACGAACAGGATAAACACCGGGAACACCAGCAGCTTGATGAGAATCTCGTGCGAGGGCGAAATCAGGGCCCGGCCGATCAGCACGAAGTTGCCGGTGACGTGGGCCGTGAACAGGCCGAACAGCCCGACAAACACCAGCGTATCGACATAGCCGGCCAAAAAGCCCAGGCCCACGGCCTGGCGGGTATCGCCGCGCTGCATCAGCCCTCTCCTTCGCGGCTGCGCAGGTCGTGCCAGGCCACCAGCAGGAAGCCGCCGGCCAGGCCCAGGTGTTCATAGAAGCTGTTGGCCGCCATGAAGCGCTCGGGGCCGGCGATTTCCCAGTAGCGGTTGGCGACGAAGGTCGCCATCAAGGTGAACACGGCCAGGAAACCGGCGCCCAGCCAGCGGTAGTAGCCGGAGAGGATCAGGGCCGAGGCGCCCAGTTCGCCGAGGATCACCAGGCCCGCCAGCGGCGCCGCCGGCGACAGGCCGAAGTGCTGCATTTCGCCGATGGCGGACTGGAAATCGGTCAGCTTGTTGATGCCGCCCTGGAGGTAGGCGGCGCACAGCAGCAGCAGGAACAGCCACTGCAGCTTGCCGGAAAGGTAAAACGGGGAGGTTTTGGACACAGCAGTCCTTTCAGTCTATGGAAATCACCGGCCCCGGCACGTCATTGCCGCGCGAGCGGCAATCCATGCCGGGCGCGCGTTACCGCAAGCTCAGCATAGGCTGCCGCGTGCGCGGCAGCGACGCGCACGCGGCGTGGCGTGGCTTACACCGCCCAGCAGGCGCAGCCCAGCGCACCCCAGAAGCTCTTCAAGTCCTTGATCGGCAGGGAGCTGGTCCAGGCCGTCGCATGCTGGTGGCCGTGCACATTGCACTGGTGGGCGCAGCCGCAGGCGGCGGCGCGCTGCTGCTCCAGCGCCTGCTGCTTGCTGCGCTCACGCGCCTGGTCGGCGCGCAGGGCGCGGGCCTGGCCGCTGGTGAGCTGGCCCCAGCCGGCATAGCCGCCGTAGCGGCGCACAGGCGACCAGTCCGGCATGGCCGGCGGCGGCGCCTGGTCGTAGGACGCGAACGGGCCCGCGCCATACACCACCTTGCCGCCTACGATGGTCAGCTGCGACGTCAGGTCGGCAATCTCGCTCTCGGCGCAGGCAAAGAAGTCCTTGTCCGGCACGATCAGGTCGGCCAGCTGGCCCTGCTGGATGCGGCCCTTCTTGCCCACCTCGTTGGAGAACCAGGTCACGTTCTCGGTCCACATGCGCAGCGCCGTCTCGCGGTCCAGGCAGTTGGCGCGCGGGTACAGCTGCATGCCGCCCACGGTCTTGCCGGTGATCAGCCAGGCCAGCGACACCCAGGGATTGTAGGATGCGACCCGGGTGGCGTCGGTACCGGCCGACACCTTGACGCCGGCCTCCAGGATCTTCTTGACCGGCGGCGTGGCCTCGGCCGCGCCATGGCCATAGCGCTCGACGAAGTACTCGCCCTGGTAAGCCATGCGGTGCTGCACCGCGATGCCGCCGCCCAGCGCCGCGATGCGGTCTATGGATTCGCCGGAGATGGTTTCGGCATGGTCGAAGAACCAGTTCAGGCCCGCCAGCGGGATCTCCTGGTTGACCTTCTCGAACACGTCCAGCGCACGGCTGATGGTTTCGTCGTAGGTGGCGTGCATGCGCCATGGCCAGCGGTTCTGGGCCAGGATGCGCACCACCCCTTCCAGGTCGTCTTCCATGTTGGCCGGCATGTCGGGACGCGGTTCGCGGAAGTCCTCGAAGTCGGCCGCCGAGAAAGTCAGCATCTCGCCGGCGCCGTTGTGGCGGAAGTAGTCGTCGCCCTGCTGGTACTTGACGCTCTGGGTCCAGTTCAGGAAGTCTTCCTTTTCCTGCTTGGGCTTTTGGGTGAAGAGGTTGTAGGCCAGGCGTATGGTCAGCTGCTGGGCGTCCGCCAGCTGCTGGATGACCTGGTAATCCTCGGGATAATTCTGGAAGCCGCCGCCAGCGTCGATGGCGCCGGTCACGCCCAGGCGGTTCAGTTCGCGCATGAAGTGGCGGGTCGAATTGACCTGGTATTCCAGCGGCAGCTTGGGCCCCTTGGCCAGGGTCGAATACAGGATGCCGGCGTTGGGCTTGGCCAGCAGCAGGCCGGTCGGATTGCCGGCGCCGTCGCGCAGGATCTGGCCGCCCGGCGGTTCCGGCGTATCCTTGGTGTAGCCGACGGCGCGCAGCGCGGCCCCGTTCAACAGGGCGCGGTCATACAGGTGCAGGATGAACACCGGCGTATCAGGCGCCACGGCGTTCAATTCCTCGATGGTGGGCAGGCGCTTTTCCACGAACTGGTGCTCGGTGAAGCCGCCCACCACGCGCACCCATTGCGGCGCCGGAGTGATGGCCACCTGGGCCTTGAGCATGGCCATGGCGTCGGCCAGGCTGCGCACGCCGTCCCAGCGCAGCTCCAGGTTGAAATTCAGGCCGCCGCGGATGATGTGCAGGTGGTTGTCGATCAGGCCGGGCAGCACGCGCTTGCCCTGCAGGTCGATGATCCTGGTATTGGGACCGGCCTTGGCCATGACTTCGTCGGCACGGCCGACATGGGTGTAGCGGCCATCCTTGATCGCCACCGCTTCCGCGTGCGGATTGCTGCGGTCCAGGGTGGTGAACAGGCCGCGATGCAGGATCAGATCGGGATGCTGGCTCATTGCGTGTACTCCTTAGCTATCTTAGGTTGGGGCGCGCTCGTCGCTGTCCTTGGCGGCGGGCAGCTGGCCGAAGCAGTGCGGCTTGACCTGGTCGTGGAACCACGACACCTGGGCGCTTTCCTTCTGCCACAGCTGGCGGATCAGCGGCGGCAGCTGTTCGCCCACCAGGATGCCGAGCAGGCCGACCAGCGCGATCACCGGCGGCGCCGGCGAGCGCACATTCAGGAAGCCATAGATCAACCCCACGAGCAGGCCGACCGCCAGCGATACGATATACATTTTCATGGATGTTACTCCCGTTTGCGCAACGGCCGCGCCGCCGGCCACGCAAGGACCGGACGGCGCGGCCGTGCGGTGCATCAGCCCTCGTGGGCGTTGAACATGGTCTTGGCGTAGGTGATGCCCAGGCCGTAGGAGCCGCCGAACTTCTTGGCGATGCCGGTGGTCAGCTCGTAGGTCTCGGTGCGGGCCCAGTCGCGCTGCAGTTCCAGCATGTATTGCAGCGAGGTCATGGTACGCGCGCCGGCCTGCACCATGCGCGTAATGGCGCTCTGGTGGGCTTCGGCCGACACGTCGCCGCAGCAGTCGGTGATCACATACACTTCATAGCCCTGCTCCAGCGCCGACAGGGCCGGGCCGACGATGCACACCGAGGTCCACAGGCCGGCCAGCACGATGCGGTCCTTGCCGATGGCGTTCACGCGCGCGATGACGGCGGCGTCTTCCCAGGTGTTCATGGAGGTGCGGTCGCTCACTTCGGCGCCCGGGAAGGCATCCTTGATCTCGTAGAAGATCGGGCCGGAGAAGGATTTCTCGGCCACGGTGGTCAGGATGGTCGACACGCCGAAACCGGCGGCGGCGTTGGCCACCAGGGCGGCATTGGTGCGCAGGAGGGTGGCGTCGATGGAATGGGTGGCGAATGCCATCTGCGACTGGTGGTCGATCATGATCAGCGTGTGATCCTTCGGGGTCAGCAGCTTGGAACCGGGGGTTGGGGTAGCCTTGATGGACATGGTGTATTCCTTGAGTTGAAAGGGTGGTCTGCCGTCCGTCGCGGTGGGCTGCGGCGGCATGGGCATAGTCTAGGACCGTGCCTCCCTTCTGCCATCGACTGTCGTGGATGGAGGATACTCCCCCTTTCGAGTTACAGCATGCCGCTGGCGATGCCGATCCCGCCGCTGCCGTGCAGGTCGAGGATGCCGCGCTCGATGGCCAGCGTGACCGCGTGGGTGCGGTCGCTGGCGTTCAGCTTGGCCAGTATGCTTTTCATGTGGACCTTGACGGTTTCCTCGGAAATGGCGAGGTGCATGCCGATGCGCTTGTTGCTCTGGCCTCCGGCCGCCAGCTGCAGCACCTCCACCTCGCGCTTGCTGAGCGCGCCCACGTGCCAGTGTTCGGCAATGCCGCTGGCCACCGAGGGCGGTATGCAGCGCCGGCCCTGGTGCACGCCGCGCACCGTGGCCAGCAACTCCTTGCGCAGCATGCTCTTGAGCAGATAGCCGGCGGCGCCGGCCTTGATGGCGCGCAGGGCCAGCACGTCGCCGTCATAGGTGGTCAGCACCACGATGCGGGCATCGGGAAACTCGGCGCGGATGGCCAGGGTGGCGTCGATGCCGTTCATGTCGGGCATCTGGATATCCATCAGGGTAATGTCGGGACGCAGGCGGCGGTAGCACTCGACCGCCTCGCGGCCGTTGGTGGCCTCGGCCACCAGGCGCATGTCCGGCTCGTCGGCAATGACGCTGGCTATCCCCTCGCGGAACATGGGGTGGTCATCCACGCTCAGTACGGTAATCGGCGGGGTTGCGGCCGGCCCTTCTGCGGTGTTCATGCAGTGATCCTCAAGCGTTGCAGGCAAACGCCCAACTATGACACAAAATTAAAATTTTGCCTATACCTCCATCTGGGTAGACAGGAGGCACCGGATCGGGGCGTGGCAAAGCGTGCGCCAGACCTTAATCTTTGCATATCAGATGGCTACTCAGGGGCGCAGGACATGCAGGGTTTCAGTTCCAGTTTCCCCCGCGGGGGCGCCGGCGCCGGCTTGCTATTGCTGCGCCTGGCGGTAGCCACCCAGCTGGCCGTGACCGGGGCCGGCGCCGTCGCCTGGTGGCAGCTGCTGCTGCTCGGGGTGCTGGTGCTGCTGCTGGTGCCGGGCCTGCTGACACAGGTGGCGGCGGCCGTGGGCGCGGTGTATCAACTGCTGTGCCTGGCCAGCGCCCCGTGGGCGGTGGCGCCTTACCTGGCCATCGCCGCCCTGACGGCAGCTGCCCTGCTGCTGCTGGGTCCCGGCGCCTACGCGCTGGATGCAGGCCTGTTCGGACGGCGCCGCCTGGTGCTGCCGCAACAGACAGATGGCTACGAGTAATGGATTTGATTACATCATGAATCAGGGAGGAAGTATGAATCGCAGCGACAAGATCAGGGTCCATATCATGCATGAAGACGCCGTGGTGCGCGCGGGCCTGAACGCCCTGCTGGCCGGCTGCGCCGACATGGAAGTGAGCTCGGCCTGCGAAGGCCAGCCGGAACCGGCGTCCGACGTCATCATTGCCGACCACCGTGGCGGCATCGAGCGCCTGCGCCGCGGCGGCGCGTCCGACAGCCAGCCGCGCATGCTGATCGTGACCCAGCTGGACCGCGAGTGGGAAGTGCGCACCGCCATGATGGCCGGCGTGCACGGCTACCTGCTGCAAAGCACCAGCCCGGACCAGCTGCAGTCGGCCGTGCGCACCCTCAGCCGCGGCATGCGCTACCTGAGCGCGGACCTGAGCCGCTGCGTGGCGGACAGCTTCACCCGCGTCGGCCTGACCAACCGCGAATCGGACGTGCTGCAGCTGCTGGCCCAGGGCCAGTGCAACAAATCCATCGCGCGCGAGCTGGGCATCGGCGTGGGCACGGTGAAAACCCACGTCAAGGGCTTGTTCGACAAGCTGGGCGCCACCGCCCGCACCCATGCCGTGGTGCTGGCCACCCGGCGCGGCCTGGTGGGCGACAGCTACCGCGAAGCGGCCGGCCACCACTGATTTGCGCGCATTCCCGTATCCCCGTAGAATACGGGCCATGTCCGCGCCAGCCCAGCACACCCGCCAGGAGCACCGCAAGACGCTGCAGCAGCGCGTCGTGATGCTGTTCGCCCTGCTGTTCCTGGCCCTGCAGCTGCTGGGCGCCGGCCACCACGAGCATAGCTACACCGATACCCAGTCGGACTGCGCGGCCTGCGTGGCCGCCCACCTGCCAGCCGGGGCGCCGCCGCCAACCGTGCTGGCCATCGCGGCCGCTGTCGTCATCGGCCTGGCGCTGGCCTGCGCGCCGCGCACGGTCCGCCTGCGCCGCCTGGCCTTCCTGACGCCGCCCTCGCACGCCCCACCCGTCGTCTCCTGATCTTTTCCCGCTGAAGCAGCGCTTGCGCGCGCCAGTGCGGCGCGTGGCCGGCCGCCAGGCCTGTGGAGCCGTTCCATGGCGCTCCACCGGACGCACCGCCCGACCCATCGGGCCGCCCCATCGGATCGGCTACTGGGCCGCTCTCTTGAGCCGCCCCATCGGGTCGCCCCTTTGCCGCCGCAGCCCGCCCTTCAGCCGCCAAAACATTGCGCGCCACGCCGCCCATCCGGCTGCGGGCGCACGCGCGGCCCATCCGGCCGCGCACGGACCACAAGATGAAGGATACGACATGCAACACCAGCCCAAACTCCGTCCCCTGCCGCTGCTGCTGGCAGCCCTGCTCAACGCCGCCTTCCTGGCCGGCCCGGCCCGCGCCGCCGATACCGACGCCACCGCTGCCGACGCAGCGCCTGCGGGACCCGCTTCCGCAGCGGGCGGCAACGCCGCCATGCCCACCGTGGAAGTCACGGCCGCCCACCTGAAAAGCGCCCGCATCGAACTCTCGCCCACGGTAGGCACCACGGTCTACACCATAGACCGCCACATGGTGGACCAGCTGGGCCAGGGCGACAACACGCCCTTCAACGAAGTGCTGCTGCGCCTGCCCGGCGTGAGCCAGGACTCCAAGGGTTCCGGCTCCATCCACGTGCGCGACGACCACGCCAATGTGCAGTACCGCGTGAACGGCGTGCAGCTCCCGGAAAGCATCACCGGCTTCGGCCAGTCCATCGATACCCGCTTCATCTCGCAGACCGATTTCATCACCGGCGCCCTGCCGGCCCAGTTCGGCCTGCGCACGGCCGGCATCATCGACATCCAGACCAAGGAAGGCACGGCCCAGCCAGGCGGCCGCGTGGGCATCCTGGCCGGCAGCCATGGCTACCTGGAACCCAGCGCGGAAGCCTTCGGCACCCAGGGCGCGTTCAACTACTACCTGTCCGGCAGCTACCTGGCCAACAGCCTGGGCATAGAAAATCCCCTGCCCACCCGCAGCGCGCTGCACGATGACACCCGCCAGGGCAAGTCGTTCGGCTCCCTGTCCTACTTCCTGGACGACCAGACCCGCCTGGGCCTGATGTTCGGCACCTACAACGGCCGCTTCGAGATCCCCAACAACCCGGACCAGTCGCCCGCCTTTGCCCTGACAGGCGGGGCCAGCGTGCCGTCCGCGCAGCTGAACGAGAACCAGCGCGAGAAGAACCGCTTCCTGGTGCTGTCGCTGCAAAAAAGCGTGGGCGACGCCAATTACCAGCTGTCCGCCTTCCACCAGTATTCCGAGCTGCACTACACCCCGGACCCGGTGGGGGACCTGAACTACAACGGGGTGGCCTCCGACACGCTGCGCTCCAATTCCTCCAGCGGCGCCCAATTCGACGCCAGCTATAAATTGAGCGAGTCCCACACCCTGCGCGCCGGCCTGGCCTACACCCGCCAGACCACCCACAGCGACAACAGCGTGGGCGTGTTCGCGGTGGACGGCAACGGCAACCAGGCCGGCACCGACCCGCTCACCATCATCGACAACAGCAGCAAGACCGGCCACACCTCCAGCCTGTACCTGCAGGATGAATGGCATATTGCGCAGCCGCTGACGCTGAACTACGGGGTCCGCTTCGACAAGGTATCGGCCTACGTCGAGGAACAGCAATGGAGCCCGCGCGTCAACCTGGCCTACCAGCTGGCGCCCGGCACCGCCCTGCACGCCGGCTATTCGCGCTACTTCACCCCGCCGCCGCAGGAACTGGCCGCACAGTCCAGCATCGACAAGTACGCCGGCACCAGCAATGCGCCGGAGGTGGCGCAGTCGGACAACGTGAAGTCCGAACGCACTCGCTACTATGACGTGGGCCTGAGCCAGCAGCTCAGCGCGAACCTGACGCTGACGGCCGACGCCTACTACAAGAAGATCAGCAACATGCTGGACGAGGGCCAGTTCGGCCAGGCGCTGATACTCTCGCCGTTCAACTACCAGCATGGCTTTGCCAAGGGGCTGGAGCTGTCCGCCGTCTACAACCAGGCCCACTGGGGCGGCTTCCTGAATGTCACCACGCAGAAGGCCATGGGCGAGAACATCATCTCCGGCCAGTCGCTGTTCGGACCGGACGAACTGGCTTACATCCAGAACCACTACATCCATGTGGACCACGACCAGACCGTGAGCCTGTCCGGCGGCGCCCACTACCACTTCGGCGACAGCCAGGTCAGCGCCGACTTCCTGTACGGCAGCGGCCTGCGCATGACGCCGGACGGCGCCGCGCCGAACTCCGGCCACCTGCCGCACTACGCCACCGTCAACCTGGCGCTCACGCATACGTGGAAGAACACGGCGGCCGGCACGGTGGAAGGCCGCCTGGCCGTGGTCAACGCCTTCGACAAATCGTATCTGCTGCGCGACGGCTCCGGCGTCGGCGTGGGCGCGCCGCAGTATGGCGAGCGCCGCTCGCTGTACGCGGGCCTGTCGGCCAGCTTCTGATCATCGCGGCGGACCGGCGCCCGCGCAGGCGCCGGCCCCGCATGCACAAAGCGCGTTCACTTTGTAGAATTTGTTATCTAATTTTGTAGCGCATTTTGTAACGTATAATCCGCGCATTATCCGTTCCAACCAGGTGAACGCATGACCGATGCACTACTGGCGCTCTATCTGCTGCTGGTCCTTCCCGGCACGCAGATGTGGCGCAGCCTGCGCCGCAAGGACGCGGCGCCCCCTGCCGACCGGCACACGCCGCTGCGCAAACTGCTCGCCAACCTGCGCCTGGCCGGCCTGCCGCTGGCCGCCATGGCCATCGCCTGCCGGCTGAACGGCTACGGCACAGCCGACCTCGGACTGTCCGCGCCCGCCAGTGGCGCTCCCTTGTGGTGCCTGATCGGCGCCGCCATTGCGGCGCTGGTGCTGCTGGCAGGCACGCCGCTGTCGGAACGCCGCATGACACCGGAAAAGCGCGCGGCCTACCGCGCCAGGCTGCGCGACATGCCCGGCATGCCGCGCGGCGACGCCGACATGCTTCTGTTCCTGCCCACCGTGCTGCTGCTCGGCTGCGGCTGGGAGCTGCTGTACCGCGCCTACCTGCTGCTGGTGCTGCCGCCGCTGACCGGCATGCCGGCCGCCATCGCGCTCAGCGCCATTGCCTACGGCGCCGGACACGGCTACAGCAATGCGCGCCAGTTCATCCTCAGCATAGTCTCCGCCCTGCTGTTCGCGCTGGCCTATGTGGCCTCGGGCAGCTTGTGGTGGCTGATGCTGATCCACACGGCCCTGCCGCTGTCGGCCGCTATCAGCAGCTGGACCATGCTGCGCCACCAACCAAGAGGAGACTTACGTGAAGCTGTGTAAAGCCTTGATCGCCCTGATCGCGGTGTCCGTGATGGCCGGCTGTGCCTCCACCCACCAGCGCAGCACCAAGCAGACCGCCAGCGTGGTGGACTACCTGTACCCGGAAGCCAAGACGGCACCCACGCTGCAGCCCACGGTGACGGCGCTGCGCCCGCCAGTCAAGGTCGGCATCGCCTTCGTTCCCGGCGGTGGCTGGGGCAGCGGGCTGTCGGAGACCGCCAAGACCCGGCTGCTGGAGCGCGTCAGCGCGTCCTTCTCCAAGCATCCCTACATCGGCAAGATCGAGATCATCCCCTCGCAGTACATGCAGGCCAAAGGCGGCTTCACCAACCTGGAGCAGGTGGCGCGCATGTTCGACGTCGAGGTGGTGGCGCTGCTCTCGTATGACCAGGTGCAGTTCAGCGACACCAACTCGCTGGCGGTGCTGTACTGGACCATCATCGGCGCCTACGTGATCCACGGCGACCAGTACGACATCCAGACCATGGTCGATGCCTCCGTGTTCGACGTGGCCAGCCGCAAGCTGCTGTTCCGCGCGCCGGGCACCAGCCAGGTCAAGGGCAGCGCCTCGATGGCGGGCTTCAGCGAACGCTCGCGCCAGGCGCAGACGGATGGCTACAACCAGGCCATCGACCAGCTCATCCCTAACCTGCAGGCGGAGCTGGACCGCTACCGCGAACGCATCAAGACCGACGCCAGCGTGCGCGTCGAGAACAAGGCAGGCTACAACGGCGGCGGCGCGGCCGGCTGGCTGGGCGCGCTGATCGCCGCCGCCCTCGGCCTGCTGGCTGCCTTCCATGGCAAGCGTCCCCGTAAAGCCTGAGGCGCCGGCCGCCGCGCTGCAGCCCGCGCCGCTAACCGCCACCATCATCGGCCCTGGCCCTGGTACAGGAACCGGCACCGGCAGGATGCGCCATGATGGCCACCGTGCCGCCCCGCCCCTCACGGCACATGCGTCGGAACCGGCGGCCCACGGCCTGCCCGGACTGCGCCAGCCTGCATTGGGGGCGGCTGTGATCGTGGCATGCGCCGCCCTGCTCATCGCGCTGGCATCGGCCTCGCCATGGCTGCTGGCGGCGCTCGAATACGATCGCGGTGCGATCCTGGCCGGCCAGTACTGGCGGCTATGGACCGGGCACGCCGTGCACTGGTCGGCGCCTCATGCGCTGACGGACTCCCTGGCGCTGGCGGTGGCCGCGGCGGTCTACCGGCGCCACGCTGGCAATCGCGCGCTGGCTGGCGCGCTGCTGCTGGGCGCCCCCGCCATCTCGCTAGGCCTGCTGCTGGCCGCACCAGGCATGACCCACTATCGCGGCGCCTCCGGCCTGTGCGTGATGCTGGCCGTGCTGGCCGGCGCCGCGCTGTGGGCTGGCGCCAGCACCGCGCGCCGCTGCCTTCTGGTCCTGCTGGCTGCCGCACTGGCCGCGAAAACCCTGCTGGAAACCCTGCAGATCCCGGCGCCGCTGGCCGGCCTACCGCCCGGTGTCGCCGTCGCCTGGCAGGCCCACGTGCTGGGCGCGGCCTGTGGCGTCATGGGGCTCCTGTTCCGAAAAGAATATCCTTGGCCCCGACCAACGTCCCGCTGCGCCTGATCCGCCATCAGGGCGCCATGCTGCCCGCCACCCTGCGCCTGCTGTGGCGCAGCGTGCTGCCGCGCCGTTCCGCGCCGGTTCCGCAGGCGGGCCGCCTTGCCATCGAGCGCACCATCGCCGCACCGGCAGATGAACTGGTGGCGCATTACCTGGCCTGGTGCGGCGCTGAAGGCCGCTATCCGGACAGCCTGCCGCCGCACATGGTCGCGCAATGGGGCGTGCCGCTGGTGAGCGCGCTGCTGCTGCAGCTGCCGTTCCGTCCAATCAGCGTGGTCAACCAGGGCGTGCTGCTGCGCGTCCACGGCGCCTTGCCGCGCGCAGTGCCGCTGCAGGTGCGCGCCGTGCTGCAATCGGTGGAGAAAGTGCCGGGCCGCGTGAAGATCGACGTCCTGATCATCACCGGCACCGCACAGCAGCCGCTGCTGGTGGAAACCACGCTGCGCATGAGCTTCATGCTGCCCGGGCCGCGCGCTCCCAAGCCCGCCGCCAGCCTGCGCCAGGAAGCGGTCTGGCGCACCGTCGGCAGCTGGCGCGCGCACGATGGCGACGGCTTGCGTTTCGCCCTGCTGACGGGCGACTTCAACCCCATCCACTGGTGCGGCCCGCTGGCGCGCCGTTCGGTGTTCAAAGGATTGGTGCTGCACGGCTTCGGCAGCCTGGCGCGCAGCTACGAACTGCTGCCGCCCGGCCTGCGGCATGAGATCGACGTGCGCTTCCTGCGCCCGGTACCGCTGGACGGCGCCGAATTGCACGTGGAGCTGGACGATGCCGATATCTTGGGCGGGCATGCCTTGCGGCTTGCGGGCGGCGCCGGCGCGGTCCATCTCGCCGGCCGCTGCCGCTGAGCTCAGCCGGTCGCCATATGTACCCTGGCGCACCAACCGGACAGCGCACCAGCCATACAATGGGGCCGATACATTTTCAAGGACCCCGCCATGAAACAGATAATGCTTGCCTTCGGCCTGGTGCACGCGCTGATCTCCCTGCTGTTTGCAGGCGGCGCGCTGTTCCTGATCTTCATTGCCGCGCAAATGGGCTGGCATGCGGCCGGCGCCGAACCGGGGCTGGCCATGGCACAGGAAGTCATCGAGGCGATCGGCATCCTGGCCGCCGCCGTGGTGGCGCTGCAGATTGCCGAGACCATCATCGAGGAAGAAGTGGTGCGCGACGCCGACATCAGCGCACCTACCCGCGTGCGGCGCTTCCTGTCGCGCTTTTTCGTGGTGGTGGTGGTGGCGCTGGCCATCGAAGGCCTGGTCGCCACCTTCCGCGCCGTGCACGAGGAAGCGCACCAGTTGCTGTACGTGGCGGCGCTGGTGGCCAGTTGCGGCGTGCTGCTGGCGGCGTGGGGCGTGTTCGTGCGCCTGAACCGCGCCGCCGAGGAACTGGAGCCGGACGCGATGGAAGAAGCCAAGCGCGAGGACGCCAAGCTCCAGCCCTAGAAACCGAAGGCGGACAGGCCCGGATGATCATCCGGGCGCCGTCCCAGCGGCCAGTGGAATTTGCGCTCGCTTTCCTTGATCGGCAAGTCGTTGATGCAGGCGTAGCGGCGCTGCATCAGGCCGTTCTGGTCGAATTCCCAGTTCTCGTTGCCGAAGGAGCGGAACCAGTTGTCGGCGTCGTCACGCCACTCGTAGGCGAAACGCACGGCGATGCGGTTGCCGTCGTGCGCCCACAGCTCCTTGATCAGGCGGTACTCCAGCTCCCGGTTCCATTTGCGGGTCAGGAATTCCACGATCTGCGGGCGGCCGTTGACGAATTCCGCGCGGTTGCGCCACTCGCTGTCCGGGGTGTAGGCCAGCGCCACGCGCTGGGGGTCGCGGCTGTTCCAGCCATCTTCGGCCGCGCGCACTTTCTGGGCGGCGGTTTCCAGGGTGAAGGGCGGCAGCGGCGGGCGAACTTCGGATAGTGACATGACGATCTCCTGTAAAAGGTGAGAGCGCCCATGATGGACCGGCTGGTCCGGCATGGCGATCTGCTGTTGGGGTGACACAGTATGATGTAGACAGGTCTGTATCGTCAAGCAAAAAAGAGACAGGTCTGTATGCTATACTCGGCTTTTATCCATCCAGACCACGCCATGGCACAGCAAGCCTCCGCCCGCGAACGCATCCTCGACACCGCCAAACGCCTGTTCTACCGCGACGGCTTGCGCGCCACCGGCATCGACAAGATCATTGCCGAATCGGGCGTGGCCAAGATGTCGCTGTACCGGCACTTCGCCTCCAAGGACGACCTGATCGCCGCCTTCCTCGAATGGCGCCACGGCTACTGGATGGAATGGTTCGCCGGCACGGTCGAGCGCCGCATGGACCGGAGCCCTACCCTGGCCGTGCTGGCCGATGCGCTGGGCGAATGGTTCGAGCAGGAAGACTATCGCGGCTGCGCCTTCATCAACACCGCCGCCGAAACCGGCTCCGGCGACGACCCGCGCCACTTGAAGCAGGCGATCGCCCACAAACAGGAGCTGGAAGCCTATATCACCACGCTGGCCATCTGGCTGGGATTGCACACGCCGGAAGCCGCTGCGCAGGAAACCATGCTGTGCGTGGAAGGCATGATAGTCCGGGCCCAGATGCAGCGCGATCCCGAGGTGATCGCAACCGGCCGCCGCCTGCTGGCGCGCATCGAGCAGGCGTATCGCTGATAAAAATTTATATTTTTATTTGAAAAGATGCTATTCTTGCAACCAAGGCTATCCCGGGACGAATAAGGATGAAAATTGTTTGCAAGGTTGTGATGTCTTTCGTCCTTTCGGCAGGGATGTTAGCAGCGGGCCGTGCCGCCGAGGCGCAGCGCTTCTCATATGCTGTCGTTTGCGAGGATGCGCAGCTGGCCGCAAAAATCGATGCGGGCATACGGACGCGCTTTACCCTGGCAAAAAAGGATATCTCGGATAAATATCCGGCTGCAAAACTATATTTGTATCTCCAGCGCGACGTGAATGACAGGAAGAATCCGGACGGCGTTTCGATCGCGATTGCACACGTCTCCAATATACAAACCGCTGCCCTGGCGCTAGGCTTGATCCAGAAGAAGGAAGCCGTGCCGGATCAGCTGTCAGCCATGCTGCGCGAGGAAGGGTTCCTCAAGCATCTCAGTGTCGCCCATATGGATGAGGCATCTGATGAAGAAATTTCCAGCTTGCTTGACTCGGTACTCAAAACGTTCTTCAGCAAATATTCCATCGCGACAGAGAAATGACATGCCTGCCAAGGCGGGATCTGACGGCACCTGGTCCATGACAAAGAAAATACTAGCATTGATGGCAGTGCTCTTCACCATACAATTAGCTTCTTCCGTGCGAACCAGCAGACCAGCACCATGCAAATTTGCTTTCAATGCGGGCAGGTTGAGTGGAACGGCAGCACGAAAATGCGGCCATGGTCGCTGGTACCGACCCTTCGAATCTTGATCAAAGGATGGGGAATGAAGGATGAACGCGACTGGCATGCACTCGCCGCTGTTGCAAAATAGGGAGCAAACGGCGGGTGCCGGCCGCCGTCCGTGTCATTGGTCGTAGCTGTGATAGAAGGGCTTGAACACGTCCTTCGCCGGTGCCGGCTGGCCGAACCAGCGCACCAGCGCGCCGGGCCAGGTGCCCGTGAGCGGGACCAGGGTGAAGGCGCCGGCGATATGGCCGACCTTCTCCACCGCCAGGCTGGTTTCGGGCCCGGTGCCCTTGTTGCCCAGGCCGCCGATCTGGGCGTTGTGGCTCAGCAGGGTAGTGTCGCCGGCGCGTTCCACGGCCACGTCCGACGCCGCCACTGACAAGGCGAAGCCCGCGCCCCGGCCATCGGTCAGCAGCGCCAGCTCGGTGCCGCGGCGGTTGCCCTGGAAGCGCAAGTCGGCGCGGTTCAGGTGGTACAGGCCGAATTCATTGAGCTTGTCCTTGCCCGGATAGCCCGCATACGGTCCCTGCCCTATCCAGCGGAATTCGCCCATGCCAGCCGGCGCCACCAGCGACAGGCCGGCCTCGGACAGATGGCCCTCGCCCGGCGACGGCGTGAAGTCGTAGCCGACCTGGATCGCGCCGTTGCGGCCGATGAACAGCTGTATCTTGCCGCTCACGCTGCGTTCCCGGCCGGGTGCGGCTTTATCCGCCTTGCCCGCATCCGGTATCAGGTCGTCCGGCGCCGCTGGTGCCGCGTTGGCCTGGGCCGTGTCCTGCACGGCGGGCAGCTGGTAGGCGCCGGAGATGGACAGCTGCACGCCGCCGTCATGCTCCTGCGCCTCCACCACCGGCGACTCCAGCGCGGTGGCAATGGACGACAGCCACAGTCCCGATTTCTTGGCACCCAGCGCTTCCGCCATGGTCGGCTTGCGCCCGGTGTGCGGATAGATCCCATCGACCAGCAGCTTGCCGGCGCGGTCGCGTATCGTCACCTTGCCCGAGGCGCGCTGCACGGCCAGCACCCATTGCGCGGTGGTGATGGTGATCTCGCCGGGCTTCTGGACCAGCAGCGGCGCGCCCTGCTCCTTGAGCGACGCGGTCCAGCCCGGGCGCTGCGCCCCCTGCTGCTCCAGCACCATCGTACGCTCGTTGATCTCCAAGCCTTGTTCATCGACGGCGCGCAGGTTCAAGGTAAGCACGTCGGGCACCGGCGCCGTGGCGGACGGCACCTTGACCTTGAGCTTGACAGTTTCGCGGCCATGCGCCTTGGCGTGCAGCGCAGCCTGGCCCTGCTGCACGCTGTTCCCATTGCGCTGCAGGCTCCAGTACAGCTTTACGCCGTCCAGCGAACGGAAGTCGTAGCGGTTCTCAAGCGAGACCGCGATTTCCTGCGCCCCGGCGCGCACGCTGGCGCCGCGATCGGCAAACTGCACCGGCGCATACACCTTGCGCATCTGCCAGTAGTCGACCTGCGGCGTGCGGTCCGAATACACCAGGCCATCGGTGCCATCCAGGCCGTGGGTATCGTAGTAGTGATAGGGATCGGTCCACACCAGCTGCGTGGGCTTGTTGGGATCGACGGCCTGGCCGCTGGTGCGTAGCAAGCCCTGGTCGTGGAAGTGCCAGATCGAGCCGCCCGCGAACACCGGGTTGTTCTGCAAAATCTCCCACTGCTCCTGCATGCGGTCCGTGGCCAGGCCCAGTGCGTGGGCATACTCGGTCAGGATGGTTGGGCGCTTGAGCGTGCTTGCATAGTTCTTCAGCGTGGCATTGCTCGGATAGTGAGGCGCGTAGATATCCACGAAGGCGGGTATGCGTTCATAGTTCTTGGCGAAATAGCTGCCGATTTTCGGATAGGTGATGGGCCGGGTCGGATCGAGCTGCTTGGCCAGCTGGCCGGTTTTCAGTTCCGCGTCAGTGATCGGGTTCTCGTTCCCTATGCTCCAGACCAGCACCGAGGCGTGGTTCTTGTCGCGCGCAATGGTGGGTTCGACGCGGGCCAGGATATTGTCCAGGTACTCGGGTTTTTCCAGGTTCTGTTCGCCGTGGCCTATCGCCACCTCGTCCATCACGTAAATGCCCATTTCATCGCACAGGTCCAGCAGGCGCGGGTGTGGCGGATAGTGGGAGGTGCGCAGGTAGTTGACGTTGGCTTTCTTCAGCAACTCCAGGTCGCGCCGGATCCCGGCCTCGTCCACCGCGCGGCCCAGCCTGGGATCGAGGTCGTGGTGATTCACGCCGCGCATCTTGATCGGCTGGCCGTTGAGCAGCAGCACGCTGCCGTCTATGCGCACTTCGCGCAGGCCGATGCGCTGGTTCACGCTCTGTATCGGCTTGCCACCCGCCGACACGGTCAGCTGCAGGCTGTACAGCGATGGCGTTTCGGCGGTCCACAGGCGCGGCCTGGCGACGCGGAACGTCACTGCGCGGCGTGAATCGCCACTGCGCGCCAGCACCTGTTCGGCCACCACGCGCCCGGCGGGATCGAGCAGCCTGGCGCGCACGTCGCCGTCGTCGCGGCTCAGCAGCACGTCCAGCGCCAGTTCGGCTGATCCATCGGCGGCCAGCGTCGTCTTCGTACCGAGGTCCTGCATATGGGTGGCCGGCACCGAGATCAGCGTCACGTCGCGGTAGATGCCGGACAGCGACCAGTCGTCGTTCAGGTCGAACTCATAGCCGTGCGGCTTGGTGGTGACGCGCACCGCCAGCACGTTGTCGCCCTCCTGCAGCAGCGGCGTCACGTCGAAGGTGTGGCGGTTGAAGGCGCTGGCGGAGGACTCGCCAGCCTTTTTACCATTGACCCAGACCTCGTAGCCGAAGCCCACGCCCTCGAAGCGCAAAAAGGTCTGCCGTCCCTGCCATCCGGCCGGCACCTTGAAAGTGCGGCGGTACAGGCCCAGTCCATCCTTCAGCTCATCGGCGTAGGAAGGTTCGGCAAAGCCCTGCAGTTCCCAGTTGGCGGGCACCGGGATGGTCTTCCAGCCGGAGACGTCGAACGGCGGCGCCGTGAAGCCGGCGTCGGCGCCGGGCGCCAGCGAGGGGATGTACTTGAAGGACCAGGAGCCATTCAGCGACAGCGAGTAAGCCGCATCGGCGCTCGGATAGACGTAGGCCGCTTGCGCGCCGGTGAAAGTGGCCAGCAGCGCCCCCAGGGCGGCGAATTGTCGTAACACTGTCATGCTCCCATCAACGGCACGCTGTCCAGTCCAGGTAAGTTTTTGAAGTCTTTTGAATTATGCGATGAGATCCATCGCCCCTCACGCTCAACATGATGATTTTGTCGCCGAACAGGGAGTGATCTCAGGCTTGAAGGACGTTTCAAATGACCATGGCGTCGTTACGGCTCCGAGCCGTGCAGGCGCACTGTCTTCGTCGTCCCGGCCTTGGCCCGTGCCTAGCCCTGCTCATTTTGAAACGGGTTCTTAGGGCTGCCTGCCGCGGGCGCGGCTCACGCATGTCAGGTACGCCAGGCACATCACCACCAGCTGACCAAGCACTGCGTTGGCATCGGAAGGAGACAGCTCTCGCTCGAATACATTGCGGACCGTTCCAAACACCGTGGTCAACAACGTGAGCGTTACAGTAGGCAAATCGACGAACACAGCATCGGATGCGCTCGCGAGCATGGCAGCAGTGGCAGCGTCCACGCGGCGGGCAAACTCCGCGATCAACGGCCGGTTATCCATTTCAACGACAGTCTGGTAGAGCACCCGCGTGACCTCGGGCCGTTCCATTTTGACGCTCCAGTAAGTTGATACGAGCGCTGCGACCATCCGCTCGACGGAAGCGCCGCGCTGGGCGAAGCAAACCTGCTCTACCTTCTCGGCCAGCACTTCCAGATAGCGTCCATTCAAGGCGTAGATCAGCGCGCTTTTGTGAGGAAAATACTGATACATGGTGCCGACCGAAACACCGGCGCGCTCCGATACGCGGGTGGTGGTCAGGCGTTGCTGGCCATCAGTCAGCAAAACCTGAATAGTTGCCTCAAAAATTGCGTCCAAGGTGGCCTTGGCACGCGCCTGGCGCGGCTTCTTACGGGCGTTGAGCGTAGTGGTAGGCGGCACTGTCATAAGCGAATATTCAAACTGAATGATACTTCATATACTACTTTCATCGTTGGATACCGAAAGGAGGATTTATGCAAGCCACTGGCCGCGTCGCGCTCGTTACTGGCGCAAACAAAGGCATCGGACTGGAGATCGCGCGCCAACTCGCGCAAGCCGGGGTTACCGTTATTATTGGCGCCCGTGACGCCGAGCGCGCCAAGGCTGCATTGGCGAGCCTGGCTTCACAAGGCCTGGCCGCGCAATCAGTCGAGCTCGATCTCAACGCCCCAGCCACCATCGCCTCGGCCGCCGAAGCGATCCGCACTGAACATGGCAGACTGGATATTCTGGTCAACAACGCAGGCATCGTGGACGCTGCAGACGGCCCGCCAACAACTTCTTCGGTGGAAGCTGTTCGCCGGATCATGGAAACTAATTTCATCGGAACCCTGGCGGTAACGCAAGCCATGCTGCCACTGCTGCGCTCATCGCCGGCGGCGCGGATCGTCAATTTGTCGAGCTCTCTGGGATCGCTGACGCTGAACGGCGATCCCGGCTCACCTTACTACGCGGCCCGGCTGATGGGCTACAACGCATCCAAGGCGGCGCTCAACATGCTGACTGTACAGCTCGCGGCAGAACTGCGCGATACCGCCATAGTGGTGAATTCGGTGAGTCCCGGGTATGTCAGAACAGACCTGACTGGACACACCGGTTTTATGACTGCAGAGGAAGGTGCTGCCCTCCCGGTCAGGTATGCCTTGCTTGGCGAGGACGCGGTATCCGGCCGTTTTGTGGAACCCGAGGGCGCCACCCCATGGTGATTGACACGCTGCGTGTGTCATTTGATTTTTCATCATAACTGGCACAGGGTCGGCCAGCGTGCTAGCCGCCCCCCTGCCACACCACCCGGCACGCGGGTCCGCTCCGGGCGGTTCGAGTAGTTGAGGTCAGGACAGGCGGGGTACGCCAAGACGGTCGAAGTACGCGATGGTGAAAACACTGTTTAGCAGCTTCGCACTATCACGCCACCAACGACCGCTCATGCCCATGGCCTTGACCAGCTCGTCGACCGAGCGGGTGGAGATGCCCTGGATACAAGCCTCCTGGATCACGGCGGTGAGGGCCTTTTCCGCCATGCGGCGGGGTTTGAGGAAGGCCGGGAAGTAGTTGCCTATTCCGGCGATTTCTTCATACACCACTCTGCGGGGCACCATCAGCTCACCTTCTTTCCATCAAACCGGCTCGAATTTCTCCCTTACCAGTCCCAGGAAACGCTCGGGCACGAACCAGCGTGTATAGCCGCAGTTTCCGCAGACGACCACTTTGTACTTTGCACCGTGCAGGCTGCCGACCGGCAGCAATTCGCCGGTGGCGCCGGGGCTAATCTCCCTGGCATAGTGCTCGTCGCTGCCGCATTCGGTGCAGTTTTTTTTGCCGCTCATCGCCACCTCCAGCTTGTTATTGAATTTTCATCATAACATCGTTTGTTTCGGCCCGACACGTAGCAAGCGCCGGCCACCATGAACAGCGCGTATCAGCAGTAACTCCCATATTCCCTGACTGCTCCACAATGAAAAACGGCGCGGAGGTCAGTCCGCGCCGTTGGGGTTGGTATGCCGTTTTAGTGTGCCACTTCAGGCGCCGGTGGCGCCGGGTGGGACACTTCGGCATCAGCCTTGGCCTTCACCTTGTGCTCACCCGCCAGCCACATGTAGAAGGCCGGCACCACGAACAGGGTGAACAGGGTGCCGATCGACAGGCCGGTGAAGATCACCAGGCCCATGGCGTGGCGGCCCGCCGCACCGGCGCCGGAGGCGATCACCAGCGGCACCACGCCGAACACCATGGCGGCCGTGGTCATCAGGATGGGGCGCAAACGGGTGCCGGCCGCCGCCTCGATGGCCTCGCGCTTGGACATGCCATGCTCGCGATTGTGGTTGGCCACCTCGACGATCAGGATACCGTGCTTGGCGATCAGCCCCATCAGCGTCACCAGCCCGACCTCGGTGTAGATGTTGACCGAGGCAAAGCCGAGGAAGATGAAGATCATGGCGCCGAACAGCGCTAGCGGCACCGACATCAGGATCACCACCGGATCGCGGAACGATTCGAACTGCGCGGCCAGGGCCAGGAACACGATAATCACGGCAAAGCCCATGGTCAGGCCGAAGCCGCCGGACTCCTGCATGTACTGGCGCGACTGGCCGGCGTAGTCCACCGTGTAGCCGCTGGGCGCGATCTCTTTCACGGTATTGCGCAGGTACTCCAGGATGGCGCCCTGCGATTCGCCGGTCACGCCGGAGATGGTGACGGAGTTCAGCTGCTGGAAGCGGGTGATCGATTCCGGCACCACGGTGTGGCGGATGCTGGCCACGGTGCTGGCCGGGATCATCTGGCCGTCCGGGGTCTTGAGGTAGAAGTCCAGCACCTCGTCCGGATTCAGGCGGTCGACCTGCTGCACCTGCGGAATCACCTTGTACGAGCGGCCCGAGATCGAGAAGTAGTTGACGTAGCCGCCGCCCAGCGCCGCGCCCAGCGCATTGCCGAAGTCCTGCTGCGTCAGGCCCAGGGTGGCCAGCTTGTCGCGGTCCACGTCCACCGTGGCCTGCGGCGCATCGATCTTCAGGTCGACGTCGGAGAAGTAGAACTTGTGGTCGGCATTGGCCTTGTCCACCACCTGCTGGGCGATCTGGTTCAGGTTCTCGAAGGGCTCCGTGGTGGTGATCACGAACTGCACCGGCAGGCCCGAGCTGCCCGGCAGCGCCGGGAACTGGAAGGCCGCCACGCGCACGCCGGCGATGGTGTTCCACTTGGCCTGCAGGTCCTGCTGGATCTCATGCGCCGAGCGGCTGCGCTGCTCCCATGGCTTGAACAGCACGCCGCCGATGCCGGCATTGGTGGTCGGCACGCCGGTGATCTGGAACATCTGCGCGTATTCCGGCATCGACTTGCCGATCTTGAAGGCCTGTTCGGCGTAGGCCTGCATCTGGTCCGAGGTGGCGGTCGGGGCGCCGACGATCTGCGACAGCACGATGCCCTGGTCTTCCTCGGGCGCCAGCTCGGACTGCGACAGCTTGAACATCAGCCCCAGGCACAGGCTGAGGATCAAGCCCATGACGATCAGCACCGGCCAGGTGCCCAGCAAGCCATGCAGCACGCGCAGGTAGCCGTTGTGGACCTTCTCGAAGATGCGGTCGATGGCCTGCACGAAGCGGCCCTGGTCCTGCTCCGGCTTGAAGAAGCGGGCGCACATCATGGGCGACAGGGTCAGCGCCACCACGCCGGACACCGCCACCGAACCGGCCAGGGTGAAGGCGAATTCGGTGAACAGGGCGCCGGTCAGGCCGCCCTGGAAGCCGATCGGCACATACACGGCTATCAGCACCACGGTCATGGCCAGGATGGGACTGCCCAGTTCGCGCGCGGCGACGATGGCGGCGTCGAAGGGCTTCATGCCCTCCTTCATGTGGCGGTCCACGTTTTCCACCACGATGATGGCGTCGTCCACCACCAGGCCGATGGCCAGCACGATGGCAAGCAGTGTCAGCAGGTTGATCGAGTAGCCCAGCATCAGCATCATGAAGAAGGTGCCGACCAGCGACAGCGGCATGGCGATCACCGGCACGATCACGGCGCGGAAGCTGCCCAGGAACAGGAAGATCACGATGGTCACGATGATCAGCGCTTCCACCAGGGTGTGTATCACTTCCTTGATCGAGGTGTTGATGAACTCCGTGGAGTCGTACACGATCTCGCCGGTCAGGCCGTTGGGCAGCTGTGAGCGGATGTCCGGGAAGGCGGTGCGCACGCGCTCGGCCACGTCCAGGATGTTGGCGCCGGGCGCCACCTTGATACCGATGAATACCGAGCGCACGCCGCTGAAGGCGACGTTGAAGTCATAGTTCTCCGACCCCAGGGTGACGGTGGCCACGTCCTCCAGCCGCACGATGGCGCCGTTCTCCTGCTTGATGGAGAGCTTCTTGAACTCGTCTACCGAGTGCAGATCGGTATTGGCGGTCAGCGGCACGCTCACCATCTGGCCCTTGGTGGAACCGAGGCCGGTCAGGTGATTGTTGGCGGCCAGCGCGTTGCTGACATCGGCCGCGGTGACGCCGTGCGCCGCCATCTTGTCCTTGTCCAGCCAGGCGCGCAGGGCGAACTGGCGCGCGCCCAGCAGCTCGGCGGTCTGCACGCCCTGGATCGAGTCCAGCTTGGGCTTGACCACGCGCACCAGGAAGTCGGTCACGTTATTGGTCGGCAGCGTGTCGCTGTAGAAGCCCATGTACATGGCGTCCGTGGTCTGGCCCATCTGCACCGAGATCACCGGTTGCTGGGCCGCTGCCGGCAGCGCGTTCTTGACCGAGTTGACCTGGGTGGTGATCTCGGTCAGGGCGCGGTTGGAATCGTAATTCAGGCGCAGCGTGGCGGTGATGGTGGAAACCCCGCTGTTGCTGGTCGAGGACAGGTAATCGATGCCCTGCGCCTGGGCGATGGCCGATTCCAGCGGCTGGGTGATGAAGCCCGCCACCGTCTGCGCGTCGGCGCCGTAGTAGGTGGTGGACACCGTCACCACCGCGTTCTCGGTGTGCGGATACTGGTTGACCGGGAGGCTGAACAGCGAGCGCAAGCCGAGCACCACGATCAGCAGGCTCACCACGCTGGCCAGCACCGGCCGCTTGATGAAGATATCGGTAAAGTTCATGAGGCGCCGTCCTTAGTGTTCCTGCGGGGTCGGATTCGGGCTGTTGGCCGGCTGGACCTTGTTGTCGATCACGGCCGGGGTGCCGTTCTTCAGCTTGAGCTGGCCGCTGGTGACCACGGTCTGGCCTTCCTTCAAGCCGGTCAGCACCGCCACCTGGTCGCCACGGGTGGGACCGGTGGTGACGAACACCTGCTGCGCCACCAGCTGGGCATTGCCCTTGTCATCCTTGGGCGCATCCTTGCCGGTGCCCGGCGCCAGCACGAACACGGTAGAGCCGTACGGATTGTAGGTGATGGCGGTCTGCGGCAGGGTCAGGTATTTCTTCTTCTCGCCCAGGTCCAGCGAGACATTGGCGAACATGCCGGGCAGCAGCTGGCGCTTGGGATTGGGCACCGTCGCTTCCACCTGCACGTTGCGGGTGGCGGCATCGATTTTCGGGCTGATGGCGGTCACCTTGCCGGCATACGATACGCCCGGGAAGGCGTCGTTGGTCAGCGCCAGCTTCTGGCCGATGGACAGGCCGGCCAGCTGCTTTTGCGGCACCGAGAAATCAACATATACGGTATCGATGGTTTGCAGGGTCACCAGCTTGTCGCCCGGGTTCAGGTACTGGCCCGGATTGACGGCCGTGATGCCCAGCTTGCCCGAGAATGGCGCGCGTATGGTTTTCTTGTCCACCGTGGCCTTTTGCTGCGCCACCAGGGCCTGGCGGTTCTTCAGGTCGGCCTCGTCGCTGTCCAGCTGGGCCTGGCTGATGGCCTGCGCCTGGAATTGCAGCTTGTCACGCTTGAGCACGGTGGCCGACAGGTCGGCGGCGGCCTGCAGCGCGCGCAGCTGGGCGATGTCGGCATCCGCGTTCATCTCGAACAGCACCTGGCCGGCCTTGACCTCATCGCCGGACTTGAAGTTCACCTTGCGCACCAGGCCGGCGATTTCCGCCGTCACGTCCACGCCGCGCACCGGCACCAGGGTGCCGACCGAGGTCAGCTGCGGCTGCCATTCCAGCGCCTCCACCTTGACGGCGGTGACCACCTGCGCGCCGGGCTTGGGCTGGCTGGCGATCAGCTTCTGGATTTGCAGATACTTGCCAAAGGCCAGGGCGGCCACCAGCACCAGCACCAGTCCTATCATGATGAGCATACGCTTGGTCATCTATCATTCTCCTGCAGAGTAAGGTCGTAATCCGGTTTATTGTTATTGCACGCCGCTGCTGCCGCCACTGCTGCCGCTGCTGCCATACACGGGTGCGGCCGACACCGGCGTCGCGGCCGGCACGCCGTTGGCGCGGTTCCACCAGCCGCCGCCCAGGGCCTGGAACAGCGCGGCCGTGTCGGCGTAGCGGGCGGCCTGGGCCTGCACCAGGCTGATGTGCGACTGCTGGTAAGTGCGCTGCGCGTCCAGCAGCACCAGGAAGCTGATGGCGCCCAGCTTGTACTGCTGCTCGGCCAGCGCCAGCGATTCGGCCGCCATGGCGTCGGCCTCGGCCTGGGCCTTGAGCGCGGCGGCGTCCGATTCCAGCGCGCGCAGGCTGTCGGCCACGTTCTGGAAGGCGCTCAGCAAGGTCGAACGGTACTGGGCCGCGGCCGCGTCATAGGCCGCTTCCTGGGCGCGGCGCTGGGCGGTCAGGGCGCCGCCGTTGAACAGCGGCGCGGTCAGGCCGGCGCCCAGGTTCCAGGCGATGTTTTTCGAGTCGAACAGGGCGCCGCCGGTCAGGGCCGAGGAACCATAGGCGCCGCTCAGCGTGAATTGCGGATACTGGGCCGCCGTGGCCACGCCCACCAGGGCGCTGGCCTGGTGCAGCAATTCCTCGCTGGCGCGGATGTCGGGCCGCTGGCGCACCAGGGCCGACGGCAGCGACACCGGCAGTTCCTGCGGCAAGGCCAGCGCCGACAATTCGAACTGCGGCAACCCGGCCTCGCCGGGCAGGCGGCCGGTCAGCACCGACAGTTGGTGGCGCGCCTGGGCCAGCGCCTTTTCCAGCGGCGGCAGGGTGGCAGCGGTTTGCGCCACCAGGTTGCGCTGGGTCAGCAGGGTGGCGCGCGGGATGGCGCCGAACTCGAACTGCTTCTCGATCAGGCCCAGCTGCTTGTTGAGGGCGTCCAGCGTCTCGCGCGTGGCCTGGAGCTGGGCCCGCAGCGATGCTTCCCGGATGGCGGTGGTAACCACGTTGGCCGTCAGCGCCAGATAGGCCGCTTCCACCTGGTAGCGCTGGTAGTCCACCTGGGCCTGGGCCGCCTCCAGCGCGCGCCGGGTGGCGCCGAACACGTCAATGGTGTAGGACACGCTGACGGAGGCGTTATACAGATTGGTCACGCCGCCGTTCGGGGTGCCGGTGGTGGCGGCCGAGGAGCGCGCGCGCTGGGCGCCGGCCGTGGCCCCCACGGTGGGATACAGGTCGCCGGCCTGGGCCCGGTAGTTTTCCTGGGCCTGGCGCAGGGTGGCCTCGGCGGCCGCCATGGACGGACTGTTGGCGAGGGCTTCGCGCACCAGCTGGTCCAGGGCGGGCGACTGGAACATGGTCCACCACTGGGCCTGGAGTTCCTGGCCCAGCTTGAACTGCTGCGCCGCGCCGCCCGCGCCCTGGGCCGAGGCGGTCTGCGCCGGCAGCGGGTCCGGAGTGTAGGCCTGGCCCTGGGCCGCCGCCGGCAGCGCGGGCGTCTTGAAGTCGGGGCCGACGGCACAGCCGGTCAGGGCAAAGGCGCCCGCCACCGCCGCTGCCATGGCGAGATGCTGGAAGTTCAGTTTTTTCAATTGACAGCTCCGAGCTCGATCAAAAATTAAATGACTGGAAGGTCAGATCGACATATTCGCATTTTTTATGCAGTTGGTGTTGTTTTTGTATGATTACCATACGGACAGCAGGGAAATGCGCGCTCCAATGCAAAACGCCCCATGCAGCATCGCTGTCATGGGGCGCTGGTGGAGGCTGATACAGGTCAGGCGGCGGCCAGTGCGGCGGTGGAGACCCCGCCATAGGCACGGTTGACTTCATTCAGCGAGAAGGCGGTGGAGCTGTCGGCCAGCTTGGTGGCGGCGTCCTCGGAGTGGGCGCGGTAGGTCAGCGGTTCCTGGTAGCGGCCCAGTTCTTCCTCGCTTACCTTGCCGTCGTGGTTGGTATCGGCAGCCTTGACCAGGTCGCTGTCATCGAGCGGATTGGGCTGGTCGCCCTCGACCGGCTCGGAAGTCGGGAACTGGGCTGGCTTGCCGTCTTCCTGGCTGGCGCCGAACTTGGCCTGGAAGGCCTGGGTTTCCGGGCGGTCCACCAGTTTTTTCAAGCCCTCGTCAAACTGCTGCAGGGCCAGCTTCAGGCTTTCGTCCTCGGCGGTGGCGGCAGTGACGGACTGGGCGGTGTTGTCGGTGCTGTTGTCGGCGCCGCTGGCTTGCTGGGCGCCCTGGACGTTGTTGTAACCGGGCAACGACATATAGGCAGCCAGGCTGGCGCTCAGATCAAAATTACTCGTATCGATTGCATTGTTGGCAATCTTATTCTGGTCGCCCTGCTGCTCCGCCGCCAACGTGGCAGAGATCGATGGACCAACGATGTGATGGATCATAGCCGACTCCCTAGAGGACAGCCCGGTATGGCCGTCTGAAATTATTTTCCTACGCCACATTCTATCAGCGTTTTGACAAAATCCATCCTTTTTTCAGCCCCGAATCAACAAAACCACGGTTTCCTTTAAGCATTTAATCTTGCCAACATTCATGCAATGACAACAATGCCACGCGCCGCACCTGTAATTGGTCAGTTCGCCTTGTAAAATTGGTCAGGCCGCCTTAGAATGGTCTGACCAATTGATGTGCATTGCCCGGCAATGCGGCATCCCCAAAGCGGCCACGGCCGCACAGAGTTTTCGACCACGCGCGACCTCGGCCTGCCGGCCCTCGTCTCGATGGCACGGAACACGCGAGGTGTTCCGACCGGCGCCGTCCAGGCGTCTTTCTCTTACTTGGGACTACAAAAAATGAAAAAAGCAATCATGGAGACACTGGTAGCGGCGGCTTGCCTGGCCCTGCCCACCGGCGCCGCGCATGCGGCGGCAACCCCCTTGGCAAACGCCCTGATCAGCGCCAGCTACAACGGCGACAGCGCTGCGATACTCAGCCTGGACAGCGGCTTCACGGCCGGCCTGTCCAACAGCAATAGCAGCCACCTGGACCCGACCAATGTCGGCGTCGAGTTCTACACGGCCGACTTCCAGTTCGGCTTCGACTTTGCCGCCAGCGGCCTGCTGACGGTCTACGCCGCCGATCCGGTCATCGTGGCGGGCACCCATGTGGCGCGCTTCGACTTTGGCAGTTCGCTGCCGGCCGCCATCACCGGCTTCGCCCTGTCCAGCGCCGGCGACACCAGCGGCACGCCGGTATACCGGGTGATCGATGGCCACACCATCGAGATCGACCTCAGCGCCGTCAGTTGGAACAGCACCTACGCTTCCTTCGACTCCACCATCACCCTGGCCTCCCCCGTGCCCGAGCCCTTCAGCGCCGGCATGATGATGGCGGGACTGGGCCTGGTGGCGCTGCGGCGCCGGCGCAAAGGTACGGCAGCGAACTGACAGCGGGCGGCCTGGCCGCCCTACATATATACCCCTACCGGGAGAACAAGATGAGACTCACAGGTTTCAGGGCCGCGCTCGGCCTTGCCCTGCTGCTGGCTGGCGCCGGCGGCTATTCCACACACCTGGCGCACGCTGCGGCCGCCAGCACCGACAGCGCGCTGCAAGCCGCCCCCGCCGACGGCTGGGCTGCCCAGGGCGGCGGCACGGTGGGCGGCGCGCAAGCGCTATCCTCCAACATCTACACCGTCAGCAACCGCTCGCAGCTGCTGACGGCCATCAGCAACGGCGGCAGCAACGCCAAGATCATCAAGGTGACCGGCACCATCGACATGAGCGAGGGTGTGCCCTACGCCAATACGGGTGACCAGGCCATCCGCGGCGCCATCAAGCTCAAGAGTAATACCACCCTGATCGGCGACGGCGCCAACGCCGGCATCATCAATGGCCACATCGTACTGTCCGGCGTCTCGCAGGTCATCATCCGCAACCTGAAGATCGTCAATCCCTGCGACGTCGGGCCGATCTGGGACCCCACCGACGGCGCCCTGGGCAACTGGAACGCGGCCTACGACGGCATCGGCGTCTCCGCTTCGGACCACATCTGGATCGACCATAACACCTTCACCGACGGCGCCATGACGGACGACCTGCTGCCCATCGAAAACGGCCAGGTCAAGCAATGCCACGACGGCGCGCTGGACATCACCAACGCCTCCGACTACGTGACCGTGTCGTACAACGTGTTCGGCCAGCACCGCAAGAACAACCTGGTCGGCTCCAGCGACAGCGCCACCGGCGACGCCGGCAAGCTGCGCATCACCTTCAGCAACAACGTGTTCCGCGACGTGGTCAGCCGCGCGCCACGGGTGCGCTACGGCCAGGTCCACGTGTTCAACAATTACTACGTGGGCAGCAAGTCGCATCCTGCCTATCCCTACGACTACAGCATAGGCGTGGGCCAGAGCGCGGCCATCCTGTCGCAGAACAATGTGTTCGAGATTGCCGGCGTGAGCCGCTGCGATGACGTGGTCGAGCCCATCGGCGGCACCGTGCCCGGCGCCTTCAAGGACAGCGGCTCGGTGCTGAACGGCGCCGCGCTGGCCGGCTGCTCGGCGCCCAGCAGCGTGGGCTGGACCGTGCCATATGCATATGCGCCGCGTCCGGTCGCGCTGGTCAAGGCCAATGCGCTGGCGCAGGCAGGCAATGGCAAGATCAGCACCGCCATTAGCGGCAGCGGCAATGTCACGGCCGATCCCGGCCTCACCCTCACCTGCCCGGCCACCGGCCTGTACTTCTGCGACGACTTCCAGAACGGCAGCGCGGGCAACTGGAATCTGCTGCCGGTCAGCGGTCCCAACGGCAGCTTCAGCGTGAAGGCGGAGACTGTGGGCGGCAGCAACAAGGTGCTGCAGTACACGGCCGCCACCACCGGCGGCGTGCTGGCCACGCTCAAGAGCACGGCCATGGCCGCCGTACCGGCCTCCGGCGACTACTATGTGGAGGCGCGCATCAAGCCGCTCACCAATGGCACAACCGGCAACAAATACCTGTACCTGCTGGCGCGCTACACCGACAGCAACAACTGGTACGGCGCCGGCCTGAACGTACAGAACAGCAGCGCCAGCACCCAGGTCGAAATCGCCAAGATGGCGGCCGGCTCCCTGACCCGGCCAAAGCAGACCAAGAAGCCCATCAACATGGACGCCCAGTTCTACACCGTGCGCTTCGAACTGAAGGGCAGCACCCTGACGGTGTACCTGGACGGCGAGTCGCTGGGCTCGATCACGGATGCGGCCTTCAGCCAGCGCGGCACCATCGGCCTGTACACGGCCAACAAATCGTTCCAGATCGATGACGTGCGTATCGGCGACCCGGCCCTCAAGCCCTCGCAGCTGAGCGTCAGCCCGGCCACCACCAGCTACAACGCGGAAGTGGGCGACGCCCCGCTGACCCTGGCCGTGACGGCGCTGCAGCCCAATGGCGCGGCCGATACCTACAGCGCCAGCTCCAGCAATCCGGCGGTGGCGGTGGTCGGCATTAACGGCGGCACGCTGACCGTCACGCCGGTGGGCGCAGGCAGCGCCACCATCACGCTGGCCAGCGATTCCGATCCCACCCTGAAGCGCAGCATCGCCGCCACCATCAGCCCGCAGTTCGTGCAGCCCACCCAGAGCTACGGCCTGGCCGGCGTGGCCCTGCCGGCCGCGCAAGCGGCCAACGTCAACATCGACGCCTCGCTCAGGCTGACCTTCGATAACGCGCCCACCCTGGGCACGGGCGGCACCATCCGCATCTTCCGCAAGAGCGACAACGCCCAGGTGGACGTGATCAAGCTGTCCGGCGAGTCCGACACCCTGGGCTACCCGGGCCAAGCCCAGGTCAGGAAGGTTTACACCACCCCGGTCACCATCTCCGGCAACACGCTCGTCATCAAGCCGCACCTGAACAAGCTGCAATACGACACCGAGTACTACGTGGCCATCGCCAATGGCGTGGTGACCGGCGCCACCCTGGGCGGCGTGCCCTTTGTCGGCATTGGCAAGCTGGGCGACTGGTCCTTCACCACCCGCGCCTACGGCCCGGCGTCCGGCGCCTCCAGCCTCACCGTGGGCGTGGCGGCGGACACCGATTTCGACACCGTGCAGGGCGCCCTCAACTACGCCATGCAGCAACTGGGCAAGAGCGATCCGCTGACCATCAACGTACGCAACGGCACCTACAACGAGCTGCTCTACCTGCGCAACAAGGACAATGTGACGCTCAAGGGCGAGAGCCGCGACGGCGCCGTCATCCAGTATAGCAACTACGACACGCTCAACACCGGCTCCGGCGCCAGCCAGGCGTCCGACAGCAGCACCCCGGCCGGCGGCCGCGCCGTGTTCCTGGCCGAGAGCGACGATCTGCTGGTGCTGGATACCCTCACCCTGCGCAACACCACGCTGCGCTCGTCCAGCATCTCGGCCCAGGCCGAGACCATTTACTTCAACAGCCCCAGCGGACGCCTGGTGGCCACCAACGCCAGCTTCTACAGCGAGCAGGACACGCTCAACCTGAACGGCTATTCCTGGTTCTACCGCAGCCTGGTGGCAGGCAATGTGGACTTCATCTGGGGCAGCGCGCGCGCCGCCCTGTTCGAGGAATGCGAAATCCGCTCGGTGGGCGACACCGCCAATGCCGGCAGCGGCGGCTACATCCTGCAGGCGCGCGCACTGGCGGCCGGCGACAAGGGCTATGTGTTCCTGAACTCGCGCCTGACGCACGGCGCCGGTCCCGGACCGCTGCACGGCGACGTCCCCACTGGCCTCACCTACCTGGCGCGCAGCTCGGGCAGCAGCAGCTACTTCGACAACGTGGTGTTCGTGAACACGAAAATGGACACCCATGTCGCGGCCGTGGGCTGGGCCGGCGCCGGCGTGAACAGCCAGCCGGCGCCGAATCCGGCCGTGGCCACGGCGGCCTCCGGCTGGCGCGAATATGGCAGCACGGACCTGGCGGGCAATCCGCTCAACCTCGGTGCGCGCGCCGGCGGCTTCCTGCTGAGCGCGTCCGACGTGGCGGCCGGCTACGCCAACCGGGCCCAGATCCTGTCGGCCTTCAACAACGGCGCCGGCTGGAATCCGCAGCCCTAGGCGAGGCCTGCCGCCCGGCATTGCCGCCGGCAGCACAGCGGTCATGGCGGTGCTGCCGGCGACCGTCGGCAGGGCCACGGCGCGCTGGCGCGGGCTGCTGCGGGGCCGCTAACGTCGCTGCCGCGCACGCGGCAGCCCATGCTGGACATCCCGCGCTGCGGCCGAGGTAACACCGCTGTCATACATCTGGGGTAGCATAGTCGCCGCCCGGCGGCTACGCCGCCTTCAACCCCGGACCGATATGACCCACACCAAGCAGCCCGCCCTGTCCGCGTTACGGACCCTGATCCTGGCCTCCTGCGTCGCCGCCGGTGGCGCCCATGCCGCAGCCCCCGCCCCCGCAGCCGCCCAGCCCAAGCTGGTGGTGGTGCTGGTGGTGGATGGCCTGCCCAACGAGCAAGTCCTGCGCTACCGCGACCAGTTCGGCCAAGGCGGCCTGCGCCGCCTGCTGGACCAGGGCGCGTCTTTCAGCAACGCCCACCAGGCCCATGGCGTGACCGTGACGGCGGTCGGCCACAGCGCCGTGCTGACCGGCGCCTACCCCTACCAGCACGGCATCATCGGCAACAACTGGATCGATCCGG
Source organism: Duganella kummerowiae (assembly GCF_053572355.1). Classification (NCBI taxonomy): domain Bacteria; kingdom Pseudomonadati; phylum Pseudomonadota; class Betaproteobacteria; order Burkholderiales; family Oxalobacteraceae; genus Duganella; species Duganella kummerowiae. The sequence goes on from NZ_JBKFEH010000004.1 coordinate 136,395, forward strand.
TGACCAAGAAATCCGTGTACTGCACCGAGGACACCAGCTACACCTACATCGGCGAAGAGACCAAACCCTCGGACGGCACCGCGCCCACCAGGCTGCGCGTGGACACCCTGGGCGACCAGATGCGCTACGCCAGCGGCAACCGCAGCAAGGTGGTGACCGTGTCCGGCAAGGACCGGGGCGCCATCCTACTGGCGGGCAAGACCGGCACCGCCTATATGTACATGGACAAAACCGGCAACTTCGCCAGCAGCACCTTCTACATGCAAAAGCATCCGCAATGGGTGCAGGCCGTCCAGGCCGCCAAGCCGCAGGACCGCTACTACGGCAAGAGCTGGACCCCGCTGCTGCCGGAGGCGGCCTACGCCGGCGACGCCAGCGAGGACCTGACCCCGGCCAAGCCGGGCGCGCACAACCGCTTCCCGTTTTCCATGTACAGCGAAAGCGGCGGCCTGGACGCCGACTACTACAACCGCCTGAAAGCCACGCCCTATCTGGACGAGCTGACCCTGGAGTTTGCCCGCGCCGCCGTCGAGGGCGAACAGCTGGGCAGGAATCCGGCCGGCGTGCCCGACCTGCTGGGGGTCAGCCTGTCGGCCCACGACTACATCAACCACGCCTACGGGCCGGAAAGCAGGATGTCGCACGACCACCTGCAGCGCCTGGACCGCATGCTGGCCAATTTCTTCGGCTACCTGGATAAAAAGATCGGCATGGACAACGTGCTGGTGCTGCTGACGGCCGACCATGGCTTCCCCAACGTGCCGGAATTCTCGCAGCAGCAGCACATCGACGCCCAGCGCCTCGATGGCGACAAACTGATGGCGGCCCTGAACCAGCACCTGGCCGCCAAGTTCTCGGCCGACAAGCTGGTGACCGTATGGTCGGTGCCCAATATCCACCTCGACTATGCGCTGGCCGAACAGAAAGGCATCAAGCGCGAGGAGCTGGAAAATGCGGCGGCGCGCTTCCTGCTGCAGCAGAATGGCGTGACCGAGGTCTACACCCGCACCCAGTTCGAGCAGGGCGGCGTGAGCGGCAACCGCACCGCGGTGCTGATGAAGCGGGCCTGGAACCGTATCGCCTCGGGCGACCTGATGGTGGTGCTCAAGCCCTATTGGTACTTCGGCAGCGGCAACAGCGGCACCTCGCACGGCTCGCCCTACGCCTACGACACCAACGTGCCGCTGCTGATCATGGGCCAGCGCTGGATCAAGCCGGGCGCCTACGGCCAGTACGCCGAGGTGCAGGACATCGCCCCCACCCTGTCGCACCTGCTGCACGTGCGCCCGCCGTCCGGCGCCGAAGGCCGGGTGTTGACCGAGACCCTGAAATAAAAAAAGCGGGCCAGGCCCGCTTGAATGGAACGCCGGTGTCCACACCGGTGTCATGTCCACACCGGTGTCAGATCTGCCAATGGTACATGAGTCCGCTTTTTCTGGCAGCCTCATGTACCAATGGCAGACCTGACACCGCGGTTTGGACAACGTGGTTGATCGCCGGGGCTCCAGCTTTATGCGCCGAGGGCGTAGCCTTGGGCCTTGGCCTGGCTGCGGCCGGAGTTGTAGCACTGGCCGGCGCGGCGTTCCAGGGCCGGGCGGTCCAGCACGATCACCTTGCCGCGGCGGTATTCGATCATGCCCTCTTCCTGCAGCTTGCCGGCCGCGCCGGTGATGCTTTCGCGCCGCACACCCAGCATGTTGGCGATCAGTTCCTGGGTTACTTTCAGCTCGTTGCTGAGCGAACGGTCCAGGCGCTCCAGCAGCCAGCGGCACAGTTTTTGTTCGATATTGCTGTGACGGTTGCCGGCCACGGTCTGCGCCAGTTGCGCAAACAGGGCGCTGGTATGGCGCATCAGCTGCTGGGCCAGGGCGCCGCCGGCGTAGAAGGCCTCGCGCAGCGCCTCGGCTTTCAGGCGGTAGCCATAACCGGCGGTCTGGACCACAGCGGTGCAGTTGGCGCGCTCGGTCGGATACATGGCCACCCCCACCACGCCTTCACGGCCCACCACGGCGATCTCGGTGGTGGCGCCGTCTTCCATCACGTATTGCAGCGAGATGATGGCGTTGGTCGGGAAGTAGGCATATTCCATCTGGCCGCCGCAGCCGAACAGTTGCTTGCCAGCAGGTAATTGCACCAATTCCAGATGGGCGAACAGGCTGGTCAGTTCTTCACGGGACAGAGCCCGCAGCAGATCGTTTTGTTGGGCGCCCGTAATGCTGATGACTTGTGCAGCCTTGCCGACGTTGATGGTGCGGGTGGGGGTAGCAGTAGTGTTGTACATGGCGTTCCTCTATCGTTTTGTTGGTCTGCGGCTGTGTTGGATGTATTGCTTTGTTAAGTAACACTATATCCATTAGACCAAATTCAACGTATAGGAGCGCTGTCAGACGTTATGTAGGCACGGAACATTGTCAATTGTCATCCCAGTCCTACGTGAGCTGCCTCACTTAAGACAGCATCGCGTCCCTTGAAACACCTGGGCCTCATCCGCCACGCTGCAGCATGGGGAAGCCGCGCTGGTGCCAGACCGGATAGGCCGGCGGCACCTCGCTGGCCGCGTCCAGCGCCGCCACATGCTCCGGCTCCAGGGCCCAGCCCACCGCGCCGATGTTTTCCACCAGCTGGGCCTCGTCGCGGGCGCCGATCAGCACCGTGGACACGGTGTCGCGCCGCAGCAGCCAGTTGAGGGCGATCTGCGGGATGCTGCGCCCGGTCGCGGCGGCCACAGCGTCCAGGGTGTCGACGATGCGGTACAGGCGCTCCTCCTCGTAGTGCGGCCCGGTGCCGGCAATGTCGTGCGCCCGCGTGCCCGGCCTGGCTTCCTGCCCGCGCCGGATGCGTCCGGTCAGCTTGCCCCAGCCCAGCGGACTCCATACCACCGCGCCCACGCCCTGGTCCAGGCCCAGCGGCATCAGTTCCCACTCATAGTCGCGGTTGAGCAGCGAGTAATACACCTGGTGCGCCACATGGCGCGGATAGCCGAGGCGGTCGGCCGCCGTCAGCGATTTCATCAGGTGCCAGCCCGAGAAATTCGAGCCGCCCACATAGCGCACCTTGCCCGAACGGACCAGCTGGTCCAGGGTGGACAGGGTTTCCTCCACCGGGGTGTTGTGGTCCTGGCCGTGCAGCTGCAGCAGGTCGATATGGTCCACGCCCAGCCGCCGCAGCGAGGCGTCCACCGCCTCGAGCAGGTGCTGGCGCGAAGACCCGTAGGCGTTGGGGCCGTCGCCGGTGGGGAACGTCGCCTTGGTCGAGAGCAGCACCCGGTTGCGCCTGCCCTTGATGGCCTGCCCGAGGATTTGCTCGGCCAGGCCGTCCGAATACACGTCGGCGCTGTCGAACAGGGACACGCCATGGTCCAGGCACAGATCCACCAGGCGCGCCGCGCCGGCCGCGTCGGTGCTGCCCCAGGCCTTGAAGAAATCGTTGCCGCCGCCAAAGGTGGCGGTGCCGAAACCGAGGGCGGGCACGCGCAGGCCCGAGTTGCCGAGACGCCGGTATTCCATGGACTTGCTCCTTGCACGGTGGCGGAAGGCCGATTCTAGCACCGCCCCGCCCGTGCACCGCGCCCGGCAACCAGCGCGATCCTGCCCTTGCTTGTCAGCGCCCGATTTGCGCGCATGGATGGCGTCGCCCGCGGCCTAAATTAGTGCATTGCATGTTGATATGTTGGTGCGGTGCGCGCCAGCCGTATCAGGTCGCCAGGCCGCGCCGATACCGCTTTCTCCTATGAAATCGGTTGCAGTCTTACCCGTTTTCATATCGATGGCATACATATTGCGTAACGTTGTGTAACACGCAGTTTTGATCAATGAAAATAAGGATAGACACGATGCACGCTCCTGCAATGTTCACCCGTCTGGCCGCCGTGTTGGGCCTGGCCCTGTTGCCGTTCTCCCTGTCCCATGCCGAGGAAATCACCCGCGCCAGCGTGCCGGGCTCGAACTTCCCCATCTCCACCACCGTCAGCGTGCCGGCTGGCAGCCGTCTCGTCTTCTTCAGCGGCAACCTGGCCGATGTGGCCAACCCGGACGCCCCCAAGGGCACGCCTGAAGCCTATGGCAATACCAACACCCAGGTGCACTCGATCATGAAGAAGTTCGAGAAGCTGCTGGCGGCCCAGGGCCTGACCTTCGCCGACGTGGTCAAGGTCAACGTCTTCCTGCTGGGCGATCCCAAGCTGGACGGCAAGATGGACTTCGCCGGCCTGAACGCCGCCTACGGCGAATACTTCGGCTCCGCCGCCCAGCCCAACAAGCCGGTGCGCACCGCGCTGCAGGTGGCGGCCCTGCCCATGGCCGGCGGCCTGGTGGAAATCGAAATGACCGCCGCCAAGGCGCCGGAAGCGCCGGCCCCCAAGGCCAAGAAAAAATAGGCAGGGCCTGAACACGCCCTGACGCGGCGCGCCCCACGCAGGCGCGCCCCACGCTGCTCCCGTATTACAAGCAAAACGCCGGCTTGCCGCCGGTGCAGGCCTCGCTCGTCCAAAATTTTTTGCCCTTGAAGGAGTTGTTTTTATGTGTTCTGCAATCTGCAATCCGAAGTCGCCGTCCCCTGTCCTGCCGAAACCGACCGCCATGGCGCTGACCATCGCCGCCCTGTGCGCCGGCCTGCACGGCGCCGCCCTGGCCGCGCCCGAGCCGGCCGCCGATGCGGCCGCTGACGTGGCTGCCGACGCCGCCGCACCGGCCGCGCCCATCGAGGCCGTGATCGTGACCGGTACCCGCCGCAGCGGCCTGAAAGCCAGCGACAGCGCTTCGCCCATCCAGGTGCTCGATTCCGGTTCGCTGGAACGCACCGGCCAGCCCGACCTGATCCAGGCGCTGGCGCAGAACATGCCCTCCTTCACCGCCCAGGCCTTCGGCAGCGACGCCGCCAACCTGACCCTGTCGGCCCGCTTGCGCGGCCTGAGCCCGAACAACACCCTGGTGCTGATCAACGGCAAGCGCCGCCACACCACCTCCAACCTGGCCGTGCTGGGCGGCCCCTACCAGGGCGGCGCCGCGACCGACCTCAACTTCATCCCGGTGTCGGCCATCGACCACGTCGAGATCCTGCAGGACGGCGCCGCCGCCCAGTACGGCACCGACGCCATTGCCGGCGTCATCAACATCATCCTGAAAAAGGATAGCGAGGGCGGCACCCTGAACGTCAACGGCGGCCGCTATTACGACCAGGGCGGCAAGACCGCCGACGGCTCTTTCAACCTGGGCATGGCGCCCAGCGACAACAGCTACCTGAACCTGACCGCCGAGCACAAGTACCACGGCCACAGCGACCGCAGCTCGATCGACCCGCGCGTGGTGTCGGCCGCCAACATGGCCAGCATGCCCAACCTGGCGCTGGCGCCAGGCTACCCCTACCTGAACCACATCGCCGGCGACGCCGCCTACCATATCTCGCTGCTGAGCCTGAACGGCGGCATCGACTTCGGCGGCGGCACCGAGTTCTACGCCAACGTCACCTACGGCCAGAAGATGGCCGACGCGTTCGAGAACTACCGCCTGCCCAACCGCCTGCCCAAGGTCTACCCCTACGGCTTCAGCCCGCGCGAGACCCTGGACGAGACCGACTTCGGCGTCTCGACCGGCGTGAAAGGCACGGCCGGCGACTGGAACTGGGATGTCAGCACCACCTACGGCCGCGACAAGGTCAAGATGGGCGTGACCAACTCGGCCAATATCTCGCTGTACAACGACACCGGCGCCACGCCCTACGACTTCTACGCCGGCTCGTTCGAGGCCAGCCAGTGGACCACCAACCTGGACTTGACGCGCGAATTCGCGGTCGGCTGGGCCAGCCCGCTGAGCCTGGCGCTGGGCGCCGAATACCGGCGCGACACCTACGCCATCGGCGCCGGCGAGGCCGCCTCGCGCTACAAGGAAGGTTCGCAATCCTATCCCGGCTTCAGCCTGACCGACGCCAGCAGCCACAGCCGCAACGACAAGTCGGCCTACATCGACGTGGCCGGTTCGCCCATCGCCAACTGGAAGGTCGACCTGGCCGCGCGCTACGAGAACTACAGCGACTTCGGCAGCACCCGCGTGGGCAAGATCACCAACCGCTACGACTTCAGCCCGACCGTGGCGCTGCGCGGCACCATCAGCAACGGCTTCCGCGCACCGACCATGGCCGAGCAGTACTACTCGGCCACCAACGTGTCGCCGACGTCGGCCTTCGTGCAGCTGGCGCCCAATTCGCCCGGCGCGGCGCTGGTCGGCATCAACGGCCTGAAGCCGGAGAAATCGACCAACTTCAGCGTCGGCATGGTATTGAAGCCCATGCCGAAGATGCAGATCACGGCGGACGCCTACGTGATCAACATCCGCGACCGCATCGTCGGCTCCAGCTCGCTGTACGGTTCCGGCGCGGCCGTCAACTCGGCCGCCGTGGTGGCCGCCATCAAGGCCAACGGCAACATCCTGGACCCGACCGTGACCCAGACCGGCATCAACATCTTCACCAACGCCGCCAACACCCGCAACACCGGCCTGGAAGTGGTGATGAACTACGGCAGCAACTTCGGCGACATGGGCCGGGTCGACTGGTCGGCCGCCGCCAACTACAACAAGGTGGAAGTACGCCGCATCAACCAGGCGCCGTCGCAGCTGCTGCCGCAGGTGCTGCTCAACCTGGGCGCCATCGCCACCCTGGAGGAATCGTCGCCCAAGACGCGCGTGAACCTGGGCGCGCTGTGGAAGCGTGGCAGCTGGACGGTCAACCTGCGCGAATCCATCTACGGTCCCTCGGCCGGCTACACCACGGTGGATGGCGCCAAGTATTTCCGCACCGAGATCAAGACCAAGGCCACCACCGACCTGGAGATCAGCAAGGCCTTCAGCAAGCAGCTGACCTTCTCGGTGGGTGCGAACAACCTGTTCAACACCTATCCGAACAAGAACAGCGCCGACCTGATCGCAGCCCAGGTGGCGGCCGGCAACAGCGCGGCCGCCAACCAGTACCCCTCGTTCTCGCCCCTGGGCATCAACGGCGCCTACTACTACGGCCGGTTGACCTACAGCTTCTAAGCGGGGTCGGGGTCAGGTCGGGCAAGTGGACAGAATTTCCCAGCGCATCATTTAAGGAGGAAACTTTGGCACATTGCCCGACCTGACCCCGGTGTTGTTGGCACATTGCCCGACCTGACCCCGGTGTTGTTGGCACATTGCCCGACCTGACCCCGGTGTTGTTACTGCAGGCCGAGCCGCCTCAAGGCGTGGGGATCAGGTCGACCGCGTCCCACGCAAAGCCGGGGCTGAGGAAGCCGGAACCTGCCGAGCCGCTGATCGGGGTCAGGGTCAGCACGTTGGTGCCCACCACCAGCTGGCTGGCCGGGATGTTGAAGGTGTACATGGTGTTGTTGCCGCGGTAGGTGCCTACCGTCAGGCTGCGGGTCTTGGGTGCGTTCGGGGCCGCCGGCAGGGCCGAGGACCAGCCATTGACCTGCACCGTCGGCCGCCCGCCGGCGTAGGCGATGGTCAGGCCCACCCGCAGGGTCAGCGGCGCCAGCTGGCTGCGTTTCAGGTTGAACTTGATCACGCGCGCGCCGCTCACCGCGCTGTCTTTCCACTGGTAGGCCGGGAAGCCGGTGGCGGCGGTCGAGACGCCCACCGTGTAGTCGCCCGGCTTCCAGCTGCCCATGCGCACGTCGGACGGGTGCATGGTGGTGACCTTGTCGCCGTTGAGGAATTCGGCCGGGCTGCCATCCCAGTCGCCGATGCGCCAGATCGGCGTCACCGCCGATGGGTCGCCCGTGATGGCAATCGGCGCCACCGAGGTCACGCCGCCGGCCGTGACCGTGACGGTGCGGGTATCGACCTCCAGCTCGTTCTTGTACACCTTCATGGTGTAGGTGCCGGGCAGCATGCCCTTGCTGTCGAAGTGGCCGTCCACCGGATCGACCGGGGCCCAATACTGGGCGGTGGCGTTGGCAAAGCCCACCGTGTACTCGAAGCGGCTGTCGCGCCCGGTGATGCTGGCGCCCGACACCTGGCCGCGTCCGGACGGCCCCACATAGCCCACCATGCCCATGCCGCTGAAGAAGGAGGTGTCGACCGCGCCCGGCGCGCCGCCGTCCGTGAACACCAGGGTGTAGCTGTTCAGGATGCCGAGGCGGAAAGCCTCGGTCTGCGATTCGCCATAGTTGATGATGTAGGTCAGTTCCTGGTCGGAGCCGCCCTGGTTCAGCAGGCTGCGGTAGAAGGGGCCGCCGGAATTGCCCTCGTTATTGTCGCGCACTATCCACAGGCCGACGTTGTTGCCGGTGGCGCCTATGTACTGCCAATCCTTCAGGCGCATGTTGGAATAGTGCTTGGAACGGGTTTCGCCGTTGGGCAGGCCGAACACGTCGCCTGACTCCACCGTGGTGGTGGTGCCGGTCAGGTCGGATGGTGTGGGACCGTTGGGCAGCACCGCCTTGGGCACGCGCACGATGTAGCGCGCCAGCGCCTGCACCTCGGGCTCCTTGGTGAAGTACGTTCCCATGTAGATCCGGTTCTCGCCGCGCTTGGCGATATAGTAGTGGGTCAGGCTGCCGCCCACTACGGTGACCTTGATATAGTCGCTGCCGATCTGCTCGGCGTTGACGGTCACCGCCGAGATATTGTTGTACAGCCAGTCGAAGCCGGAGTTGACCTGGCTGCCGCGCTGCTGGTCCTGGTACTGCACGCCTTTGTACACCAGGGAGGCGATGTCGCCCGGCGAGGTGGTGGAGCTGGCGTCCACCCGGCGTATCTTGAACACCAGGTCGGCGCCGGTGTCGATGGTGTAGAAATTGCTGTCGGCGGTCAAGCCGAAGGTGGAGGTGGCCTGGGTAGTGGCGCCCGCCTTGAGCAGCGTGGCCTGGCTGGCGCCGCCATCCTGCGCGGCGCCGCCGCATCCGGCCAGGATGGCGGCCGCAGCCAGTCCGGCCGCGCCCAGCCTGGCCGCTTTCGTCGTCAAGTGTTGCATGGTTCTCCTCTTTCTCTTTGTGGTTTTAAAAAAAAGGGACAGCAGAGCTGTCCCCAAAAGGTGAATACTTCACACCCAGGCAGAATTACAGGTTCTTCCAGGTCAGGCCCAGGCTGATGCGGCGGCCTGCGTAGTAGTAGTTCTGCAGGTTGGGCGCGCCATTCGCGTAGCCGGTGCCGCCCAGGCTGGTGGTCTGGGTCTGGTTGGTCAGGTTCTTGCCTTCCACGTAGAACTCCAGGCTCTTGTTGACGCGGTAGGCGATGCGGCCGTCCACATAGCTGGTGCGGTCGGTCCAGTTGCTGGGACCCGGATTGTAGGCAGGGTTTTTCCATGCCAGGGCCACGTTGGGATAGGCGTTCAGGCCATAGCCGCTGATCGAGTCGCCGCAAGGTGCGATGCAGGCGAAGCGGGTGCCCACGGTTTGCACGGCGACGCGGGCGCTGAGGGCGCCATCGTCATACCACAGGGCCCAGTTGAACGAGTACTTCGGTATCCCGACCGGGCTCAGCACGCCGCCGGTCAGCAGGTCGTAGGCCAGGGCCGACGAGTTCGAGTGCTGGCGGGTGACGTTGGCGTCGAAACCGGTGTAGCGCAGCTTCCAGGGCAGGAAGGTGAAGGCGGTCTTGGTGCTGAATTCCACACCGGTACGGGTGGCCGGGGCGCCGTTCAGGTAGGTGCGGAAATCGAACGGGATGTCGGCCAGCGAGATGCCGGTGGCCGGATCGACCGCGCTCGAGCCTTCGAACACTTTCTTGCCGTTGACGCTGTCCACGATGGCGGCGCCGATGCGGCCTTCCTGCTTGTAGGCCGAAGCGGTGAACATGGTGTCGCGGTTGGGGTACCACTCGACGCTCAGGTTCTGGTTGATGTTGGTCTGCGCCTTCAGGGCCGGATTGCCCAGGGTGGTGCAGGTCATGTCGGTGTCGGCGTCGCCATTGGCGTTGACCAGGGTCTGGTCATAGGTGCAGGAGCCGGCCGCCACCAGGCGCGAGGCCGGCGGGCGGGCCACCGTCTTGGCATGGTTGTAGCGCACCACCACCTGGTCCGGCACCACCCACAGCGCCAGATTGTAGATCGGCAGGAAGTCGGTGCTGTTGGCGGTCAGCGTGGTGTTCTGCGTGATCTGCGAGGTGGTGAAGCCGGCAGCGTTGCCGGGGTTGGCCGGATCGTAGGCCGCCGTCTTGAGCTTGGAGACGAAGGTCATGTTGCCCCGGCCTTCGACCTTGGTGCGCACGTAGCGGTAGCCCATGTTGCCTTCCAGTTCCCAGCCGAAGGGCAGCGCCTTGTTGGTGAAGGGGACATGGTCGATGCCGAAGTCGGCCATCAGGTAGCCGGCGTCGGTGCGCTCCTTGATGCTGGTCATCGGCTGCTCGTAGGTCTTGCCATTGCTGCCGACGCAGGTCTTCATGCAGTCGAAGTTCAGGTTGGGCGCGCCGATCTGGGCGAACACCTTCTCCACGTCGATCTGGGTCCAGTTGTTGATCAGGGCGTCCGGACGGTCCTTGGCGCCGTTGAACAGCTGGGTCGCGGTGGCGTTCTGGTACATGGAGCTGGTGACGGCGTCCAGGAAGGCCTGCGGAGTCAGCACCACCTGATAGCTGCGGCTGCCGGCGGTGGGGATGATGCCATAGGTGCACTTGGCGGTGGCCGTATCCTGGCAACCGACGAAGGAACCGCGCACATTATTGCCGGGCACGGTGACAGCCGCCACGTAGCCGGCGGTGCCGGCGGTGCCCACGGCCGGGCTGACCGTGTAGCCGCCGTTGCCCCAGGCGTCGCTGGTGGTGTCGCGGTAGTTGTAGCCGGTCTTCAGGCGCTTGAAGAAGGGCACGGTGTCCGGCACCGCCCAGCTGACGTCGACCTTGGCCGCTTTTTCGCCGGTCTCGCGCAGCTGCGGGCTATAAGTGACCTGGGGCGAGGAGACGGTGTATTGCGGCACGGTGGCGCTGGTGGCAGGCGCCAGGGCGCCGACCTTGGTGAAGTCGGTCAGGCTGACGCCGGGCGGGGTGCTGTACGACCAGATGCCGTTGGGCTGCAGCGCCACCGTGGCGTTGCCATAGGTATAGCCCCACGAGGTGCGCTTGTCGCCGCGCCAGAAGTCGGACTCGTTGTCGGCCACGAAGAATTCCGTGGTCAGGCCGCCGTCGCGATAGGTGCCGCCCAGCTGCAGCGACTTGGTGGTGGTGCCCATCTTGTTGCGGATCTGGTCCACCGACACGCCGGCGTTGGTCAGCGTGTAGGAGGTCACGTGGTGGTTGGCGTCCACCACCACCGAGCCGGGCACGATGTTGGCCGTCACGCCCTGCTGCAGCGGCTGGCCGGACAGGAAGCTGTAGCCGGGGAACACGGCGTAGCCAGTACCGGCCACGGCGCTGCGCTTGCCGGCGGCATCGACAAAGGTGCCGGCCGTGTTCATGGCGACGTTGCCCAGAGAATAAGTGAGGAAGTTGTCATCCACCTCGCGCTTGTTGTAGCTGCCCTTGGCGTACACCGACAGCTTGTTGTTGACCTTGAAGTCGGTGCGCAGGTCCAGGTTCTTGCGCTCGTCGATCTGGCGCTTGACGAAGTAGCGCAGCAGGGCTGGATTGGTGTCGTTCCACTGGTTCAGGCAGCTCAGCAGCTCGTAGTTACGGGCGTTGATGGCATTGGTCTTGTTGGTGGAGCTCAGGCCGTTCAGTTCGGCCGAACTGGTGGTCAGCGCCGGGAACGAAGTACGGCAATCCGCCTGCGACTGGGCGGCGGCCGACTTGGTGACGATTTCCAGCGGTGTGGCGGCGTTCCAGGTGCCGTAAGTGGCCCATGGCGTGGTCGAGGCCACGTCGGCTCGGTTCACTGTTTCCGGGTGATAGCTGAAGGTTTTTTCCGGCGACTGGTCGAAGTCGGCCTGGCGCATGTAGCCGTCGCGGCCGTTGGCCGAGACCTGGAACTGGTGCGATTCATTGGTCAGCTTCTGGAGCGAGGCGTTCATCAGCACGCCCAGGCGGTTGTCCAGGAACTTCTTGCTCATGATCAGGTTGGCGTCCGGGTCCCATTCCTTGTTCAGGCTGTTCTTGCTGCCGGCCAGGCGCAACGACACGAAGGGCTTGTCGAACTCCAGCGAGGTGCGGGTCTTGATGATGATGCCGCCGCCCAGCGAGCCCTCGGTCATGTCGGCGGTGGAGCCCTTGACGATGTCGACACTCTTGATCAGGTCGGCGGACAGCTGGCGGAATTCGGTGGCGCGGCCGTCGCCGCCGCCATTCATGTCGGAGCCGCCGGCCGAGCGCACGCCCTGCCCGTCCAGCTCGACGCGGGTCAGTTCCGGGCCGTTGCCGCGGATGCTGACGTTGACGCCCTCGCCGAAGTCGCCGCGGTCGATGGCCACGCCGGCAATGCGCGAAATGGCTTCGCCGATGTTACGGTCGGGCAGCGAGCCGACATCCTCGGCCACGATGGAATCCTGGGCCGTGGCCGAGTTTTTCTTGCGCTCGATGGAGGACTGCTGGGAGCGGCGGGTGCTGACCACCACCTTGGCCATGTCGCCCTGGGCTTCGCTCCCGGCCTGGGCGGCCGGCGTGGCGGCCGGGGTTTCCTGGGCGCCGGCGGCCTGGCCCGCCATCAGCGAGACCAGGGCCAGGGACACGGCATAACTCAAACGGTTCGGCCGCAAAGGGGCCGCACGGAAAGAACGCATTGTTGCATCTCCAATTCTTATAGGAAGTAATCACGCCACTGCGGGCGCTGCCGGGGGTTGATCCTTTGGTGGACGAAGCGATGATGCCCGCAAAATCGCGCAAAGTTAGCGATCCGATCAAAGGACTCCGATAGTTGATTTTTTTAGCGCAAGGCGGCGGAAAGCCAAAAACGGCGCGACTGACGGACCAGGAAAAAATTTCCGCCAACAATATTTGAGCGCATGGCGGCGGAAATTTTTCACCCGTCCGTCTTTATTAATGGGCAGGCCGGCAACGGCGCCGCCAGCCGCGCCGCCGGTGTGGCAAACCCGCAGCACCCTCACCGTTGCAAAAAAACCACGCATCATGCTTGATCAACGTTGTGATCCGACGCTACGGCCGCCGCTTGGACTTGCCATGTAATAATTGGAAAAAACATAAAAACGCTGTCCGCAGAGACAAGCGCCAGCCCGGCTACCGGGCGATACAACACGGAGGAGACGATGAGACAATTCCTGGCCCCCGCCATCGTGGATTGGGTGAGCACGCATTTGCTGCCCTACGAGGCCGAGCTGCGCATGAAGCTGGCCGGTGTCTGCAAGGACGCCGCCGAGATCGACGACGTGATGCAGGAGGTGTACTGCCGCATCCTCAAGCTGGAATCAGTGGAGCAAATCCGCGAACCGCGCGAATACGTGCTGCGCATGGCCAGGAACATCGTGATCGACCAGTTCCGCCACAACACCGTGGTGGAAATCGAGGCGGTGGCCAACCTCGATGAATTCAATGTCGAGGACCCGTCGCCCTCGCCGGAACGGGTGGCGGCCGGACGGGCCGAGCTGAAATGGGTGCTGGGCCTGATTTCCAACCTGCCGGACCGCTGCCAGCAGGTGTTCCGCGCGCGCCGCATCTACGGCATGTCGCAGGACGCCACCGCCAAGTCGCTGGGCCTGAGCGAAAACGTGGTCGAAAAGGAAACCATGCGCGGCATGGCGCTCATTTCCGAGAGTATTGCCAGGACCGGCATGCAATGGGGCGGCGACGCGGTAAAATCGCGCGCAGGCAAGCCCACGGTTAGAAAACGACATGTCTAAAACAGAAACGGAAGCGCTGGAATGGGTGGTGCGCCAGTCGCATGGCGCCATGACCCCACAGGACGAGGCTGCATTCGAGGCCTGGTTCGACGCCCATCCCTCGCACGCGGGCGCCTACCTGCGCGCGCGGGCCATCGAGCGCTCCCTGGACAAGATCACCCTGGAGGAAAACCAGCGCCCCAGCCCGGCAGCGGTGCAGGACGGCGCGCACGCCCTGCGCCAGCACGGGCGGCGCCGCTTCATCGTGGCGGGCGCGGCGGCCGCCGGGGTGGCGGCCGTGGCCAGTTCCGCGCTCCTGCCCAGATTCGCAGGCCCGACCGTGCTCAACACCGCCAAGGGAGAATTCCGCAAGGTGCCGCTGGCCGACAATTCCACCGTCAGCATCAACGGCGCCAGCCGGGTCGAGGTGCGCCTGACGCGCGAGGAGCGCCGCATCGCCCTGACCCGGGGGGAAGCCTGGTTCGAGGTGGCCAAGGACAAGAGCAAGCCCTTCGTGGTGCAGGCCGGCGGCGTCATGGTGCGCGCGGTCGGCACCGCCTTTGCCGTGCGCCGTTACGGCGATGGCGCCGACGTGGTGGTGACCGAGGGCACGGTTGAAGTCTGGACCGCCCAGGGCACGGCGCAAAAGCGCCGCATGACGGCCGGCGAACATGCCTACGTGCCGGACCTGGCGGCCAGCATCGCGGTCAGCCGCGAACCCGAGGAAATCGAGCGCAAGCTGGCCTGGCGCGAAGGCATGCTGGTGTTCCGCGACCAGGCCCTGGCCGACGCGGCTGCGGAATTCAACCGCTACAACGCGCGCGCCATCGTGATCAACGACCCGCGCCTGCGCGACAGGAAATTCGTGGGCCAGTACCGCATCGACCAGCCCGAGCGCTTCGCCGACGACATGCACTCGCTGCTGGGGGTACCGGTCGTGGTGGGCGCGAATACCATAGAGATAGGCCAACGGATACGCTAGAGATCCGGCCGTGCCGCCCCCGGCATATAACCAGGAAGCAGTGGATGGCGAAGTACCCAGGCATCAGCCCGGCTCTGATCGCGGCCGGCATCAGCATCCTGGCTGTCTGCACGCCGGCAGCCAGGGCCCAGGAAGCTCCTGCGAGCTTCCACGTGGCGGCGGGTCCCGCAGTGAAAACGATACCGGAATTCGCGCGGCAGGCCGGGCTGACGGTGCTGGCCACCACCGAGGACCTGGCCGGCATCGCCACCAATGAAGTGCGCGGCAGCTACGCACCGGCCGAGGCGCTGGCGCGGCTGCTGGCCGGCACCCGCTTGCGTTCGCGCATCCGCGACAACGGCACGGTGCTGTTCACGCTGGCGCCGCCCGACAGCGAGGCCGAGGCAGGGCGGGCGCTAGACCATGGCGAAGGCAGCGTGCTGCGCTTCAAGCCCGGCACCCTGTTCGAACTGGACCACAGCGAGGAGGAACTGGAGGAGCTGATCAGCGATCTGCCCAAGGTGGTGGTCAGCATGCGCCGTTCGCAGCGCTCGGCCATAGGGCGCAAGAAGCACGCCGCCACCGCCATGGATTCCATCGTGGCCGACGATGTCGGCGCCCTGCCCGACCGCAACGTGGGCGAGGCCATCTCGCGCGTGGCCGGCGTGGCCGTCAACCGCGGCGACTTCGACGAGGGCAGCAGCGTCAGCATACGCGGCAACGGCCCGGAACTGACCCGCGTCGAGCTGGACGGCCAGGCCGTGCGCTCGGCCGGGGGCGCCGACATGAATGGCGGCGGCGACGGCCGCGCCACCGAATTCCGCCAGCTGTCCGCCGACCTGATCAAGAGCGTCGACGTGGTCAAGGGTTCCACCGCCGACATGACCGAGGGTTCGCTGGGCGGCAGCATCATCATCAAGACCCGCAGCTCGCTGGATTTCGACCAGCCCTACGTGTCGCTGCGCACGGCCGGCACCCAGAACAGCCTGAACAAGCGGTGGGACCCGGACCTCAACCTGATCATGACGCGCAAGTTCCTGGACGGCCGCCTGGGCGTGCTGGTGAACGCCTCGGCGCTGCGCCTGACCAACGAGTCGCACCAGTTCCAGGTGTCCAGCAACGGCCAGGATGGCTACATGCGCGCCATCGACTTCGACAACTCCCCGCAGAAAACCTTCAGCTACCACCCGGAGACGGTGGACCTGGGCGACGCCGCTTCGACCAGGCCCTGGGCCAGCTACGGCGGCTGGGACGCCGCCACCCCGCTGGACATCGTCACCAAATCGGCGGCGGCCCAGTCCAAGGACGATTGTGCCGCCGCCTTTCCGGTCCTGGCCACCGGCTCGGCCGAACTCAAAGGCCTGAGTGCGACCAACAAGGCCTACGCCATCGCGGCCCGCAACCAGGAGCTGGCCAGCTGCCTGAACCAGTGGAACGACACCAACCCCGCCCTGCTGCGCTACTTCGTCAAGCGCCAGGTCGATGATCGCAAGAACATCGACCTGCGTACCGACTTCAAGGTCGACGACCATCTGACCATGTACGCCAAGGGCAGCTACAGCAGGCGCGAGGTGGACGACAACTTCCTCACCTATTCGCTGGGCAACGTGGCGGTCACCAATGGCGTGGCCAACATCGTGCCCGGCTCGGCGCTGGTGGACGCCAACCACCGCGTCACCCAGTACACCCTGTCCAACGCTGGCGTGTTCAACGACCAGATCCGCAACCGCATGGGCACCGCCACCCGTTACCTGCAGCTGGGCGGCGCCTACCACGACGGGCCGTTCAGCGCCGAGTTCATGGCCGGCGACAGCCACTCCCGCTTCTGGCGCGGCGACATGCGCACTTCCTGGGGCTATGCCTACGGCAGCGCCACCGTGTCGCTGCAGCCGAACGGCATCTGGGCCTATGCGCTGCCATCCGGCGTCAACCTGGAGGACTGGGGCAAGGTGGCCGCGCTGCAGTCGCCCACCAGCACCACGGCGCCGCAATACACTGCGTCCTCGCCGCAGATCACGTACACGCCGCAGCTGCGCGAAACGGGCGAACGCAGCTCCAGGCTGGACCTGGCGTACGCCCTGCCCGATACCGTGCCCTGGTTCCGGCGCGTCAAGGGTGGCTACAACCTGCGCGACAGCAGCAGCGACGCCTGGGGCAACGGCGGCTACACCGTCAGCCCGGCCGTGGGCACGGCCGGCACGGCCGGCTATGTGCCGGCCGTCACCGTCCCAGGCAACAATGTGCGCAGCAGCTTCGTCGGCTGCCAGGATACGGCGGGCTCGCTGGCGCCGGGCGGCACGCCCTGCACGTATGGCCTGATCCCTACCGCCAACTCGCGCAACTACCAGATCGTGCTCACGCCGCAGCAGTTCCTCAACGCCGTGATGGCGGCCATGAGCCGGCCGGCCACCGCCACCCGGCTGTTCGACGGCGCCTCCGGCCGTCCCGATGCGCTGATCGGCAACTGGACCCAGATCGACGTCGACCAGCTGTTCGCCGGCATCGGTGCGCCGAATCTCAACTTCGATTGCATGAAGGTGTGCATGGGCAGTGACGGCAAGCTGTACCAGCAGCCCAGGACCAGCATACGCGAGCGCACCGACGCCGCCTACCTGATGGCGGAATTCGGCCTGGACCACATCCCGCTTACCAACCGCGCCCTGCCCTTCGGCTGGGAACTGGAAGGCAACCTGGGCTACCGCTACGTGCGCACCCGGGTCGAAGGGAGCGGCAACATGACCTTCATTTCCAAGCTCAAGACGGCCGCCTTCGATGCCGCCAATCCGGGCGCCGCGGCCGGCTACACCCTGTCGCAGGTAACGCAGAACACCACCATCAGGGCCACCACGCACGACTTCCTGCCGATCTACAATCTGGCGCTATGGCTGGCGCCGGACCAGCTGGTGCTGCGCTACAGCCACGCCAGGACAGTGGCGCGGCCGGGCGCGTCCAGGCTGGTGCCATCCGGCTCCTGCACCTACGATGAAACCCTGGTGGACACCAACGGCAACCCGGTCGGCGACATGGCTTGCTCCACCATGGGCAATCCGGCGCTGCGGGCGCAAAGCAACACCAACCAGAACCTGAGCGTGGAGTGGTATCCCAACCGCGACAGCATGTTCTCGGCCTCGGCCTACAAGCAGATAGGCAGGATAGGCCCGGCCATCGTGGACAGCATCTTTGGCCGCAAGGTGTTTGCCGGCACCGAGGTGGTCGATCCGGCCACAGGGCGCACCCTGGCCGACATCCCGTTCGACCTCAAGACCTACCTGAACGGACCGCCGGCCACCCGCACCGGGGTGGAGTTCAGCGCCAAGACCGCGTTCACCTTCCTGCCGTGGAAGCTGCGCCATACCGGCTTCGACGCCAACGTCACGCGCCAGCACTCCAACCAGGCGCGGGTCGCGTGGGATTTGCTGAGCGGGGAGGCGCTGCCGGCCGTGGGTGAACCCAAATATTCGTTCAACTGGGCGCTGTGGTATGACGATGGCGACTTCAGCGCGCGGGTGGCGGTGCAAACCGTGGGCACCAAATTCAACTGCATCGCCCCGTGCGGCGATACACTGAGCGGCTACAGCCTGAACGCCTATCCCAACGCCAGCCTGGGGTGGAAGAATCCGGCCTACAACCCGGGGCCGCCCAACTTCACCGACCGCACCAGCTACGTGGACGGCAAGATCGCCTGGCGCATCAACAAGAACCTGGACTTCTTCCTCGAAGGCCGCAACCTGACCAACCAGACCCAGACCGCCAGCCTGGGTTCCTCGGCCTATGCGGACGGCACGCCCAGTTTGCAGAAGTACTATTACGCGGGGCGGCGCATCACCATCGGCCTGCGTTTCCGCTCCTATTGATCCGCATCTGCTGATGAATTCACTCAGCATTTGATCTGGATTAAACCGGCCGCTTTCTCTCCTTTTACCATGATCTTTATCTAAGGTTGTCGGTTGCGCCATTGATATTTTTCAAAAGAAAGGAGAGTGAAATGAAATATTTAACCAGCGACAGAGGACAAATTCAACGGGGGCAGGGCATGACGGAATACATTGTCATCGTTGCTCTGATCGCAGTAGCGGCGATTGCCGTTTACCAGTTGTTCGGAGCCACCATCCGCAACCAGACCGCAGGTATCGCCATGGAAGTATCGGGTAAGAATGGCAGCAATGCGATCACGCAGGCCGGCACAGCCGCAGGCAAAGCCGAGACGACGGCGAAAGACACGACGAAAAACTCGCTGTCGACCTACGGCGATCAAGCCACCAGTGGCACTCAGTAAACAGGCGCACTTAACATCCTGAGCGGCGGCCATGAAACCAATGCGCCTGATAGAGAACGCCATGCGCCGCCACTGGCAGCGCGGGCAATCCCTTGTTTACGGCCTGTTCATGATGGTCGCCGGACTCGCCGTCCTCATATTTATCTTCAATACCGGACAGATCACCGAGGAAAAAACGAAACTGGTAAACACCGCCGACGCTGTCGCCTATAGCGCCGCGGTGATGCATGCCCGGGCCCTCAATTTTGATGCGTACACGAACAGGGCCTTGATGGCCAACGAAGTCCTGATCGCTCAGGCAGTAAGTGCCGCTTCCTGGTCGGCGCACGTGGTGCGCCATACCGACAACGTGCCACCCATGAATTGCAACGGCGGGTATTCGGTTCCCGCCTCACTGCTGCTGTTCGAATACATCCCTGTCTGCTATCTGTTGAGCCTGCCTGCAGCAAAGGCCGGCGCCACTGGCCTTGAAGAGTCCGTAAAAGCCGCGGCCAAGGCCACAGTTGCGGCGTCCGAATTGGCCAAGACCATACTGCAAGGGGCCCAGGCGAGCATGGCTGCCGCGCTAATTCCTGCGCGCCAGATGCTCATGCAGCAGGTGGCAGATGCAAACTATGCCGGCGACGGGGCGGTTCATGTGGACCCGCTCCCCCTTACGGACACATTTTCTTCATTCAATGGATCCCCGTTTATCCGGCAATATGGCGGCGCTGACCGGGCACGGCTGAAAGCAGCGGTGGTCACGGCGGCGCATCGCGACGATTTTGTTCGCCAGCGGTCGTGGACCTCGGCCAACAATGTGCCCTGCATACTCGCAAACAAGGCCGCGTTCCGGCGCCGGGGCGGGACCGAACTGGTGGACTACGACGAATGGAAAGCCATGGACACCGCGTCGTTGCACCGTTGGGAATGGCATACCCACGGGATCTTGCGCCCCCCCCACCTGCGACGATAGCGAAACGCCATTGGGATATGGGACTCAAGCGGCCGCCACCGGAGCGGTGGATGATACGGACGCCAGTTACGGCAATTCACGCAGCGACAATCCGCTTGCCAGCGCGGCGGCCAGCGGCGGCGCATGGCAGTACGGCGGCCTGCCCGGTTATTACGATTTGAATCCCTCCGCGCTGGTCATGGCACAAGCTCATCCTGGACCGCGTGCGCGCTTCACCATCCGGCTCACCCGCGCGCGCGGCCAGTTGAAAACCTCGGACGCCCAATCTGGAATTAAACCGTCCGGCAAGCTCGCCATCATAGACAGCGCCGCCGCCAGCGGCGTGCTGGCGGCGGTGTCGGCTTCCGAAGTCTATTTTCACCGGCCTAGCGCACGCAGCGACGGCAAAACCGAACTGGCCAGCCTGTTCAACCCGTACTGGGAAGTGCACATGGTATCCACCTCCGCCGAAGAGATCGCGAAAGCCATGGCCTTGGGAGGCCCCAAATGAAGATCTCTGCACGCCAGGGGAAGGGCGGGTGCCCGGCCTCCAGCGGCCAGGCACTGGCTGAATTCCTGGTCCTGGCCGTGGCCCTGCTGCCGCTATTCCTGCTCCTGCCGCTGATCGCCAAGTATCAAGACATTGCATATCAAACGCTGGTCGCCAGCAGATACGTGGCATTCGACGCCATGACCCGCAATGACGGACAAAGCAGCTGGAAACCACCGGAACAGCTTGCGGCCGAAGTCAGGCGACGTCTGGCCGGCGCTGCCGATGCCCCATCAAGACCGGGGATGTGGCCGGCGACTACCTCGCCCATCAGAATCTTTTTTGGCGCGCCCCTGACGGCAGCGCCCTGATAGAAAAATTCAGCCGCGACGTAACGGTGAGCTTCGGTTCCGCGCAGCGCCCGACCCAAGCCGATGGCTACAGCGCGGCGAATGACGGCTTGCCCTTCAACCTGAAACCGGCGGGAAGCACGACCACCGCACCCGCCCAGGGATTCGGACTGAAGAGCAACGGCATCTACACCGCGAACGTGGCGGTTCGGCTGGCTCATCTGCCGGACACGCTCAACTTTTATCGCCCCTTCGACACGATGGACCTGCTCATGCGGCGCCACACCAGTATCCTGGTCGATCACTGGGCCGCCAACGGTCCGGCCCAGCTTGAAGACAGGCTGGGTGGCTCGGTATTGATTCCATCCAGGGTGTTGGGCGCGCTCGCACCAGTCCTCGGACCAGGCGTAACGGCGGCGGAGGGAGGACATATCAGCGGCCCGCGCATAGGACAACTCGATGCCTGGCGTGACGTCCTCCCGCCCGACCGGCTTCAATGAACCATATTCCAGGAGACCATTCATGCCACTGCACCTGACAAAGGTATGTGCCTCGTTCAGCCGGACCGCCCTGCTCGGCATCGCGTTCGCACCTGGTCCATCGACGGCAGGCACGGCCCCGGATTGGCCCAGCATCCCAGCAGCGGTAACCAGCTTTGACACGGGAGGCGAAGTTTCCACCGACGGGCTTTCCATCCGGCTGCAAGGCCTGCTGTCAGCACGCGCTCCCGCCGAGGTCGCGGCATTGTTCCGCGCCAGCCTGGGGCGGCCATTGACCGAGAGCCGGCAAGGCACGCGCCTGATACTTGGGCGCAGCTGGGGGAATGCCTATCTGACCGTACAACTTGAGCAAGCGGGCACGGGCACGCGCGGTATCATGGGAATTTCACGCCCTGCCGGGGGTGCGCATGGCCAGGCGCTGCGACGAATATGGTCCAAGCTTCCCGCCGGCTGCCGTGAGCTTCGCCACACCAGCATCAGCGATGCAGGGCGCCGCACGGAAATGCTGGTGGCGGCGACGTCCTCCACGCCAGCATTTATCGCCGGCCAGTTGCGCAGCCTGATGCTGGCCGACGGCTATGCGGTGAACGCAAACACCCGGCCGGGCAGCGGTCCGGCACCTGCAACGATACAGGCTTTCGAGCTCGCGGGTACCGAGCTCAACGCGATCATCATGCCCATGCCGGACGGTTCCGCCTCCATGGTGATACATATCGCTAGCCAAGTGGAGCGCAAGCCATGAGACACATGAACTTGCCGCGGGCTACAGGTCAAAGCAGCCTCGAATTTGCAGTGGTATGCGCAGTGCTTGCAGTAGCCCTGGGAGTCGCCGCCAGTGGTGGTAGCAGCCCGCTCACCATACTACTGGCGGCTTTCCGGACCGCATATCAAAACTTTTGCCACGCCATCTCCTTACCGGGTTGATCATGGACGCACACTTGCGCTTGCCGAAAAAGCTGAACCGGACCTGGACCGTGCTGGGCATCGCCACCGTGATAGGACTGCTGGCGGCGGCAGCCACGCGCGGCTACCTCAACACCCGCGTCGCGGAGCTGGAGGCGCGTAACCGCCAGGCGACGGTCGAAGTGGTGGTGGCCAAGACCGAGCTACAGCCGCAGTCCGTCCTGAGCAATCAGAATGTCGCCCTGCGCAAGATACCAGCCGCCTATGCGCACTCGGGGGCGGTGGCGCCGGCGGATTTCAATCGCATCGACGGACGCAGCATCGCCTACCAGGTCAAAGCCGGAGAAATGATACTGTGGAGCCAGATGTCATCCAAGCGCGCCCCCACTTTCTGCGCCAGGCTGGCCAGCGGCCAGCGCGCCATCACGGTGATGGTGGACGAAATTAATTCCATCTCGGGCATGCTGGAACCCGGCGACCTGGTGGATCTGATGTTCAGCTCAGACCAGGGCGGCCGAAAGCAGGTGATCCCCTTGCTTCAGGGACTGCAAGTGATGGCCACAGGACAGCGTTCGGTCGATGATCCCAAGACCGGTGCCAGCACGCCATTCGCGACCGTCACCTTCAACGCCACGCCATCCCAAGCCAGGAGCATCATCCTGGCGCGCGACACCGGCAGACTGACAGCACTGCTGCGCAATCCCGACGATAGCCGGACGGTGGCCGAGCTTGACGAGCGCAAACCACAAGCAGGTGCCTCCCACCGCGTCGCCGCGCCAGCCCGGCCGCCTATCCTGGTGCTGTACGGCAGCTCGCCGTCCACCGCCGCGCTTGCAACAGCGATGCCTGGGGGGGACACACGAAGTCCGCCCTGAGCGGCATGTTCGCTGCACCACCTGTTCTCCTCACGCGCCGCTTCGTGCGCCCTTCCGTGTCTCACTGTCGGGATCACCGTCCATGAACCGTCCATACCATACATCGTCATCCATTTTTCCTGCCGAGAGTAAACGTGGCCGCTGGCTCGCGTTGCCGCTAATGCTCATGCTGATGCTGATGCTGTCTGCCGGGTTCGCAGGTGCACGCGTAACAGCAACGGCCCCAGCGGGCGTCCCCGCTGAAGCCGATCCCATCCAGGAAATCGAACTGTACGCGGGAGAGTCCCGCCTGATTTCCGCACCGGGCCTGGCCCGCATCGCAGTAGGCAACGGCCAAGTCATCACGGCCAACGCGATCGATGACAAGGAGGTGCTCATTTTCGCCCATGGCGGTGGCAGCACCAGTTTGTTCATCTGGGACCACGACGGCCACCTGAAGCGCACCAAGGTTTCCGTGCTACAACTGGACATAGGCCGCTATGCGCGCGACATCGCGGCGTTCCTCGCCGGCATACCCAACGCCAAGGCAAGTGTGGTGGGCGACAAGGTAGTGGTGGAAGGAGATGAGCTGTCCGATGCCGATCGTGACAAGGTGGCGGAACTGGCCAAGCGCTATCCCCAGATCATCAACTTTACCAGTCCGGTCGGCTGGGAGCAGATGGTGATGATGGATGTGCGGGTGGTCGAATTCCCGAAAACCGAGCTGCGAGAACTTGGCTTAAAATGGAGCGCCACCGGCGGCGCGGCCATAGGCGGGGTCTGGGCTCCCCTGCGCCGTGGTACGGCCGGCGCCTACGGCATCGACATACAGGAGGGCGGAAGCGCGCGTCCGCCGGTGACCACGCCGCAGGCGGCTGGCAGCGTCGCGCCGCCATCCGGACTGGCTCTGCTCAGCGCGCTCAACCTGGGGCTTAACGCGCAATTGCTGGCGCTGGAGCAGCAGGGCAGCGCCAGCGTACTGGCCGAACCCCAGCTGTCGACCCGCAGCGGCTACAAGGCCACCTTCCTGGCCGGCGGCGAAATCCCCTATTCCGTCGCCTCGGTCAACGGTGTCACGGTACAGTTCAAACCCTATGGCATCAGGCTGGACATCGAACCCAGGGTAGGTAATAACGGCATCATCCGTGCCGTGATCGATTCCGAGGTCAGCACCATCGACTCGTCATTGACGACCGCAAACGGACCCGCCCTGCTGACGCGGCGGACCAAGACCGAATTCAATGTCCGCAAGGGAGAAACCATCGTCCTCGCGGGCTTGCTGCAGCGCACACAAAGCAGCGATGTGGACAAGGTGCCGCTGCTGGGCGACCTACCGGTCCTGGGGCCATTGTTCCGTTCGCGCCGCTATCAGAACAAGGAAACCGAGCTGGTGGTGTTCGTGACGCCCAGCATCGTGGACAGCCGCACTGCCAGCCTGGCGCAACGGGTCGAGCGGACTTCCGAGCGCCTGCGGCGGCAGTTGGGTGCGCCGCCGCACCTGAGCAATCCGCTGCAGCCGGCTCCGGACACGAATGAGGTGCAGCCATGATCCATGTCGATATCGTTTCCCCCGACGGCGTCACCCGCGCTCAGGGCGCGCCCGACGACTGTCTCCTGGGGAGCCGGCAATCCGCCGACATTTGGCTGGATAGCTGGCGGGTGGGCAAGGAACACGCGCGCATGTTGCGCACGCCATCCGGGATACTACTGGAGGACCTGGGCAGCTATTTCGGCACCTCGGTCAATGGACGCCGCATCAATAGCCAATACGGCCCGATGGCGCCAGGCGACGTGATCGCCATCGGCCCCTACAAGCTGACGCTGCCGATACTCGCGCTGGCGCCAGCGACAGTGCATGCCTCGGCCGCGTCCAGCAATCCGGTCTCCAGCCAGGCTGCGGTGCAGCGGCTGGCCTTCGAATGGCGCCAGCGCCTGCATAGCCTGCTCCTCGAAAGCATGGATTTGCGCCGCCACGATGTGTCGCGCATGAGTGACGAAGAACTGCGCGCTGAAACCAGCAAACACGTGCAGGGCATCATGCGCGAGCAACATGCTGAGATTCCCCCAGAACTGGACCGCGAAATTCTGGCCCGGCAGGTATTGGACGAGGCGGTCGGCTTCGGCCCGCTTGAGGAACTGCTGGGCGACGCCAGCGTCACCGAAATCATGGTCAACCAATACGACCGCATCTACGTGGAAAAGGACGGCCGCCTGGAGCGCCATGACATGACGTTCACCAGCGACCGGGCGGTACTGGGTGTGATCGAGCGCATTGTGGCGCCGCTGGGACGCCGCATCGACGAGTCCTCGCCCATGGTCGACGCCCGCCTGCCGGACGGTTCGCGCGTCAATGCCATCATCCCGCCACTGGCGCTCAAGGGACCCTCTTTGACCATACGCAAATTCGCGCGCAGGCGCATGGGCTCGGAAGACCTTGTTATGCTGGGCTCGCTAAACGCGGCCATGGCGGCGTTCCTGGAAGTGTGTGTAACGGCGCGCCAGAATATCGTGGTCTCGGGTGGCACAGGCTCGGGCAAGACCACCCTGCTCAACATCCTGTCCAATTGCATTCCCGATGGCGAGCGGATCATCACTGTGGAGGATGCGGCCGAACTGCAGCTGCACCACGACCACTGGATCAGCCTGGAAGGACGGCCCGCGAATGTGGAAGGCAAGGGCAGCGTCTCGATCCGCGATCTTGTGCGCAACAGCCTGCGTATGCGCCCGGACCGGATAGTGGTCGGCGAATGCCGCGGCGGCGAAGCACTCGACATGCTGCAGGCCATGAATACCGGCCATGACGGATCGCTGACCACCTTGCATGCCAACAGCCCGCGCGACGCCCTTTCGCGGCTGGAAACCATGGTGCTCATGGCGGGGATGGAGCTGCCGCTGGCGGCCATCCGGGAGCAAATCGCATCCGCAGTCCAAATCATCGTGCAGCAAACCCGCTACGCATGCGGCACCCGTGTCATTACCAGCATCACCGAAATCGCCGGCATCGAGAGCGGCCGTATCCAGATCCAGGAACTGTTCCGCTTCCAGCAGCGTGGTTACCGGCAGAGCGGAGAGCGTATCAAGATCCAGGGCGACTTTATCCCCTGCGGGCTGGTGCCGCGCTTTTTTGAAGAACGCAGGCAAGCCGGACTGGAGCTGAATCTCGGCCTGTTCACGCAGGAGGAAAGTGCATGAACGCGTCTGCCCTGCTGCTGACGGCAAGCGCTATCACGGCCGCTGCCGCCGCTATCCTGGCCTGGCTTCTCATCGACATGGGTCTGCTGGCACTGGCGCGCTACCGTACCGCATTTTCGCGGCGGACAGCATTCCAGGCCCGCGAATTCTTCCTTTTCCTGGACCCTGGCCGCCTGTTCGTGATGCACGCGGCCCTGATGGCGCTGGGGGCTGCGGTGATCGGACTGGCCTCCGGCAGCGCCCTGCTGGCGGCGCTGTCCGTGGCTGTCCTTGCCTTCCTGCCGCGCCTGGCTTACGCCCGGCTGCGCCTGCGCCGCCTGCGCCAGTTCGAGGAGCAATTACCAGACGCCCTGATGACGCTGGCGGGAGGCCTGCGCGCCGGCCTCGGAGCCCATTCCGCCATTGATCAGCTGGTGATGGAAGCACCGGCCCCGCTCGGGCAGGAATTCGGTCTGATGCTGCGTGAACAGCGCATGGGCGTTTCGCTGGACGACAGCCTCAGCGGCTTGCTCAGACGCGTTCCCACACCCACCACCGTCCTCGTGGTGTCAGCCATGCGCATTGCCAACGATACCGGCGGCGGTCTCGCCGACATGCTGGAACGTACTGCAGTCACGGTGCGCAGCCGCCTGCAAATCGAAGGCAAGATCGGCGCCCTGACAGCCCAAGGCAAGCTGCAAGCGTGGATAGTCGGCCTCATGCCGCTGGCGCTGATGCTGATTCTGAACCATATGGAGCCGCAAGCGATGGACCAGCTCTGGCACACAAGGATGGGCTGGGGCGCGCTGGCCATCATCGCTACCCTGGAAACGCTGGGCATCTACGTTATCCGGCGCATTGTCGCCATCGACGTCTAGGAGGACAAGCCATGAGCCACATCGGCACCGATATACCCATCACCCTGCTTGCCCTGGCGGCCGGACTGGCCGCCGCCCTGGCATCCAGTGTGGTCGCCTATGCGCTGTCCGGCATCCCCTCCGAAGACCGCAGCTTCAAGGACCGGCCACCATTGGGCTTCCGGCTCCTATGGTGGCCCATCCATTGGATAAGCCACATGCTGCGGCCTTTCATCGCCCGATCTCCCGGAGTCAGCCTGCCAACCAGGCTACGCAAGGCGGGACTGGATTACGCCATCAGTCCGGCACAGTTCGTCTCCAGCCGGGTATGCTGCGCCGTCATTGCTGCCGTTTTCTGCTGCTGGGTGCTCGACTCCCTGGTACAAGGCGCGGCCGTGCCAGGTGCCGCAGCCGTCCGCTACTGGCAAGCCGGCCTGGCCGGCGCCGTTGCCGGCTGGAGCTATGTCGGCCTGTGGCTGCGCGACCGTATCGCAGCGAGGCGCAGGGAGCTACAGAAGAGCCTGCCCTTTTACCTCGACTTGATCACCTTGTGCGTGGAAGCCGGCCTGAATTTGCAAGGTGCGCTGCGCCAGGCTGTGACCAAGGGCCCGCCGGGACCGCTGGCCGAGGAATTCAA
This sequence comes from Duganella kummerowiae, assembly GCF_053572355.1. Classification (NCBI taxonomy): domain Bacteria; kingdom Pseudomonadati; phylum Pseudomonadota; class Betaproteobacteria; order Burkholderiales; family Oxalobacteraceae; genus Duganella; species Duganella kummerowiae. The sequence goes on from NZ_JBKFEH010000004.1 coordinate 164,003, forward strand.
ACGCGTCATGCGTGACATCCGCAGCGGCAAGGCGCGCGCAGAGGCGCTGCGGGCAATGAGCGAGCGGCTGCAGGAGCCGGCAGTCAGCAGCTTCCTCACCTCCCTGATACAGGCTGAACGCATGGGGATGAATCTGGGACCGATGCTGCGGGCGCAGGCCGACCAGCGTAGGGTGGAGCGCTTCCTGCGTGCAGAGAAGCTGGCGATGGAAGCGCCGGTCAAGCTGCTTTTTCCGCTCATCGCATTCATCTTCCCTTGCACCTTCATCGTGCTGTTCTTCCCCATCGTAATTCAGTTCATGCATTCTGGCCTGTGAGGAGAAAACATGCAGGCCTCCGCCATACTTCACACCGCCACCGGTCCTCACCCGCTGGCTCTGCGCGTCGCGAACACCTTCTGGACGCGCCTGCGCGGCCTGATGCTGGCGCCGCCTCTGCCTGCCGGCAAGGGCCTGTTCATCCCCCGATGCACCAGCGTGCACGGCTCCTTCCTTCGCTGTCCCATCGATGTGATCTACCTGGACCGGCACGGCATTGTGACACGGTGCACCAGGCTCGCGCCATGGTCGCTGAGCCTGGCCAATGGACAGCGGCCATGCGGCGCCGCGCATACCCTGGAACTGGCCGCCGGCGCCATCGAAGCCTGGTCGATCGCCGCAGGCGACAGGCTGCAGTATGGCAGTCTTATCGGCGCCGGCGCTCGGCCATGTCGAACCCGTACTGAACGCGGCTCGGCCATGATCGAGTTCACGGTGGTCGCCCCGCTCATCACCTTGATCGGCCTGGGCCTGGTCCAATATGGAATGCTGTTTTTTGCACGCAGCCAGATCAACCACGCGTCATTCCTGGCGGCGCGTGAAGGCGTCACCGCCAATGCCAAGCTGAACAACATCTACGCCGCTTATCTGCGCGGATTGATACCGCTGTATGGCGGTGGCAAAACCACGGAGGAGCTGGCTGCCGCATTGACCCGCGCAGCCGGGGATATCGGCGAAAATGGTAGCGGCAATGCGCAGATCGAATTGCTCAATCCGACCAGGCAAAGCTTCGATGACTGGAACGAACCAGCGTTACAGGCCTTGCTCAAAACGGGCAACCGGCGCGTCATTCCCAACAGCGGGCTAGCCTACAAAGAACTGAAAGTGGGCGCGGCCTCGGGCCAGACGATACAGGATGCCAACCTGCTCAAGCTGCGCATCACCCATGGATACCTGCCCAAGATACCTCTGGTCAAAAACCTGTATACCACCTATCTCACCTGGCTGGACCCGCACACCGACGCCTTCCACACCAAATTGGTCGCAGACGGCCGCATTCCCGTCGTCACCAGCGTGACGCTGCACATGCAGTCAGACGCCGTCGAGTCTGAGGCCCCCATGTCATCGCCAGGTCCCGGCAACAGCGGGACGCCAGCCAACCCAGGCGATCCCCCTTTGAGCAACGACCCGCCACCGAACTGTGGCAATTACGGTTGCAGTTACCCCGCCCCACCGGCCACGCCGCCATGCAATCCGGCTACCGATCCAAGCAACTGCCAGCCCGCCCCTTGTTCAATGATGTGCTGTATCCCAACCGGAGGTATGCCATGAACCCCAGCTTACGCTATCTGCTCGCCACGTTCCTGCTGACAGTGTGGGCGTTATCGCAGGCCGCTGAGTGCGGCCCTGCACCCGGAGGACCTCCTGCCACATGCGAAGATGCGCCGGCCAGCCTATCCAGCGACGCTAGTCCGGATGCCGCAGCCGGCAACCCCATCAATGTCATGACCGGGAATAAATATCAGCGCGAGGTAGACATGCCTGCCCTGCCGGGCATCTTAGGACTGGAAATCGTCCGGCATTACAACAGCGCTTATGTCCGGCCCAACTCGCCCAATGGCCCGCTGGGCAGGGAATGGCGATTGTCGTATGAGACCACACTCTTCGACAAATATGGAAAAATACAAATACTGCAAGCCGACGGCAGACGTATCATCTTCGACCGTGACCGTAGCCATCCCAACCTGTGCAGCAGCCGCCTGCCCGGCAATGGCAGCGTCACGCTCAAGCCGCAGCCGGACCGCACATTGGAATATCTCTGGATCTGGCCCAACGGCAGGCGCCTGCAATTCAATCGTTGGGGCAAGCTCACCAGCATCACCGCCCCTAGCGGTGAGGTCCTGGTGCTGCAGTACGATAGCGGGCAAGGGTTGGTGAAAGTCATCGATCCACTCGGCAGGAGCCTGCACCTCACTTACCGGGGCCAACCATCGCAGGGACAGCCCCAGCGCTTCCTCGGCGTAAGCCATATCGATAGTCCCGTGGGCCGTTTTTCCTACCAGTTCGGGGGCGAAAAGCCTGCAGACGGTGCCCTCGCCGAAACGCGCTTCTGGCTGTCCAGCCTGGTGCGGGTCGACTACCCTCCCACCGCCCTCGCCGCCAACATGCCGCTTGTGGCAAGCGGCCGCCGGTACCATCACGAGGATACACGCATGCCTTGGCTGCTTACCGGCATCAGCATTACCTCTTCAGGCAGCGGCGGCAAGGAAGCGGCGACGCGCTTCTCGACCTACGGCTACGACAGCGGCGGCCGGGCCAACCTGAGCACACATGCCGGCGGCGCGGACCGAGTCACGCTCGATTTCAAGTCACCCGGCATCACCGTGCTGACCAACAGCCTGGGCCAGCGAACCACCTACCGGCATGCCATCATCGGCGGCGAGCACCGCCTGCAGGAAGTACGCGGCCCGGGATGCGCCACCTGCGGCCCTGGCAACATACGCTATGCTTACAATGACACCGCTCAACTCCTCGAGAGCACGGAACTGGACGCAACAGGCAGACCACTGTCCTCCCTCCGCTACCAGCGCAACGCGCTGGGCCACATCCTGCAGGTCGACAAAATTACGTTTGGCAGCCGTACCAGCCGACGGCAGCTGCTGCGTATCGAATATGACGAGGCCACCCTCCAGCCGCGCCTCATCGCCCAGCCCAGCGTCGTACCAGGCAAGGAACACCAGACCCGTATCGCCTACAACAGCGCGAGCCAGCCGCTAACGATAAGCGAGACCGGGTGGATCCCGGCTTACGATGGCAAACAGGCCGCTGCGCAAATAGAACTCACCCGCTCCTACCGCTACGCCCAAATTAATGGCCGCAGCCTGCTGACCGCCATCGATGGTCCACTACCGAATGGCAAATCCGGCAATCCCGGCGACTCCGACATTACCGTGCTGGAGTATGACAACCGTACGGCACAGGGCCCGTCGTCCCGGCCTGCCCCCGGCAGGCTGCCGGAATATCAGGCAGGAGAGCAGCTCGCCGGTCTGCTGACGCGCATCGTCATGCCTGGCGAGCGTGTCACGCAAATCATGGAGCGCGATGCGGCACTGCGTCCGGTCAGGCTGCGCAGCAACGATGGCGACCTGGTGCGTGATATCACTGTGCGCAGTAATTGGCGCGGCCAGCCCTTGGAAATCGAACTGGCGGCAGGAAATTTACGGCGCAAGCTGGCCTACGAGTACGATGTACGCGGACGCCTGCGCGCCTTTAGCCTGCCAGGCGGCGCGCGCAGCACACTGGAATACAACCCGGCCGGGCGCCTGTCGCGGGTAATACTGCCGGATGGCAGCGGGCTGGCCATCGAGCAGGATACCGAGCAGCGCATCCAGAGCCTCAGCCGCAACGCAACGATGCCAGGCCTGCCTGGCGGCATGCTGTCCCAAACCAGATTTTCCTATGAAGACGAGACCGCCTCGCCCGGCAGGCTGGCAGCCGTCCGCGATAACTTGGGGCTGCTGTACCGCTACCGGTACGATGACGCGGGTCAGGTCACGGCCATCGTCAACGCACTGGGCACTGTGCGCGGCATCGAGTATGACGGCGAAGGCAGGTTCGTGGCCCGCGTCGATGCCGCAGGAAGCGCCGAGGCCGCCACCTGGCGCTTCCGCCAGGACGAAGCTGGAAACACAACACTGATTACCGCCCCCAACAATGCGCGGACCACGCGCCGTTATGACGATTTTGGGCGCAAGGTGATGGAGGCAGATCCGGACCGTGGGATCTCGCTATTCCGACACGACGCCGCCGGACGGGTGCTGGCCAGCATGGATGCGACCGGCATGGCCACGCAATTCCGCTACGATCACGCCGGCCGCCTGCTGGCCGTCGGCAAGGACCGGTTTCGCGATTTGCTGCGATACCGTTATCGCGGCAGCCTGTTGGCAGAGATGGCAAGTACCAGCGATGGCAATCCCGTGCACATCCGGGAGCGGCTGGACTATCGTTACGACGCACTTGGCCAATTGATCAGCGAAGACCGCTGGCTGGCGGATGTCAACCAGCCTGGCTCCGTGACCAAGGGCCTGCGTTTCCTCAACCGCTATGCCTACGATCACGCCGGCCGCCTTGTGCGGCATATCCTGCCCGATGGGCACACGCTGCAATACCGCTACAATGCCACCGGACAATTGTTGGCCATACTGTTTGACGAAACTCCGGTAGTGAGCAGCATCGAGTCGTCCATCATGGGCGGTCTTACTGGGTATACCATGAGCAGCGGAGCCCGACAGCAACTCCAGCCCGACGCCAGGCGGCGCATGGTGCTGATGCGCACAGTCCATCGCGAAGCAGGCAAACCAAGTTACGATCTGTATCGCCAGCACAACCGCTATGACCGCGCAGGACGGCTGGACCAGATCGACCGCAGTTCCTCCTACGATAGCAAAGCGGTGCCTTTGGCATGGCGCGAGTCCTTCGGCTACGATGCGTTGGACCGCCTTACCAGCATCCGGACCAGCCAAGGCGGCAATACGGAATACCGCTACGACAATGGCGGGAACCGTATCGCCACAATCCACGCGTCCCTCCCGGCTTCGCCGAAGCTGCCGCCAGCATCAGGGCAGCTGCAGTATCATTACGCGCGCAATGGCAACTGGCTGCTGACCAGCTCGGAGTCAGCGCCCGCAGGCGGAGGCATACGCTACTTGCGCAGCGCCTGGTTTTATCACGAGGCCGGCTTGCCGCTCGCACTACTACAATGGCCTGACCAGCGCCCCGCGCAGCTACGCCGCATCGTGCACAACAGCGCCAAGCGTCCTGTGGCGGTGTACGAGCATGACCTGCTGGTGGCGCGCTACCATTACAACAGTCAGGGAGAACGCATCTCCAAGACGGTGTACCCGGCATCCGGAGCCCGAGGCGGCACCCACTACTTTCTCTACCAGCATCAACGCCTCGCTGCCGAAACGGATGGCCAGGGCCGCGTTACCGCACACTACATCTATCTGTTTGGCCGGCCGGTGGCCAAAATCGAAATGGCGGAAAACGCTGGCCGCCTGCACCGCTTATGGAAAACCGTGACGTTCCGCGATACGGTGGACTCCAGCGACAGCTTGGCCAGCATTTATGACATCGTCACAGATCACCTGGGTACGCCGCAAGTGGTCCTGAATGCGCAGCAAAAAATCATCTGGCAAGCGGCCACCGGCCCCTTTGGCGAGACCCGCCTACTGCACTCCGGCGCCAACAAGAAAGCCCAGCCTTTTGAACTCAACCTGCGCCTGCCGGGCCAGGTCTACGACGCCGAAACCGGACTGCACTATAACTACCTGCGCGACTACGATCCCACCCTGGGCCGCTATCTCGCCCCCGATCCCATGGGACTGGCGGGAGGAACCAATCCCTATGTGTACGTGTCCAACAATCCGTTGACCAGCATGGATCCGCTGGGGTTATACCAGATCGACGTGCACTACTACATGACCTTCTTTCTAGCGATCACGGCCGGTGTGGACAAGGAGACTGCGCGGCAGATTGCCTTAGCCACTCAGTACGTCGATGACAATCCGGTCACCGAACCCATGCTACCGAATGGCTTGCATCCAGACAGCCTCCTCGTAAACCAAGCGGCACTGGAACGATAATCACTTCATTCAATATGGCTACGACCCACCCCGCACTGCACTGGAAAGCGCCTATCTGTTTGCGTTTGGCGGAGACATGCAGAGCTACGTTGAACGTCGTGTCCTCAACCCAAGCAATCCTCAGCTGGAACGCCTGTACAACGCATCCAAATTCGCCAGGACCGATGCAAATGCAACATGCCGCTCCAGCGCCCAGCTATTTGGTGAATACCTTCATGCATTCGAGGACACCTTCGCGCATCGCGACCAAAACAATGCGCCCTATTCAGCCCTTTCCTTCGGGCTGGGCACAGGCCACCTGACAGGCGGAGAAAACCCTGACTTCACGTACAACCATAACGTCCTCTCGCCAGTAGGGTTTGGACAATGGGACACCAACGAGGACAGGACATTGGCAATGGAAAAAGCCGTGTTCGAGAAACTCAAAGAATTCAGCAATCCCAACGGCAAAAGTGAAAGTATCGAGTCCATCTTGTATACCCTTAAGACTTTTAATGGCATGCATGCGGATTTCAGCGCAGGGAACTTGGGACCGAAGATAGAAATACTTAACTCCACACTTAGATACCTGGGATATGACACCGAAATATATTACCAGAAAGGCGATAATCAATACGACAAAAAAAGGGCGCAAACCAACCGAGAGGAATCCCTGGGAATGCTAAAAACATCAGATTATGTCGGAACCATACTCCCGAGTGGTTATGACCCGCTACCAAAAGGAAAATAGCATGAAATTACATAATTTCACAATATCGACAAAAAAATAATTATTATGATTGGCATCATTGTCCTTTCCTATTTTTTTGTTAAAGATAGGAATACTCATATCATTCCAAAAACCAAATCAAACATTGAAACCAATTGCATTCCTGTCACTCCCGAAACTGGTCCATATAAGGAGGCTGTAATTTGGGAGCCCGGCGTGCATTGCGTCAAGGAGAATTTCTGGCAACAACGCCTTTCTGACTTCGCAGGCCACACTGGGCCGGCGCCGTACCGCCGCTTGATAGAAATTCGTTCCAACGACGTTATTCTTGACCTAAATGGAAATACGTTACATACAGACGGGGATTCCAGTGGAATCGTTGCAGTGGATTCCTCCTCCAGTGCAGCTGTGGTCAATCTTACAATCCGCAATGGCATTGTCGACTTGAGAGGCATAGGGGATGGCATTGACGTTTCGGAAACATGGCCATTTTGGAAGATAGAAGGCCAACCAAAGGAAAAACTGGTTCCGTTCAAAAAAACAAGAATAATTCTGGAAAATTTAACCATCAAAACTGATGGTAACGCTATCCAACTAGAAGGAGATGGAAATATTATTCGGAACTGCATAATTGAAAGCAGCGGCGATTTCGCAATTGGAATGGTCGGGCCAAACGGAAAAATCCTGAACAACAAGATCTTATTGTTAGACCCGTTTTTCCCAACCAGACTTATGCGAAGACAGATTGTTGAAAAAATAATTCAAAGAAGCGACGTAATTCATTTTCCGCGTTCAGCCATTTTGCTTTATCGCGCAACTAATACGCTGATTCAAGGAAACAGGATCGAAGTGGAGGGAAAATCCGATACACGTCACAACATATATCTAGCAAACCAAAGTACTGGAGTCATAGCATCTCATAATATAATAGTAGGGAAAGAAGAGCCAGCTAAGCTATTGGATCAGAGCAGTATTACGTTGGCAGATAATTCATATGAACCAGTCAGGCCTTGGTATAAATCACTAAAATCGACCACAGCAATGCCCGATTCGAAACGGGAAAGCAAGCCCATGCCGCAGAATATATCGATTAAAAATGGATTATAGTTAATTTCAATTTAGAGATGGGGTTACATCCAAAAAATAACTTTACGAGTCTTGCACTCAAGTTACCCCGCCACTCGAACCAACCAAAGAAATCGCTATAGAAAATTCTGGAATCTATTACTTATGAGTCGACTTTTCAAAAAATGTACCTGAATCGGTTACGCGGAGGATAAAGCCCGGCACCAAGCAATAATAAGAATACAGTACCTTATATCATTTTTGACTTGGGTGGCCACGTAATACATAGCGACGGATACCCCGAATTTGGTGCCTTGGTATAGATTATTATGATTTACAAAAAAACGGCGTACCGGAAACCGGCACGCCGCAAAAACCGCTGAGACTAAACAGCAACACGTACTACCACCCCACTACTCATCACAGGAACCGAGGCGGGTCCCTATGATGCAAAACAAAACACTCAGTGCACGTTGGTCGGCTGCTCCTTGACCACCGTGTCGCCAGCATTGCTCCTGGCGCGCACTGTCTTGACCTGCTCCTGGCTCACGGCGCCTGCCGTATTGCCCCAGGAGGTGCGGATATAGCTGATGGCCGCCGCCAGTTGGGCGTCGTCCAGCGATTCCGCAAAGGTCGGCATGCCGCCGCGTCCCTTGAGCACCGTGGTGATCACCGCATCCGCATCGCCCTGCACGAACTTGTTTGCCTTCAGGGCCGGAAACGCGCCCGGGATGCCGGCGCCGGTGGCCTGGTGGCAGGCTGCGCAATTCTGCGCGAAAGTGTCCTTGCCTTCCGGCTGCGCCAGCGCCACGGCCGGCATCATGCCCATTACTGCCAACGCTAAAACCTTCTTCATTCAATCTCCTGTTGTGCCGGCGGCGCATGCCGCCACGCCGGTTTTCGTATTACGCCTGCACCAGGCGCTGGTGGATGCGCGCTATCTGCTGCCAGGCCGATTCGATGGCGCCGGCCTGCCAGCCGCCCAGGTAGCTCATGTGCTCGCCGGCCAGCAAGGTGCGGCCCTCGCCATCCCACAGCACCGGATAGTCGCGCGAGCGCGATTCGTCGTTCCACATGGCCCAGCCGCCCAGGTTGTACTTGACGCGGTGCCAGGCCACCGAGAAGCCGCTCTCGAAGTTGTCGCGGTACTGGCCGGGGAAGATGGCCTCGCCCGCCGCCAGCGCATGGTCGATGCGGCCCTTCAGGTCCAGCGCGCTGACCATGGCGGCGTCGGCGCCGAAGTTGTAGTAGCCCAGCAGCGTGCCCTTGCCGCCCTGCCAGTTGGTCGACGGCAGCGAGATCAGGTTGACGCCCTTGGCGTCGGTGTACACATGGCCGCCGTAGATGCCGTGTTCGGTCTCCCAGAAGCGGCTCTTCATCTGCAGGCCGATCTTCCCGACCGGCATATAGGCTGCGCCCTGCATGGCGGTCTTGAACTTGTCGGAGAAGTTGGTGTCGATCTGGCGCAGCACCGAGAGCGGGATGGTGCACAGGCAGAAGTCGCCGGTCACCACCGATTCCTTGCCGGTCTGGGTATTCTTCACATAGGCCTGGACCTTGGTGTCGCTGTTCACCAGTTTGGTGACCTCGGTGTTGTAGCTGATGTTCTTCGCCACGCGCTTCTCGATGGCCTTGGCCAGCTGGTCCATCCCGCCCACCGGTTGCAGCATGGTGGACTGCTGGGTGAACTCGTGTACCGAATGGTAGATCAGGCCCAGCTTGGATTGCAGCAGGTCGGAGAAGGCCAGCGGATCAGACGGCACACCGGGCCCGGGCGACACGCCGGCGCCGGGGTTGACCTTGTAGCCGCGCCCTTCCGTGCCCTTGTAGCTGAGGTCCTTCTTGTCCAGGTAGCCCTCGTTGACCAGGTAGTCGAGCAGCAGCTGCTTGTCCTCGGCCTTGACCTGCTGGTCCATGGCGCCGCTCTTGATGGACTTGGCCAGCAGTTCGTCGACATAGCCGCGCATGTCGGCCTTGACCTCGAACATGCGCAGGCGCTTCTTGGCCAGCGGACCCTTGGCGTTGGCGCTATACACATACGCCGCGTCGTTGTCGTTGTTGAACAGCTCCAGCGGGACGTTGAATTCCTTGGTGTAATGCAGGGTCGAATAGTGGTTGAACGGGATGCGCCACGGGCCGAAGTTGATGTACTGCTTGTCGTCGAAGGTGCACAGCTGCTTCTCGCCGCCGAGCTCCTCCAGCACCTTGCCCTTGCGCGCCGTCTGCGCGCGGCCGCCGGCAAAGGAGCGGGCCTCGATCACCTTGACGGTGTAGCCTAGCTTGCCCAGTTCATAGGCCGCCGCCAGGCCGCCGACACCGGCGCCCAGTATCAGCACGGTCTTGCCCTTGCCGCTGCCCTGCAGCTGCGGCGGCGCTCCCATGGTCGAGGCCATGTCCATGCCCCAGGCCTTCATGCTGGCGAGCAGGAACCCAGTGCCGCCAACGGCCAATGCTTTTGCGAGAAAATCGCGCCGCGAGGCGCCGGGAAGTACGAAATTGTTAGACATGATCACCTGAAAGAAGAAAGCAGTTCTACTACAAGGACGGCCCGACTACACCGGCATATGAGCAAGCCCTGTGCCAGCCCACGTCGCTATAACAGAGAGAGATTTGGAGAGTTTTGCGGCGCCTGCCAGCCCCGTAAAGGTGCGGGGGCGCACCACGGCACTGTCTTTGTGCAGCGCCGGGCGGAAATGTAAAACTATGTTTTTACGGCGCCGCCTGTGCCCTTGCGGCGCGCGTGATAAGATGCTGCTCGCAACCGTTCTACACGCCACCGACCATGCACACCTCCATCGCCCACCAGGCTGAATCGCTGATACGCGCCACCGGCGCCCGTCTGACGCGCCCGCGCGCCGTGGTGCTGGAGTTCCTGCTCAAGCAGGACAAATCGCTGACCCACCACGACATCCAGGACGCCCTGTCCGAGGAGGCGCTGGACCCGGTGACCCTGTACCGCGTGCTGGAATGGCTGACAGAAAACGAGCTGATACACCGCATCGCCGCCGCCGACCAGGTGTGGCGCTTCCGCGCCGGCGCCGGCCACCATGGCCACGAGCACGCGCACTTCCAATGCACCCGCTGCGAGGAAGTGACCTGCTTCACCGAAGTGCCGCTGCCGCGCAAGATGAAACTGCCGGACGGCTTCCAGTCCGAGGAAGTCGACTTCCTCATCAAGGGCACTTGCCCCCACTGTGCCAAGCTGCGCTGAGAGGCTGGCTCAAAATGAGCGTGGCGTCGTTGCAGCACCTCGCCGTGCAGGCGCACTGTCTTCGGCGCCGCGCCTAGCTACGCGCATTTTGGGCCAGCCTCTGATTCTTCGCATGGAATGAAGGCATGCCAAACGCGGCAGGCATTTGTACGTCCAGCGATTTATTAATGCAACTCTATTGCGTTAATGACCAGGCCGCCATAGAATGCAATTCTGTTGCATTAACGACTGCGAGTATCTCATGGCTGAACACGACCGCCGCCTGCCCGTCACCGTCCTTTCCGGATTCCTGGGCGCCGGCAAAACCACCCTGCTGAACCACATCCTGGCCAACCGCGACGGCCTGCGCGTGGCCGTCATCGTCAACGACATGAGCGACGTGAACATCGACGCCGCCCTGCTGTCCGATGGCGCCCGCAACGCCGGCGCGGCGCTGTCGCGCACCGAGGAGCGCCTGGTCGAGATGAGCAACGGCTGCATCTGCTGCACCCTGCGCGAAGACCTGCTGCTGGAGGTGCGCAAGCTGGCCACCGAAGGCCGCTTCGACTACCTGCTGATCGAATCGACCGGCATAGGCGAGCCGATGCCGGTGGCCGCCACCTTCGACTTCGCCGACGAGCAAGGCCAGTCGCTCAACGACGTGGCCCGCATCGACACCATGGTGACCGTGGTGGATGCCGCCAACCTGCTGGCCGACTATAACGGCGCCGACTTTCTGGCCCAGCGCGGCCTGTCTGCAGGCGAAGGCGACGAGCGTACCCTGGCCGCACTGCTGGCCGAGCAAATCGAATTTGCCGACGTGGTGGTCATCAGCAAGGCCGACCTGGCCGGCCCGGCACAACTGGCCGAGGTCAAGGCCGTGGTCAAGGCGCTCAACCCGCAGGCCGAGATCGTCGCCGCAGAACGCGGACGGGCGCCCCTGCACCGCCTGCTGGGGACCGGCAAGTTCGACCTGGAACGGGCCAGCGCCATGGCCGGCTGGGCGCGCGAGCTGGCCGGGCTGCACGCGCCGGAAACCGAGGAATACGGGATCACCAGTTTCGTCCTGCGCACCCGCCAGCCGCTGCACGCGCAGCGCTTCAGCGCCTTCCTCGACCTGCCGCTGGACGGCCTGCTGCGGGCCAAGGGCTATCTCTGGTTCGCCAGCCGCCACGAATGGGCGGTGGCTTACTCGCGCGCCGGCCGCATCGCCTCGGTGGAACCGGTCGGCCAGTGGTGGGCCGCCGCCGACGCCGCACGCTGGCCGCAGCCGGACGATCCCTACCGGCGCGAGATCGAGGAACAATGGCAGGAGCCCTACGGCGACCGCATCAACGAAATCGTCTTCATCGGCCGCCGCATGGACCGCGCCGCCATCGAAGCCGCGTTCCGCCACTGCGTGCTGACGCCGGCCGAACTGGCGCAAGGCATGCTTGCCTGGCGCAGCCTGCCCGATCCCTTCCCGGCCTGGCGCCGTGACGAGATCGAGGAATAACCACGCAGTACAGCAACGCTACCGCGGCCGGCGGCCCGGTATCACGGCCCGCCAACGCGGCGTGCCATGGAGTCAGAACGCGCCGACGTAATTCTCGGCCACGGCGGTCGCCAGCGCCCGCGAACTGACCACGTTACGCAGCTCGGCGCGCTGCATCTCGCGCTCGAACGGCGAGGCGTCGGCAAAGCTGTGCAGCATGCGCGTCATCCACCACGAGAAGTACTCGGCGCGCCAGATGCGCTTGAGCGCTTCCTCGCTGTAGCCCCGCAGCTTGTCCTCGCTGTTGTGGCGGTAGTAGTGCTCCAGGCCGCGCGCCAGCACCTTCACATCGCCGACCGCCAGGTTCAAGCCCTTGGCGCCGGTGGGCGGCACGATATGGGCCGCGTCGCCGGCCAGGAACAGGCGTCCCGCCTGCATGGGCGTGGACACGAAGCTGCGCATGCCGATGATCCCCTTCTGGAAGATACGGCCTTCCTTGAGCTTCCAGCCGTCGTTGTTCTCCAGGCGCGCGTGCAGTTCTGCCCAGATGCGGTCGTCCGACCAGTTGTCCACGTGGTCGCTCGGATCGCATTGGAAGTACAGCCGCTGCACGGTGGGCGAACGGGTGCTGACCAGGGCGAAGCCGCGCTCGTGGCGGGCGTAGATCAATTCCTCGGACGAGGGGGCCGACTCCACCAGGATGCCGAACCAGCCAAACGGATAGATGCGCTGGAAGTCGGTGCGGCCGGCCTGGTTGGGCATGGCCGGACGGGCCACGCCATGAAAACCGTCGCAGCCCACCACGAAGTCCGCTTCGATTTTGCATTGCTCGCCGCGATGCAGGAAGGTGATGGACGGGCGGCTGGTGTCGGCGTCGTGCACGGCGGTGCCGCTCACTTCGAACAGCAGCTGGCCCTGGGCCGCGATGCGCGCCGCCACCAGGTCCTTGATCACTTCGTGCTGGGCGTAGACGGTGATGGCCTTGCCGGTCAGGCCGGAAAGATCGATGCGGTGGCGCTTGCCGTCGAAGGCCAGTTCGAAGCCGTGGTGCAGTGCACCTTCGGCCCGCATGCGCTCACCGACGCCGGTCTCGTTGAGAATGTCCATGGTGCCCTGCTCCAGCACGCCGGCGCGGATGGTGGCTTCGATGTCGGCGCGCGAGCGGGTCTCGACGACCACGGATTCGATGCCTTGCAGGTGCAGCAGGTGGGACAGCAGCAGGCCGGCCGGGCCGGCGCCGATGATGGCGACTTGGGTACGCATGATGGTCTCCGTATGCGGGTTGTTGTTCGTATGACTGCATCGTAGTCGCCGCGCGGCCGGAATAAAATGGATGAAACCGGAAAAAGCTTGTACTATTTTGACAGACGACGTTTTACACTCCTGGACCATCTTCATGCCGCAGCGCGACAAGACCAGCACCGCAGAGATCCCCCGCTTCGCCCTGTACGGCGAGCAGACAAGGGCGGACGGCGCGGAATTCGTCCATATCGAACTGATAGAGACGCGCAGCCGCCTGTACGACTGGCATATAGACAGCCACACGCACCCGGGCCTGTTTCAGGTACTTTTTTTATTCGGCGGCGAGGTCCGGGCCGAGGTCGACGGCGCGCTATGGGAGCACGGCGGTCCGGTGGTGATCACCCTCAATCCCTCGGTGGTGCATGGTTTCGCCTTCTCGCCCGAGGCGCACGGCTATGTGCTGACGGTGGACCAGAACGTGGTGTTTTCGGTCGACCTGTTCGCGCCGCTGTTCGTGCAGCCGCTGGCCATCGACCTGTCCCCGATGCCGCAGGTGGCGGCGCGCATCGAACCGCTGCTGCAGAACCTGATCGAGGAATCGCTGTGGCCGCACCATGGCCACACGCTGATGCTGGAATGGCTGGCGCGCAGCGCTTTGCTGCTGCTGGTGCGGGTGCTGGACCAGCACCGCCTGGCCGACCAGTCGGGCCGCAGCGACTTCGAGCTGTTCAGCCGCTTCCGCGCCGAGGTCGAGCAGCGCTACAAGGAGCAATGGCTGGTGGGCCGCTACGCCGAGGCGCTGCGGGTGACGCCCACGCGGCTGAACCGCCTGTGCCTCAAGCTGTCCGGCAAATCCGCCTTCGGCATCGCCCAGGACCGGCTGATGCTGGAAGCCTGCCGCAAGCTGACCTACGTCCCGGCCAGCATCGCCAGCATCGCCTATGAGCTGGGGTTCCAGGACCCGGCGTATTTCAGCCGGCTGTTCAAGAAGCACATGGGCGTCACGCCCAAGGAGTTCCGCAAGCATCCCGCCGAACAATGATTACAGCAGCGCGCTCAGTTCGACCTGTATCTTGATCAGGGCCGGCAGGCAGCGCTCCACCATCTGCTCCAGCGGCATGCGGCCCGCGTGCACGCTGATGTTCATGGCCGCTACCACCTCGCCGCGGAAGTTCTTGAGCGGGACGGCGATGGTGCGCAGGCCCAGTTCCAGTTCCTGGTCCACCAGCACATAGCCCTGGGCGCGGGCGCACGTGATTTCCAGCGCCAGACGTTCCTTGTTGACGATGGTGTGTTCGGTGATCTGCTCGGGCTGGGCGCGTTCCAGGAACCGCGTAATCTCGTCCTGCGGCAGGTAGGCCAGCAGCATGCGGCCGTTGGCCGTGCAATAGGCCGGCACCCGCGTGCCCGGCTGCAGCGTGGCCGACACCAGCTGTCCGGCGCTGACGGCCGCCACGCACACCAGCTGGTCGTGGTCCAGCACACCAGCCGACGCGGCCTCGCCCAGCGAGTACGCGAGCCGGTACAGCAAGGGCTGCACCACGCGCGGCAGCCGCGCCGAGTGCAGGTAGGACTGGCCCAGGCGCAGCACCATGGGCGTCAGCGAAAACAGCTTGTTCTCGTGCCGCATATAGCCCAGGTGGGTAAGCGTGATCAGATAGCGGCGCGCCGCCGCGCGCGTCAGGCCGGTGCGTTCGGCCACCTCTGCGATGGTCAAGCGGCTGCGTTCCTGGTCGAAGGCTTCGATCACTTGCAAGCCTTTTTCCAGTCCAGCGACCAGGTCGCGCGGCGATGGCGCTCCGTTGTCAGTATCCATGATGCAGAAAAGTCCGTATTTGTGCGCATATCGCACGATTTGTGCGCATAGCGAATATAGCATGCAATTCCCATCTTTTCACTCGGCGGCCCATTCCCTACTATCTCCCTCACACCCAGCCCCGGCCTCCACCTGGTGTCCACCCCCTGGTGTCAGATCTGCCATTAGCACCCGCTGGTGTCACCCGCTGGTGTCAGATCTGCCATTAGTACATGGGCTCGCCTTTGATAAGCAGGCTCATGTACCAATGGCAGACCTGACACCGGGTTTCCGGGTTTAGGACAGCGGTTTCGGAAGCCGTTTTTAACAACAAAGGAGACTGCTTTGAAATTCGATGCTATCGCGCCAGGCGTTTATCCCGAACTGGTCTATCCCCCGTATAAGTCCACCGTCAAGCGTGGCCCCACCCAGCCGCTGCTGCGCCTCGATGCGCGCACGCCGGTGGTGCAGAATATCGCTCCTTCGCCGCGCATCCTGCTGCCGCACGACGCCGACCTGACCGCGTACGGCGAGGGCCAGCCCTTGGGCGAGAAAATCGTCGTCACCGGCCGCGTGGTCGATGAAGACGGCAAACCGGTGCGCAACTCGCTGGTCGAAGTCTGGCAATGCAACGCGGCCGGCCGCTACCGCCACAAGAAGGACCAGCACAACGCGCCGCTGGACCCCAACTTCAATGGCTGGGGCAAGATGATGACCGACGACGACGGCCGCTACCGCTTCGTCTCCATCAAGCCCGGTCCCTACCCCTGGGCCAACCACGACAAGGCCTGGCGCCCGGCCCACATCCACTTCTCGCTGTTCGGCAATGTGTACGCACAGCGACTGGTGACCCAGATGTACTTCCCCAACGATCCGCTGTTCGACTACGATCCCATCTTCCAGAGCATCCCCGACTTGGCCGCACGCCAGCGCCTCATCTCGCGCTTCAGCCTCGAACACACCGTCGGCGACGAAATGCTGGGCTATGAATTCGACATCGTACTGCGCGGCCGCGACGCCACGCCCATGGGCATCTAAGGGAGAACAGACATGAGCAAGCCAATCACGACTTCGCAAACCATAGGCCCGTTCTCGCACGAGGGCTGGGGCTGGGCGGTGGAAATGACCGCGCCCGAGCGCCTGGAAACCAGCGCGCCCACCATCACCGTCAACGCCATCATCCGCGACGGCGACGGCGCCGCCATCAACGACGCCCAGATCGAAGCCTGGCAGCCGCACGTGGCCGACGCGGAAGCCGCGCAAGCCATTCCGGGCTTTCGCCGCGTGCCCAGCGACGACTCCGGCCGTGTGCTGCTGCGCCTGTCGCAGGTGGCGCAGGCGCCCGGCGAGCCTGTCGCCTACATCACCGTGTTCGCGCGCGGCCTGGTCAAGCACCAGTTCACCGCCCTGTTCCTGGAAGACGACCCGGGCCTGGCCGAATCGGCGATACTGTCGCAAGTGCCGCAAGCGCGACGCGCCACCCTGGTCGCCACCAGGACCGGCCCCGGCCAATATGAATGGGAGATCAACATGCAGGGCCCGCGCGAAACGGTGTTCTTCGACTATTCTTGATTCCAGGGAGATCCGGTGAGCGTATCGATATTCGACAGCTTCCTGACCACCACCGACATGATCGCCGTGTTTGACGACGCGGCCATCGTACAAGCCATGTTCCGTTTCGAGCAGGCGCTGTCGCAGGCGCAGGCCGACGAGGGCCTGCTGACCCAGCAGGCCGCGCGCGCCATCGCCGGCGTGTGCAACGCCCAGCTGTACGACATCCCGGCCCTGATCACGGCCGGCCGCCGTGCCGGCGCACTGGCCATTCCGCTGGTGAAGGAACTGACCAAGGCGGTGGCCTTGTACGACCAGGAAGCCTCCACCAAGGTCCACTGGGGCAGCACCAGCCAGGACGTGCTGGACACGGCCATGGTGCTGGCCACGCGCGACGCCCTGCAGCTGCTGGACGACGGCCTGCACGACCTGACCGGCCGTTTGCTGCTGCTGGCGGAACAGCACCTGGAGACCCCGGTGCTGGCGCGCACCCTGATGCAGCCTGCGCAAGTGACCAGCTTCGGCTTCAAGGCCGCCGGCTGGCTGGCGCCGCTGGTGCGGGCCCGCGCGCGCCTGCGCGAGCAAGCCGCGCGCGCGCTGCAGCTGCAGCTGGGCGGCGCCGTCGGCACCCTGGCGGTGATGGGCGAGCAAGGCCCCGCCGTGGCGCGCCGCGTGGCCGCCGCCCTGGGCTTGAAGGCCGCCGACGCTGCCTGGCACACCCAGCGCGACGAGTGGGTGCGCCTGGGCCTGGAAGTGGCCGTGCTGACGGGCAGCCTGGGCAAGCTGGCCACCGACTTGAGCCTGATGGCGCAGGGCGAGATCGCCGAACTGGCGGAACCGTCCGGCAATGGCCGTGGCGGTTCCTCGGCCATGCCGCACAAGCGCAATCCGGTATCGTCCATGATCGCGCTGGCCGCCGCCACCCGCACGCCGCAGCATGCTGCCGCCCTGCTGGCGGCCATGGGCCAGCAGCATGAGCGCGGCCTGGGCAACTGGCAGGCCGAGCTGGCCGAATGGCCGCAGCTGTTCCTGAGCGCGCACGGCTCGCTGCAGGCGCTCAACGATGCCTTTGCCGGGCTGACGGTGGATAAAGATCGCATGCGCCGCAACATCGACGCGCTGCAAGGCTTGGTGTTCGCCGAAGCCGCATCGGCTTACCTGGCGGGCGCCATCGGCCGCCCCCAGGCCCACAGCCTGCTGGAGAAAATGACGGGCGAGGCCCTGTCCAGCCAGCGCAACCTGGCCGACGTGCTGGCTGACGCGGTGCAAGCCGATGCCCAGCTCCAGGCCCACGTCGACCTGGAGCATCTGAACACCCTGTTCGATCCCGTGGCCGCCACCGGGCCGGGGCAGCGCCTGGCGCGCGCCCAGCTGCACACGCTGCGGGACGAGATCGCCGCGCTGAATGCGGCCCATTCCTATCACAAGGCCAGCAAATGAGCTACGATCCCTTCGACCACGACTTCGAGCGTGGCCTGACCAACCGCCGCGGCATCCTGGGTGACGCCTGGGTGGACCGTTCGCTGAACAATGCGAACAGTTTCAACGCCGAATTCCAGAACCTCATCACGCGCTTTGCCTGGCATGAAATCTGGGGCCGTCCCGGCCTGGAACACAAGACGCGCCGCTGCATCGTCCTGTCCATCACCATCGCCCTGGGGCGCTGGGAGGAATTCGACCTGCACGTGCGCGCCGCACTGCTGGGCGACGAGGCCAGCAAGCTGACCCCCGACCAGCTCAAGGAAGTGCTGATACAGTCCGCCATCTACGCCGGCGTCCCGGCCGCCAATACCGCTTTCACCCACGCGCTGGCCATCCTGCGCGAAGTCGGTCCGCAAATCGGCTATGAGGTCGAACCGCTGGCGCCGGCCGCCACCAGCCACCCCGGCGCCGGCCGCGAAGGCCGCACCGCCAGCACACCCGCCCTGCACTACAGCGTGCGTGCGCCGCGCAACGGCAAGGCGCCGCGCCACACCGTGGTGCTGAGCCATGCACTGGGCTGCGACCTGGCCATGTGGGATGCGCTGGCCAACCTGCTGGCCGAGGATAACCGTGTGATCGTCTACGACCATCGCGGCCACGGCGGCTCGGACTCGCCGGACGGCCTGTACGCCATGGCCGACCTGGCCGACGACGCCGCGCGCCTGCTGCGCGAACTCGATACCGGTCCGGTGGTGTGGATAGGCCTGTCGATGGGCGGCATGGTGGGCCAGGAGCTGGCCCTGCGCCATCCCGCGCTGGTAAGGGCGCTGGTGCTGGCCAATACCACTTCCGGCTATCCCGAGGCGGCGCGCGCCGTGTGGCAGCAGCGCATAGCCACCGTGCGTGCGCAAGGCATCGACGTGATCGCGGACGCCGTCATGGGCCGCTACTTCCACGAAGGCTTCCGCGCGCAGCACGCATCCACCGTGGCGCGCTACCGCCGCCGCCTGACCAGCACCGATGCGGTCGGCTACGTGGGCTGCTGCAACGCGGTCGGCACGGTGGACACCACGGCGCGCCTGGGCGGCATCGCCGTGCCGACGCTGGTGATCGCCGGTGAGCTGGACCAGGGCACGCCGGTCGAGATGGCGCAGACGCTGGCCTCCGCCATCCCAGGCGCCCGCCTGGAAGTGCTGAAGGAAGCCTCGCACATCAGCTACGCCGAGCAGCCGCTAGCCTTCACGCAGGCCGTCACCGGCTTTATCGCTGGGCTGTAAACGCCAACGGCCGGCGCACGCGCCGGCCGTCTTCAAAGCGGGAACGGCTTAGACACCAGGATCGCGCACCTTCTCGATCTTGTCGAACTCCACGTTGAAGTAGCCGCCATTGCCGGCTTCCGCCTTGCGGATGTAGACGTTCTGCACGATGTCGCGCGTCTCGGCATCGATGCTCACCGGGCCGCGCACGCTGGTCCAGCTCATGCCCTTCATCGCGGCCAGCAGCTTGTCCCCGCTGCTATCGCCATTGGTCTGCTTGAGCGCCTGGTACAGCAAATGCATGCCATCATACGCGCCCACCGAATGGAAGTTGGGACGCATGCCCTTGTTGGCCTTGCCGAAGGCTTCCACGTAGGCCTTGTTCTCCGGCGACGGATGGGCCGCCGAATAGTGATGGCTGCTCACCACGCCGTTGGCGGCCGCGCCTATGCTGGGCATGAGGTCGTCGTCCAGCACGTCGCCGGTGCAGATCAGGCGGATGCCGGCCTGCGCCAGGCCACGGTCGGTGAACTGCTTGAGCACCGCAGCGCCCTCGCCGGACGGCACGAACACGAACAGCGCATCGGGTTTCAAGTCCTTGACCTTGGCCAGGAAGGGCGCGTAGTCCGGATTGCGCAGCGGCGCGCGCAGGCTGTCGAGCACCTTGCCGCCATTGGCGCCGAAGTCCTTGACGAACACCTTCTCCGCATCCAGTCCAGGACCGTAGTCGCTGACGAAGGTCACCACGCTGCGGATCTTGTTCCTGGCGGCCCATTGCGCCATGGGGGCCGTCACCTGCGCCAGCGTGAAGCCGGTGCGCACGATGTAGGGCGAGCGCTGCGGTATCACCGAGGTGGCGGCCGCCATCACGATCATGGGAACCTTGGCCTGGGTGGCCACCGGGGCGGCGGCAAAGGCCAGCGGGGTCAGACCGAAGCCGGCCAGCACCTGCACCTTGTCGCGCGAGATCAGTTCCTGGGCCAGGCGCTTGGTCACGTCCGGCGCCACGCCGCCGTCGTCCTTGAGGATGATTTCCACCGGGCGCCCGGCCACGCTGGCGCCGTTCTGCTGCATGTACAGCTTCACGGCGGCCTCGATCTGGCGTCCGGTCGAAGCGAAGGGCCCGGACATGGGCACGATCAGCCCGACCTTGAGCGGCTCGGCCGCCCGGCCGATGGACGGCAGGACGCCGGCCGACAAGGCGGCGGCGCCCAGCACGAGGTGACGACGCTGGCTGTTGATTTGTTCTGGCATGCTTGTCTCCTGTTTTATGGTCGTTGTTGCAGCTTATAAGTCCAGCACTAAAGTGGCGCTGCGCGCGCGCGAGCAGCAGGGGGTGAAAATATCGTTGGCGGCCTGCTCCTCCTCGGTCAGGTACAGGTCGCGGTGATCGGGCACGCCTTCCAGGACCTTGGTCAAACAGGTGCCGCACACGCCCTGCTCGCAGGACGCAGGAATGAACACGCCCTGCTCGCCCAGCACCTGCAGCACGCTGCGGTCGGCCGGTATCGTGTATACCTTGCCGGTGGAGGCAATCTTCACGTCAAAGGGCTGGTCGCCTCCCTGCGCAGGCGTAGCGGCCGCGCCGAAGTATTCCAGGTGCACCTGCTCCCTGGGCCAGCCGTGTTCCTTGGCCACGGCCAGCACATGGTCGATGAAGCCGCCCGGGCCGCACAAATAGAGATGGGCGCCGCGATCGGCGGACGCCAGCAGCGCGGCCAGGTCGAACTTCTGCTCCGCCGGGCCGCTGTCGTGGTGATAATGGACACGCGCCGCATACGGCGCCTGCGCGATGCGCTCGCGGAAGGCGGTGCGCTCGGGCGAGCGGGTGCAGTAGTGCAGCTCGAAGTCAGCGCCCTGCGCTGCCAGTTCCTCCGCCATGGCCAGGATGGGCGTCACGCCTATGCCGCCCGCCAGCAGCAGGCTGCGCTTGCCGTCCGCCAGCGGAACCAGCGGAAAATGGTTTTTCGGCTCGCTGATCTCCAGCTGGGCGCCGGCGTGGATATCGTCGTGCATGCCCTGCGAGCCGCCGCGCGAGGAGGGATCGCGCAGCACGCCGATCACATAGCGGTGGCGCTCATGGGGCGGATTGCACAGCGAGTACTGGCGCACCAGTCCCGGCTTCACGTGCACGTCGATATGCGCGCCGGCCGTGAATGGCGGCAGCGGCTGGCCGTCCAGGCTGACCAGTTCGAAGCTGCTGATGCCCTCCGCCTCCTCCTGCTTGCGGGCCACGCTCACCTTCATGGTATTCATGCGGCCCGCTCCTGCTCGAGCATCTGGTCTATCATGCGGCGCGACTGCACCCCGCCCGCGTCGATGTTCAACATCAGCAGCTTGCGTTCGGGATGGCGCAGGATGTTCTGCTGCTGCAGTTCCAGCATGTCCCGGTCTTCCCCGAAGATCTTACCTTGTCCTTCGCGTATGGTGGCGGTCAGTTCCTTGTCGTCCGGGCGGAAGTTGCGCGCCATGCCCCAGAAATACCAGTGCGAGGTCTCGGTTTCGGGCGTGATGAAGTCGACCACGATGCTGGAGGCCTTGTGCGCCGGGTCGGCGTGGTAGCCGCCTTTTCCCGCATGCGCCACGCCGACTTCGATCAGCACGTGACTGGGCTTGGTGAAGCGGCAGATTTGCCAGCGGTCGACCGGCACGTCGTCGGCCAGGCCGTTGCCGCGCAGGGCCGCGCGCCAGAACGGCGGCGCCATGATGTTTTCCATGAACCGGCTGGTGACCACTTGCTCGCCTTCGATCTTTGTGGTGACCGGGGCCTCGTCGATTTCCTTCTGGCCTATGCTGGAGGCGTGGACGTAGGTCTCGTGGGTCAGGTCCATCAGGTTGTCCACCATCAGGCGGTAGTCGCAGTTGATGTGATACAGGCCGCCGCCGTAGGCCCATTCCGGATTGTCGGCCCATTCCAGGTGATGAATCAGGGCCGGATCGGCCTTCTCTTTTTCGCCCGGCCAGACCCAGATGAAGCCGTAGCGCTCCTCCACCGCATAGCTGCGGATGCACGGGAAGCCGCGCACGCGCTGGCCCGGCATGCTGATGGCCTTGCCGTCACAGCCCATTTCCAGCCCGTGGTAGCCGCACACCAGCTGGCCGTCGCGCACAAAGCCCAGCGACAGGGGCGCGCCGCGATGCGGACAGAAGTCCTCCACCGCCGCCACTTTGCCTCCCGCGCCGCGATAGAACACGATTTTCTCGCCGCAGATCTGGCGTCCCAGCGGCTTGCCCTCGATCTCGTCGGGGGTGCAGGCCACGTACCAGGTGTTTTTGGGGTACATGAGGTCTCCTTTGCTTGCTTTTATCTGATTATTCTTTATATATTCAGCGCACTGAATATAGTAAAGTATAGACACTCGCACCGCGTTGTAAACTGAATTCGATGCGGCGCCGCACAACAGAGACCTCCATGTCCGAACCCGAAAGCAAATTGATCAACCTGTACGAACATCCCGGCCACCTGCTGCGGCGCGCGCAGCAGATTTCCGTCTCCATCTTCATCGATGAAATGGGCACGGAGCTGACCCCGGTGCAGTACGCGATACTGCGCAACCTCACCCAGCATCCGGGCACCGACCAGGTCACCCTGTCCGCGCTGACCGGCATCGACACTTCCACCGGCGCCACCGTGTGCGCGCGGCTGGAGGAAAAGGGGCTATTGGAACGCAAGGTGATCCCGCACAACCGCCGCCAGCGCGCGCTGACCATCACGGCGGCCGGCGAGCAGCTGCTCGACAGCCTGATCCCAGGCTCGCAGCGCCTGCGCAAGCGGCTGCTGGCGCCCCTGTCCGGCGAGGAGCAGCTGCAGTTCATGGAACTGCTCACCAAGCTGGTGGACGGGAACAACGAGCAAAGCCGCGCGCCCCTCGCCACAAGGTCACGGGTCGCTGAATAATTCAAGGATCACGGACCGCAGCCAGGCATTGGCGCCATCCTTGGCGTACTTGCGGTGCCAGTGCTGCTTGAGGTCGAAGCGCGGTATCTCCAGCGGCGGTTCGACCAGCTTGATATCGGCGAACTGCGCAAAACTTTCCCCCACCGCGCGCGGCACGGTCGCCATCAAATCACTGCCCGCGATCAGGAAGGGAATGGACATGAAGTGCGGCGTCAGCAGCACCACCCTGCGCTCTATCCTCTGCCGCACGAGGAATTGCTCGAACAGCTCCTGGCTGCGGCCCCCGGCGCGTATCACTGCATGGCCCATCTTCAAAAACTGCTCCATGCTCATGCGCTTGTGCCGGTAAGGATGGCTGGCGCCCAGCAGGCACACGAAGGAGTGCGAGAACAGCCGCTGCTGGAAGAAATTGCGGTTCTTCAGGTCCGGAAAATAGCCCACCGCCAGGTCCACCTCGCCCTGCTCCAGCGCCAGCTGCAATTCGGCCGGGTCCATGGACACCGAACAGATGGACGCATGCGGCGCATCGCGCCGCAGCCGCTCCAGCAGGCGCGGTAGAAACGTCATTTCCCCGATATCGGACAGCGCCAGCGTGAAGCGGCGGTCGGTGCTGGCCGGGTTGAACTGCTCGCTGGCCAGCACGTCGTTCTGCAGCCGCTGCAGGATGTCGCGGGTGGGGCTGATCAGGGTGGCGGCGCGCGGAGTCGGCTCCATGCCGCGCGCCGTGCGCACGAACAGGGGGTCGGCCAGCGCCGTGCGCAGCTTGTTGAGCGCCACGCTGACGGCAGGCTGGCTCATGCCCAGCTTGCGCGCCGCGCCGCTGACGCTGCGTTCCTCATAGATGGCCAGCGCCACCGGCAGCAGGTTGAGATCGAACTGGTTCATGCCGAATTTGATTTTCGCATAAACATTATGCGGAAAATTCTATTTTCAAATAGTTTGCGATACCTGATGATCGCTCAAACTGAAGTTAAAGACCACCATAACCATAACGGAGACCAAGCATGAAACATATCGCCCGCGCGCTATGCTGCGCACTGCTGTCGCTGGCCCTGCCCGCCACCGCCGCCGACGATGCCACCGTGCGCATCGGCGTGATCACCTCGCTCAGCGGCTCCGCCGCCCAGAGCGGCGAGCAAATGAAGGCCGGCATAGCCACCTGGCTGCGCATGCATGGCGACACTGTGGCCGGCAAGAAGCTGGCCGTGATCTACAAGGACGACACCGGCCCGCAGCCGGAAGTGGCCAAACGCCTGGCCACCGAACTGCTGAGCCGCGACAAGGCCGACATCCTGGCCGGCTTCGTGTTCACGCCCAACGCCATGGCGGCGGCCAGCATTGCCGACCGCGCCCGCAAGCCCATGGTCATCATGAACGCCGCCGCCTCGGCCATCACCAGCCGCTCGCCCTACGTGACGCGCACTTCCTACACCATTGCGCAGTCGGTCAAGCCGCTGGCGGAATGGGCCTACAAGACCGGCTCGCGCCGTGTGTTCTCCATCGTGGCGGACTACGCGCCGGGCCAGGATGCCGACAGCTGGTTCAGCACCAGCTTCACGGCGCTGGGCGGCACCAGGGTGGAATCGGTCAAGGTACCGCTGTCCACGGTGGATTTCAGCGCCTACCTGCAGCGCATCAAGGACGCCAAACCGGACGCCATCCACGTGTTCCTGCCCAACGGCCAGCCCATGGTGGCCTTCATGAAGGGCTACCGCGAAAAGGGCCTGGACAAGGCCGGCATCCGCTTCCTGGGCGGCGAAGGCTGGGCCGACGGCGACGTGCTGGATGCGGCCGGTCCTTCCATGGCCGGCATCTACACGGCCGGCTTCTACGCCTTTTCCCGTCCCGGCGCGGAAAACGCCGCCTTCCTGGAAGCTTTCTCCAAGACCGTAGGTGGCCGCTTCCAGCCCAACTTCCAGGCCGTGGCCGCGTACGACGGCATGGCGCTGATCGCCGCCGCGCTGAACAAGACCAGGGGCGACGCCGGCGGCGCCGGCTTCATGGCGGCGCTCAAGGGCTACAGCGCCAGCAGCCCGCGCGGCACAGTGGCCCTGGACGCGCGCAACGACATCGTCCAGACCATCTACATCCGCCGCATCGACAAGCAAGCCAGCGGCCAATATGCCGCCACCGAGATCGACCGCTACGACGGCGTGCGCGATCCCGCCAAATAACCAGCACAGGAGGAGATCACCATGTTCCCGCTCAATCAATGGTATGTCGCAGGTTTCGCCTGGGAGCTGCAGGACCAGCCCGTGGCGCGCACCCTGCTGAACCAGCCCATCGTCCTGTTCCGCAAGCCCGGTGGCGGCGTCGCCGCGCTGGAGGACCGCTGCTGCCACCGCAGCGTGCCGCTGTCCTGCGGCATGCTGGAAAACGGCGGCATACGCTGCGGCTACCACGGCCTGCTGTACGACGGCGCCGGCCAGTGTGTCGAGATTCCCGGCCAGGTGCGCATCCCCGGCAAGGCCAGGGTCAAGGCCTACCACGCAGCGGAACGCAACCAGGTGATCTGGGTCTGGTTCGGCGCCGAGCCGGATGCGGCGCCGCCCGGCCCGCCGCCGGAAGTGGCCGCGCACGAGAATCCGCGCTACCGCTACAAGGGCGGCGCCTTCCACTACCAGGCGCCCTACCAGCTGATCCACGATAACCTGCTGGACCTGAGCCACGTCGGCTATGTGCACGGCAAGACCATCGGCGGCAACGCCAAGGTGCACATGGAGGCGCCCACCACGGTCAATTCGGAAGGCGACCATGTGCGCGTGGTGCGCTGGATGAAGTCCTCGCAGCCGCCCGCCACCTATGCGGCGGCCTGGCCCTTCAAGGGCTTGATCGACCGCTGGCAGGAGATCGACTTCCACCTGACCCACCTGAACATTTTCACCGGCGCGGTGGATGCCGGCGCCGAGCCGCTGGAAAATCCGGAACGGGGCGGCTTCCACATGCGCGGCTTCCACGGCATCACGCCGGAGACGGAAAGCACTTCGCATTATTTCTGGACCATGGCGGCGTCCGCGCATCCGGACCAGCCGGACAATCTGGAGCTGGTGTACCGCCAGACCGAGCAGACTTTCGAGGAAGACCGCGTCATCATCGAAGCGCAGTACCGCAACATGCGCCAGTTCGGCGGCGCGCCGCAGGTCGATATCCACGTCGACGCCGGCGCCAACCGCGCACGCCGCATCGTGACGCTGCACACGGTGGAGAACTAGGCCATGGATGCCGTCATCACTGCCATCCACGATGCGGGCGGCATCCGCGTGCTGGAACTGCGTTCGCCCGATGGCGCGCCGCTGCCTCTGTACGAGGCCGGTGCGCATATCGATGTCACGCTGGGCAATGGACTGGTGCGGCAGTATTCGTTGTGCTGCCGGGCGCCGTCGGGCGAGAGCTACCGCATCGCCGTCAAGCGCGAACCGCAGTCGCGCGGCGGCTCGGCGTGGCTGCACGACACAGCGCGTGTGGGCGGCACGCTCGGTATCGGTACGCCGCGCAACGCCTTCGCGCTGGCGCCAGCGGCGCCCATGCATCTGCTGTTCGCGGGCGGCATCGGCATCACGCCGGTGTTGTCCATGGCGTATGCCCTGCTGCGCCGTGGCGAGCGCTTCCGCCTGGCCTACTTCACGCGCGACGAGGCCAGCATCGCTTTTGCCGATGAACTGCGCGGCGACGGCGCCCTGGCGCAGCACACGGATATCCACTGCGGCCACACGCCATCCGACAGGGCAGCCCGCATCGCGCAGCTGCTTAACGCCGCGCCGACGGGTGCGCATGCCTATGTCTGCGGTCCCGGGCCGTTCATGGAGGCCGTCACGCAGGCGGCCAGGGCCCGACTGGGACCGGACGCGGTACACCAGGAATCGTTCACCGCTCCGGCACCGGACGCCGGCGCGCAAACCTTCATCCTGCGCCTGGCCCGCTCCGGCCGCGACATCACGGTGCCGGCCGGCAGCACCGCCCTGGTCTGCCTGCAGGACGCCGGCATCGCCATCGACAGCTCATGCGAAGTGGGCGTCTGCGGCACCTGCCGCACCACGGTGCTGCAAGGCGTCCCGGACCACCAGGACAGCGTGCTTACCGCCCCGGAGCGCGCCGCCAACAACTGCTTCCTGCCGTGCGTCTCACGCGCCCGTACGCCAGTGATGGTGCTAGACATTTGAACTAAAAACGGCGCCATCGTGGTGGCAATGGCGCCGGACAGATAGGTAGCCGCCCTCACTCATCGTCGTCATCAGTAACAGCGTCTAGATTTTGCAACAATTCGGGAAGGCTATTCTGCACAGTTTCCCAGAGCACATCCAGGTCGACATCGAAATAACCATGTGCAATGCGATTGCGCGTACTACGCATGCTACGCCACGGTATTTCCGGATGTTGCTCGATAAAGCCGGGATAGACAGACATCAGTTTGGTCGCAGCCTCACCGACAATAAGTATGCTCATGATAACTGCCTGCTGGGTACGCTTGTCATCCAGGAAATCTTCGTGACTCATCCCGTCAACGAAGCTGTACGCATCGGCTATGGCACCCCGGATGTGCGCGAGATAGTCGGACAGGCGCTGGTCGGTCATAGTGGCTGCGCCTCCCCTACCACCCTGGCACGTATCCGGAGCGGCAAGTCGCCAGGAGTACGCACGTCCACGCGAACCCCAAGCAAGGACTCCAGCTCATCCTGCAATCCACCAAGATCAAACAAGGTCGCGCCGGGCAAGGCATCCACCAACAGGTCGAGATCACTTCCCACCTTGTCCGTCCCGTGCAGTACCGATCCAAAGATGCGTAAATTCGTTACAGGAAACTTACTGGCCACTTCACGCACGGCACTGCGCATCAAGTTCAAGGCCGCCGATGGGCGTGGGCTTGATGGCAACCTGTTCACGACGCTCTCCCAAGAAATCACCAAGCCAGTGTACAGCAACTGGCCCGGCTCCGGCACGCCTCAGCTGGCGGCGTGGGCCAGCTGCCCCGGTCCATCCTTGCGTGGCCGGTTGCGGGCGAAGAACACCAGCACCGCGCCCAGCAGCGAGGCGGTGGCCAGGCCGTACAGGCCGCCCTGGATGGAACCGGTGCGCTGTTCCAGCATGCCGAAGGCGGTCGGGGCGACGAAGCCGCCCAGGTTACCCAGCGAATTGATCAGCGCGATCACGGCCGCCGCGATGCGCACGTCCAGGTAGGATTGCGGAATCGGCCAGAACAGCGAAGACGCCGCCTTGAAGCCGATCGCGGCAAAGCAGATCGCCACGAAGCTGTACACCGGGTCGCCCGTGGACGCCGAGGCGAACATGCCGCAGCCGGCCACCGCGAAGGCCGATGCCGCCCAGGCCTGCTGGTTCTTGTAACGCTGCGCCAGCGCGGCAAAGATGTACATCGCGACGATGGAGATGATCCACGGCACCGAGTTGAACAAGCCCACCTGGAATTCGCTGTAATGGCCCATCTTCTTGATGATGGTCGGCAGCCAGAAGGTGGAGCCATAGATGGTCAGCGAAATCAGGAAGTAGATCAGGCAGAACAAGGCGATCTGCGGATCGCGCAGCAGGCGCAGGCTGCTGCCGTGCGGCTGCACATTGGCGGCCTCGCGCTCCTTCTGTTCGGCCGCGATTTCCGCGATCAGCACCTCGCGCTCGGTCTTGCTCAGCCACCTCGCGTCCTGCGGATCGGAATCCAGCAGCTTCCACACCACGCCGCACAGCAGCACCGAGAACATGCCCTCGATGATGAACATCCACTGCCAGCCATGCAGTCCGCCACCCTCGATCTGCAGCAGTCCGCCGCTGACAGGGCCGGACAGGATGGACGCCGCAGCCGAGCCGCTCAGGAAGATCGCCATGGCCTTGCCGCGTTCCGCGCGCGGCAGCCAGCGGGTGAAGTAGAACACCACGCCAGGGAAGAAGCCCGCCTCGGCCACGCCCAGCAGGAAGCGCAGCGCATAGAACGAGTGCGCGCCCTGCACGAAAGCCATGGCGGTGGCGGCCAGGCCCCAGGTGAACATGATGCGGGTCAGCCAGGCCTTGGCGCCGAAGCGCTGCATCATGATATTCGACGGCACTTCGAACAGCGCGTAGCCGACGAAGAACAGGCCGGCGCCGAAGCCGAAGGCGGCGGCGTCTATGCCCAGGTCCGCGCTCAGGTGCGGCCGCACGAAGCCGATATTCACGCGGTCGATGTAATTGGCGATGAACATGATGACGAACAGCGGCAGGATGCGCCACTTCACCTTGCTGATCGCTTGCTCCAGCAGCGGGTTCTCCGCCTGGCCTTGGGTTGCGTCGGTGTGATGCACGATAGTCTCCAGTCTCAGAAGGTATGCCGTATGCCGAGGTCGATGGCGCGGTTGCCGGTGCCGCCATCGGCGGCGTTGCCCAGCGTGTAGCTGGCGCCGTTCTTGTTCAGCATGCGCGCGTAGATCGCGTACAGGTCGGTGCGGCGCGACAGGTTGTAGCGGTAGCCCAGGCCGAACTGGTCGGCGTCCTGGTTGCCCCGTTCTTTATCGTTCTTGTGTATCCACGAGGCCAGCAGGGTGTGGCGCTCGATCGGCACGCTGACGCCCACCAGGGTGTCGGTGCTGTCGCGCGTGACCGAAGTGGCCACCGGCGCCACCGCGTAGCCATAGGGATTGTTCGCGTTGCGCAGGGTGGAGCTGAGCGGTCCCTTGTTGACGCCATACGCCAGGTACAGCTTGGCCACGCTCCAGTCGTAGGTGGCGGCCAGCAGGGTGTTGCGCGCGCTGGCCAGCTGCACCGTGGCCGTCTCGTTGCTCTTGTCGTGGTAGGCCAGGCGCACCGCCAGCGGACCGGCCGCATAGGCCAGCACGCCGCCCAGGGAGCGCCCGGCAGCGGCATTGCCGGCCACCTCGCCCGCCGCGTACACCAGTTCACCGCTGAAGCCGAGCGATACCGGGCTGGCGTACTTGATGCTGTTGTCCATGCGGCCGCCGTTGGAGACGGCGTTGATCAGGTTCTTTTCGTCGGCCGAGGTGCCGCTGACGAAGGGGTCGGCAAACACCGCCGCCAGGTAGTGCGGCGCGTACTGGCGTCCCAGCGTGATGGCGCCCAGCTCGCGGCTGCCGACGCCGACAAAGGCCTGCCGCCCGAGCAGCACGCCGCCCTGGGCCGAGGCGCCGGTGTCGGCCTGTATCCCTGCTTCCAGCTGGAACAGGGCATAGCCGCCGTTGCCCAGGTCTTCCGTGCCCTTGAAGCCGAGCCGGGAGCCGGAAGCGATGCCACCGGTGAGCTTGCGCACCGCGCCGTCCTTGTTGCCGTTTTCCAGCGCCAGGCCGGCGTCGACCACGCCGTACATGGTGACGTTCGATTGCGCCCAGGCGCCGTGGGCCAGCAGCGCCAGCGCTGCCTTGGTGAGTACTTTCTTTTTCAAAGGGGGTCTCCTGGTGTTGATATAGTTTTTATGTGGGGGTGCTCAGCGGCCCATGCTGGGCTGCTTGGGGTCATAGCTCCAGCCGGGAATCAGGTAACGCATCGCCATCGCATCGTCGCGCGCGCCGCCGGCCACCTTCTTGTACAACGCGTGGGCCTGCTGGATGCGCTCCATGTCCGGTTCCACGCCCAACCCCGGACGCTCGGGCACCGCCACCTGGCCGCCAACGATTTGCAGCGGCTCGCGGGTCAGGCGCTCTTCGCCTTCCTGCCAGATCCAGTGGGTGTCGATGGCGGTGATCTTGCCCGGGGCGGCGGCGGCGGCGTGGGTGAACATGGCCAGCGACACGTCGAAGTGGTTGTTGGAGTGCGAACCCCAGGTCAGGCCCCAGTCGTGGCACAGCTGCGCCAGGCGCACCGAACCCTGCATGGTCCAGAAGTGGGGATCGGCCAGCGGGATGTCGACCGCGCCCAGCAAGTGCGAATGGGCCATTTGGCGCCAGTCGGTGGCCACCATGTTGGTGGCGGTCGGGATGCCGGTGGCGCGTTTGAATTCGGCCATGATCTCGCGCCCGGAATAGCCGTTCTCGGGGCCGCAGGGATCTTCGGCATAGGCCAGGATGTGGCCCTGGCCACGGCAGGCGGCGATGGCCTGTTCCAGGGTCCAGGCGCCGTTCGGGTCCAGCGTGGCGCGCGATTCGGGGAAGCGGCGCTTGATGGCGGCCACCGCTTCGATTTCCTCCTCGGGGCGCATCACGCCGCCCTTGAGCTTGAAGTCGCGGAAGCCATATTTGTCGACGCTGGCGGCGGCCAGGTCGGCGATGGCCTCGGGCGTCAGCGCTTCCTGGTGGCGCCGCTGGTACCAGCCGCTTTGGCCCTCGCCGGTCTGGTAGGGCAAGTCGGTGCGCTGGCGGTCGCCGATGTAGAACAGATAGGCCAGCATGGGCACGTGGCTGCGCTGCTGTCCGCCGCCCAGCAGTTCGCACACCGGCACGCCCAGGTGCTGGCCCAGCAGGTCCAGCAGCGCCGCCTCGACGGCGGTGACCACGTTTTCCAGCCGCAGGTTGATTTCGTGCGGCTGCTTGAGCACCGCTTCCTCGGCGGCGTTGCTGACCTGGTGGCTGGCCTTGCCGGCGATGGCGTCGCGCATGGCGTTCAGGGTGCGGTTGTAGCGCGCGATCTCGGTGCCCATCACCAGCGGAATGGCTTTTTCCAGCGTCAGCAGGATGCCGGCCGAACCGGGCACTTCGCCCATGCCGGTGTTGCCGGCGCTGTCCTTGAGCAGTACCAGGATGCGCGTGAAGTACGGCGCGTGGGCGCCGCACAGGTTGAGCAGCATGCTGTCGCGGCCGGCGACGGGGATGACTTGCATCTCTGTAATGGTTGGGGTGTGCTTCATGTCTCGCGCCTGTTGTTGGGTTGCATGGGGATCCCGGTTGCTGGGATCCTAGGTTACTGCGATCCCAGTTAGTGTAGCGGAACTTTGCGGCTGGCGCCACCGCTTTTCTGGCCGCTCTGGCAGCGTGATAGAATCGGCTCCCGCCTATGCCACAGTTTCCCAACGACATGAATATGGAGAATTTGTCCGCCACGTTCCGCCTGGACCGCAGCCGCAGCGCGGCGTCGCAGGTCTATGAACACTTGCGCGAGCAGATCGTCACCCTGGCGCTCAAGCCGGGCACGGCGCTGTCGCGCACCCAGGTGGCGGAAGCGCTGGACCTGTCACCCATGCCGGTGCGCGACGCCTTGTCGCGCCTGGAAAAAGAGGGGCTGGTGGAGATTTTTCCCCAGCACCTGACCCGGGTGCGCGCCATCGACCTGGATTCGGCGCGCCAGATGCACGTGCTGCGCCTGTCGGTGGAGCTGGAAATCGTGCACGGCCTGGCCAAGGCGGCCAATCCCGATATCGTGAAGGCGCTGCGTTCAGCCGTGGCCAGGCAGCGCGCCTGCCTGGAGGTGGAGGATATCGGCGGCTTCATCCGGTTCGACCAGGAATTCCACCGCACCATGTACGAGGCGGCGCAGCTGATGACGGTGTGGCACATGATACGCGGCGCCAGCGGCAACCTGGACCGGCTGCGGCGTTTGCACGTGCCGCTCAGCGGCAAGGCGCAGACCGTGCTGGAGGAGCACACCGGCATCGCCGAGGCCATCGCCAAGGGCGACCCGGCCGGCGCACAGGAATGGCTGCGCAAGCATTTGTCCGGCACGCTGAACGAGCTGAACAGCCTGCGCGAGCGTTATCCCGGCTATATGCTGCCGGTGTCGGAGTTCATCGACCGCGTGCCGGAGTGAAAGCTTAACCGGCGTCTGCGGCAACGAAGGCTGGCGGTGACAGGTATTCTTCTACCAAGCGGACGTCCACATGGTTCCAGCCCAACTCAGGCGTTTGCAACGCATCGCGCAGCCTCTTGTCAAAAATTGCCTTGACGGCTGTGCCGCGTATCGCCGACGGCCTGACTTCGGTGAGGTCACGCGCGAGTTTGTGGAGCAGCTCGTAAATCGCCATATGCATTTCGCGCAGCAGCACCTCGAGGGGATGACCCAGGTAGCGCGCCTCGATGCCGTTCGTAATCACACCCAAACCGGCTATTGCATAGCGCCCTTCGCCGCCCGGCAGCAATTTGCTGGTATCGATAGACGCAGGCCAGTGGCGTATCGATAGTTCATACAGGCTTTCAAAGGAAAGTACCGTGTCCATCATGATTTCCTTATACGACCATCCGGCCAAATACTCTGGGGCTTAGTCCTGCTCTCATAAGATCGCTTATCCATCCAGCGCTTCCACTGGTCACCGCCGTGGCTGCTGGTATGCCGCTCCCATACCGAGCCATCATCGCAGAGCTTGCCGAACTCACCTTTTATCGGCTTGAACCGCCGAGGTGCGGTATCGGGATTG
This sequence comes from Duganella kummerowiae, assembly GCF_053572355.1. Taxonomy (NCBI): domain Bacteria; kingdom Pseudomonadati; phylum Pseudomonadota; class Betaproteobacteria; order Burkholderiales; family Oxalobacteraceae; genus Duganella; species Duganella kummerowiae. Next base: position 197,779 of record NZ_JBKFEH010000004.1, read on the forward strand.
TCCGGATACACGATGGGACCAACAGGCCCGGACTCCATAGTACATCCTTGTCAGGTTTTCGGAATGTGTATCGAAAACAGTCTACCTCCGCAGTCGCGCCGCTGAACATTGCGGGATCTGGATCGCCGCCGCGGTTTGATGCTCGTCAGCTAGCGCCCTGAATTGGAAGTTCGTTGAACAATAAATGTGGCGAAATCGTCCCGACACCGCTCTTTTTGCAAACCTCCTCTAAGCGCCGCTGGCCGGGTCGCGCGGCGGGATGTGGCTCATGGCGTGCTCGGTGAGCGCGGTGATGGTCAGGCTGGGATTGACGCCGAGATTCGCCCCCAGCACCGAGCCGTCGCAGATGTACATGTTCTGGTAGCCGAACACGCGGTTCTGGCCATCGCACACGCCCTCCTCGCGCGTGCGTCCCATCACCGCGCCGCCCATGCAGTGGGCGGTGGTGGGCACGTTGAACAGGATCTCCGTCATCGAGGTCTGCGCCACGCCGCCGCTGGCCCGGGCGGCCTTGATGGCGAAGTCGTTGGCGGCCGGGATGAAGGTCGGGATGCGCTCGCCGTGGCTGGCCAGCTGCTTTGCGAAGGGCCAGAACCAGCGCCGCTTGAGCTTCATGGTCAGCTGCGCTTCCACCGTCTGCATGCACAGGAAAATCATGGTCTCGCGCGCGAAGTTCCTGGGACGCAGCGAGCGCAACGTCGTCACGGGACGGGTCAGCAGCAGCTTGCCCAGGGTCGCGGCCCAGGTGAGGATGCGGATCCAGCCGGGGCGGCCCAGCGTCATCACGGTGGTCATCAGGCCCATGGCGTCGGAGCCCGCCGGATAGCGCACCGCTTCGATATGGGTGTATTGGTCGATATGGATGCCGGAGCCGATGGCGACCCCGCGCGACAGGTCCACCTGCGAACCCGGAAAGCGCACCCCGATCAGCGATTCGGCATTGGTGCGCACATGGCGGCCCAGCGCAGCGGAGAGATGCGGCAGCGATCCCTTTTCCCTGAGACGTAGCAGCAGTTCCTGCGTGCCCAGCGAGGAGGCCGCGAACACCACGCCCCGGCACTGGAAGCGCCGGCGCCGTCCCCGCTCCGGCCCGGAGACAGCCACCACCTCGACCTCGTAGCCGGCGCCGCCGTCGGCCTGCCCGGCCAGCGGCCGCACGTCCACCACCCTGGTTTCCGCATGCAGCGCGGCGCCCTTCTTCTCGGCGAAGTAGAGGTAGTTCTTGTCCAGCGTATTCTTGGCGTTCTTGCCGCAGCCGACCATGCAGCCGCCGCAGCCATCGCAGCCGGTGCGCTCCGGCCCCTCGCCACCGAAATACGGATCGGCACAGGTCTGGCCCGGCTGGCCGAAGAAGACGCCGACCTCGGTGGGATAAAAAGTGTGTTCGGCGCCAACCAGCCGCGCCATTTCCTTGAGCCGCAGGTCGGCCGGACCGAGGATGCGGTTGGTGGTCACGCCCAGCATGCGTTTGGCGGTGGCGTAATGCGCCGGCATGATGGCCTGCCAGTCCTGCAGCCCGGCCCAGCTGCCCTGCTGCCACACGTGGTCCGGCGGAACCAGCAGCGTGTTCCCATACGTGATGGAGCCGCCGCCCACCGCGTTCCCGTGCAGGACCACGACATGGCGGAAGAACTGCATGCTGAAAAATCCGCGCATGCCCAGCGCGGGCCGCCACAGCCAGCTGGCCAGCGACCAGTTCGACCTGGGCAGGTTAGCCGGCGTCCAGCGCCGCCCCTGCTCGATGACGGCGACACTGTAGCCCTTCTCCGCCAGCCGCAGGGCGGACACGCTGCCGCCAAAGCCGGAGCCTATGACAATGTAGTCGTAGTCATATCGGACGCCGGGTCCCTGGTGAACATGGTCTGAAGTCGTCATGCCCCCAATCTACAACAAGCGTGACAGGGGGACAAGCCGCCTCAGGCCACGGCCACCAGGCGGTCGAGTTTGTCGCCGTCGGCCAGCAGGCTGGCGCTGTCGGAATCGTGCACGATGCGGCCGCGGTCCAGCACGATGGCGCGCGTGGTCAGCGACAGCGCCAGCCGCGCATGCTGCTCGACCACGATCACCGACATGCCCTCCTCCTGCACCAAACGCCGTATCACGCGCACCAGGTCCTGCACGATGATGGGCGCCAGGCCCTCCATCGGTTCATCGAGCAGCAGGATGCGCGGATTGGTCATCAGCGCGCGCGCGATGGCCACCATCTGCTGCTCGCCGCCGGACAGCTGGTTGCCCATGTTGAGGCGGCGCTCCTGCAGGCGCGGGAACAGCTCGTAGATTTTCTCCAGCGTCCAGCGTCCGGGGCGCGCCACCACGGTCAGGTGCTCCTCCACCGTCAGCGAGGGAAACATATGGCGTTCCTGCGGCACCCAGCCCAGCCCCGAGCGCGAGCGCCTGTAGGTGGACACGCGCGCGATGTCGGCCCCGGCCCAGCGGATCCGGCCCTTGTGCAGGCGCGTCAATCCCATCAGCGTCACCAGCAGGCTGGTCTTGCCGACGCCGTTGCGGCCCAGCAGCGCCAGGCTGTCGCCCTCGTTCATGGTGAAGGACACGTCCTCCAGCACGATGGATTCGCCATAGCCGGCCGTGACCTTGTCCAATGCCAGCAATTCAGCCATGTTCAGCCTCCCCCAGATACACTTCTTTCACACGCGGATCGGCCGCGATGTCAGCCGGCGTGCCCTCCGTCAGCACCTTGCCGCCCACCAGCACGGTGATGCGGTCGGCGAAGCGGAACACCAGCCCCATGTCGTGCTCGATGAACAGCACCGTGACGTCGCGCGGCAGCTGGGCGATGACTTCGAACAGCTCCTTGCTCTCGGCCTGCGGAATGCCGGCCGCCGGTTCATCGAGCAGCAGGATGCGCGGCCTGGTGGCCAGCGCCAGCGCGATCTCCACCAGGCGCTGCTTGCCGTAGGCCAGGCTGCGCGTGACCGAATTGGCTTCGTTGGCCAGCTTCAGGGTGGTGAGCAGGGCCATGGCCTCGTCGATCACGTCGGTATGATTGGCCACCGTCCTGTACCACACCGACTGCAGGCCGCGCCGCTCGCAGATGGCCAGGGCCACCGATTCGAGCACCGTCAGGCCGGCGAACAGGGTGTTGATCTGGAAGGTGCGCGTCATGCCGCGCGCCACCCGCTTGTGCTGCTGCAGGTGGGTGATGTCCTCGCCGCCCAGGTAGACCTTGCCGCTGCTGGGCTGGAAGGCGCCGGTCAGCAGGTTGATGAAGGTGGTCTTGCCGGCGCCATTGGGCCCGATCAGCGCGTGGCGCGCGCCCGGCGCGAAGGTCAGGCTGACGTCGCTGTTGGCCTTGAAACTGCCCCACTGCTTGGACAGGCCTTCGGTACGCAGTGTCATGTCTTGGTTCATCGTTACTCCTTGCGCGCCGGTTTGACACGGGCCACGATTTTTTCCAGGCCGCCCAGCACGCCGCCGCGCGCGAACAGCACGATCAGCACCAGCAGCAGGCCGATGTAGAACTGCCAGTAGGTGGGATCCAAGCCGGCGATGTAGTCCTGCGCCAGCATGAAGATGGCGGCGCCCACCAGCGCGCCGTACAGGCGGCCGGTCCCGCCCAGCACCAGCATGATCACCAGTTCGGCCGAACGCGGGAAGCTCAGCACGTCCAGGCCGACGAACTGGGTGGTCTGCGCCAGCAGCGCACCGGCGATGCCGGCCACGGTGGCGCCCACGGTGAAGATGGCGGTCAGGCGGCGGTTCACGTCCACGCCCAGGGAGGGCATGCGGCGTCCGCCTTCGCGGATGCCGACCAGGCTCAGGCCGAACGGCGAATTGACCAGGCGGCGCAGCACCAGGAACACGAGGAACAGCACGCCCAGGCTGTAGCAGAAGGCCACGTTGCCATTCAGGTCGAACTCGAACACGCCGAACAGCTTGCCGACCATCATGCCGGACAAGCCATCCACGCCGCCCGTGATGAAGGCGGCCTTGTTGGCGGCCTCGAACAGCATCAGGCCTATGCCCAGGGTGACCATCAGGCGCGTGAGGTCCTGGCCGCGCACCACCAGGAAGCTGACGATGAAGCCGGACACGCCGGCCACCATGGCGCCGGCCAGCAGCCCGGTGATGGGCTCGCCCCAGCCGTGCGCCGCCAGCAGCCCGGCCGTATAGGCGCCCAAGCCGAAGAAGGCGGCGTGGCCCAGCGAGACGATGCCGGCATAGCCGAGTATCAGGTCCAGCGACAGTGCAAACAGGCCGACGATCATGATTTGCGAGATCAGCACCAGGTAGTTCGGGAAAGCGAAATAGGACGCCACCGGCAGCAGCCAGAAGGCGATTTCCAGCGGCTTCCAGCGGTCGTTGGGCAGGCGCAGTGCGGGTGTCTTCATGGGGGTCTGGATCGTGGTGGATGGCGCCTTGACGGCGGCTTCGGTGAAGGCGTTCATGCTTTCCTCCGTATCAGGCCGGCGGGGAACAGTATCAGCAGCAGCACCATCAGGGCGTAGATCACGAAGGCGCCGATTTCAGGCACATAATATTTGCCGGCCACGTCGAACACGCCCAGGATCAGGGCCGCCAGCAGCGGCCCCTTGATGGTGCCGGCGCCGCCCACGGCCACCACCAGCAGGAAGTAGACCATGTACTTGACCGGGAACGAGGGGTCCAGGCCCAGCACGTCGATACCGAGGCCGCCGCCCAGTCCGGCCAGGCCGGAACCAAGCGCGAAGGTCAGGCTGAACACCATGCTGACGTTGATGCCCAGGCCCGCGGCGGCGGTCTGGTTGTCCACCGAGGCCCGTATCATGGCGCCGAAGCGGGTGCGTTCGATCAACAGGCCCAGCGCGATGGTGATCAGCACCACCACGCCGATCAGGAACAAACGGTAGGCGCCCACTTCCAGCCCCAGCAATGGCACCTGGCCGCGCAGCCAGTCCGGCAGCACCACCGGCTGCTGGGTCGGACCGAAGAAGTAGGTGGCGCCGGCCACTGCCATGAAGGTCAGGCCGATGGAAAACAAGACCTGGTCCAGGTGGCTGGCCTTGTACAGGCGGCGGTACAGGGTGCGCTCCAGCACCAGCCCGACCACGGCCGAGGCCAGGAAGGCCAGCGGCAGCGAGGCCAGGAAAGGCACGCCCCAGCGCGACAGCACCATCACGCTGACATAGCCGCCCAGCATGGCGAAGGCGCCGTGGGCCAGGTTAATGAAGTTCATCATCCCCATGGTGACGGACAGGCCGACACTGATGAGGAACAGCAGGCTGCCGTAGGCGATGCCGTCAAACAGGACGCCGGCGAAATTACCCATGGCGGTCTCCCGGGGTGCGGCGCGCCCGCTGGGCTGCGCCTGTCTTCTCGTTATACATGTTTCTGTCTCCAACCATTCTTGGTGTGTTACTAGATCATCACACGCGTTCGATCACGATGGCAATACCCTGCCCGACGCCTATGCACATGGTGCACAGCGCATAGCGGCCGCCGGTGCGGTGCAGCTGGTACATGGCGGTGGTCACCAGGCGCGCCCCGCTCATGCCCAGCGGGTGGCCCAGGGCGATGGCGCCGCCCAGCTGGTTGACGCGCGGGTCGTCGTCGCGCAGGCCCAGTTCGCGCAGCACGGCCAGGCCCTGCGAGGCGAAGGCTTCGTTCAGCTCGATGATGTCGATCTGGTCCAGCGTCATGCCCAGCTGGCGCAGCAGCTTTTGCGTGGCCGGCGCCGGACCTATCCCCATCACGCGCGGCGCCACGCCGGCGGTGGCCATGCCGACGATGCGGGCACGCGGCGTCAGGCCGTGTTTGGCGGCGGCGTCGGCGCTGGCGATCAAGAGCGCGCAGGCGCCGTCGTTCACGCCGGAAGCGTTACCGGCCGTGACGCTGCCGTCGGCACGCACCACGCCTTTCAGCTTGGCCAGCGCTTCCAGCGAGGTCTCGCGCGGATGCTCGTCCTGGGCAAACACGATGGGCTCGCCCTTTTTCTGCGGAATCGATACCGGCATGATCTCGTCGGCAAACAGGCCGTCGCGCTGGGCGCGTGCGGTCTTCTGCTGGCTGGCCAGGGCGAACTTGTCCTGGTCCTCGCGGCTCACCTTGAAATCGACCGCCACGTTCTCGGCCGTTTCCGGCATGGCGTCGGTGCCGTACAGTTCCTTCATCACCTTGTTCGGGAAACGCCAGCCTATGGTGGTGTCGTAGATGTTGGCGCTGCGCGAGAAGGCGCTGTCGGCCTTGCCCATCACGAAAGGCGCGCGGGTCATGGATTCCACGCCGCCGGCGATCATCAGGCTGGCGTCACCGGACTGGATGGCGCGCGCCGCCGTGCCGACGGCGTCCATGCCCGAACCGCACAGGCGGTTGACGGTGGAGCCGGGCACTTCCTGCGGCAGGCCGGCCAGCAGCGCCGACATGCGCGCCACGTTGCGGTTATCCTCGCCGGCCTGGTTGGCGCAGCCGTAGATCACGTCGTCCACTTCCTTCCAGTCGACGCCGGGATTGCGGCGCATCAGTTCGCGCAGCGGCAGCGCGCCCAGGTCGTCGGCGCGCACATCCTTCAGGGCGCCGCCGTAGCGGCCTATGGGGGTGCGGATGGCGTCGCAGATAAAGGCTTCGTTCATGCTGTTCTCCGTATTCATTTCAAGGGCAGCAGCGGCGCGCCGGTCACGGCCTGCAGCTCTTCGAAGGTCAGGCCGGGGGCCATTTCACGGACGGCCAAACCATCCCTGGTCACATCCAGCACCGCCAGGTCGGTGTAGATGCGGTTGACGCAGGCCACGCCGGTCAGCGGGTAGCTGCACTGGCGCACCACCTTGCTTTCTCCTGTCTTGGTCTGGTGGTCCATCATCACGTACACCTGCTTGGCGCCCAGGGCCAGGTCCATGGCGCCGCCCACGGCGGGGATGGCGTCCGGCGCGCCGGTGTGCCAGTTGGCCAGGTCGCCCTTTTCCGACACCTGGAAGGCGCCCAGCACGCACACGTCCAGGTGGCCGCCGCGCATCATGGCAAACGAGTCGCCGTGGTGGAAGTAGGCGCCGCCCACCAGCAGGGTGACCGGCTGCTTGCCGGCGTTGATCAGGTCGTCATCCTCCTCGCCGGGCGCCGGGGCCGGACCCATGCCCAGCAGGCCGTTCTCGCTGTGCAGGAATATCTCGCGGTCGGCCGGCAGGTAGTTGGCCACCTTGGTCGGCAGGCCGATGCCGAGATTGACGTAGGCGCCTTCGTGGATATCCTGCGCCACGCGCGCAGCGATCTGGTCGCGGGTATATCGTGTCATGCTCATGCTGCCTCCTGCACCACGCGTTGCACAAAGATGCCGGGGGTGATGATCGCTTCCGGATCGAGCTCGCCCAGCGCCACCACCTTGTTGACCTGGGCAATGGTGACCTTGGCCGCCATTGCCATGACGGGGCCGAAGTTGCGCGCGGTCTTGCGGTACACCAGGTTGCCCCAGCGGTCGCCGTGCAGCGCCTTGATCAATGCGAAGTCGGCGTGGATGGGCGACTCCAGCACATAGTGGCGGCCGTTGATGAGGCGGGTCTCCTTGCCCTCGGCCAGCAGGGTGCCGTAGCCGGTGGGGGTGAAGAAGCCGCCGATGCCGGCGCCGGCCGCGCGGATGCGCTCGGCCAGGTTGCCCTGCGGGGTCAGTTCCAGCTCGATCTCGCCGGCGCGGTACAGGGCGTCGAAGTGGTGCGAATCGGCCTGGCGCGGAAAGGAGCAGATAATCTTGCGCACGCGCTTGGCCTTGAGCAGCGCGGCCAGTCCGGCCTCCCCATTGCCGGCGTTGTTGTTGACGATGGTGAGCTCGCGCGCGCCGTGGTCGATCAGCGCGTCGATCAGCGCCGAGGGCATGCCCGCGTTGCCGAAGCCGCCAATCATGACGGTCGCGCCGTCATGGATGTCGGCCACGGCCTGCTCCATGGTTTCTATGGTTTTATCAATCATGATGTGTGCCTTGTCGTTGTTCTGTGCGATAATCGAACTAATGATTGATTACCGCACACACAGTGTAGCCACGCAGAGCTGGCGCGGTCAAGAAAAAAACAGCTATCGGAACAGTCCCTTGAATTAAAATCTCGCCATGCCCAAGAATCCCGCCTCCCCCAAGCAGCCGGCCGCAGCGGCCGAAGAACGCGAACCGACCATCGCCGAACAGATCGATGCGCTGACCGATCCCAGTTTCATGACCTCGCTGGCGCGCGGCCTGGCCGTGGTGCGCGCCTTCAGCGATTCGCGCAAGCCGCAGACCATCGCCCAGATCAGCCAGAAGACCGGCATCCCGCGCGCGGCCGTGCGGCGCTGCCTGCACACCCTGCGCATGCTGGGCTACGTGGACGCGGAGCTGAACAACTTCTCGCTGCGGCCCAAGGTGCTGACCCTGGGCTACTCCTACCTGTCCTCGACGCCGCTGACGGTGTCGGCCCAGCCCTACCTGAACAGCATCAGCCGCGAACTCAACGAATCGAGCTCGATGGCGGTGCTGGACGAGGGCGAGATCCTGTATGTGGCGCGCTCGGCGACCGCGCGCGTGATGTCGGTGGCGCTCAACACCGGCAGCCGTTTGCCGGCCTACTGCACTTCCATGGGCCGGGTGCTGCTGGCGCACTTGCCGCCGGACCAGCTGGAGCTGTACCTGGAGCGCACCAGGCTGCGTCCCATGACCGAGCACACCGTCACCTCCGCCAAGCGCCTGCGCGAGATCCTGGCCGGGGTGCGCCAGGCCGGCTACGCCGTCAACGACGAGGAACTGGAGCTGGGCCTGCGCTCGATCGCGGTGCCGGTGCGCGGCGCCTCGGGCGCCGTGCTGGCCGGGCTGAACGTGGGCGCCCAGGCGGCGCGCGTCAGCGTGGAACAGCTGGAAAAGGAATTCCTGCCGGTGCTGCTGCGCGGCGCCCAGGAGCTGTCAGTCTTGCTCCCCTAGGCGCCGCACCTGGGGCAGCTCGTCTGCTTAGAAGGTGTGGCGCAGGCCGGCCATGATGCCATTCTGCGATTTGCCCACACCCACGGTGCCGCCGGCGTCGAGGGCGATGGCCGACAGGCCGGCGTTCTTCATGCGCGCCACGCTGCCATAGACGGCGGTGCGCTTGGACAGGTAGTAGGTCAGGCGGCCCACCACCAGGGTGGCGTCGGCGTCGCTGTTCTTCACGTCGCGCTTGGACACCTGCGCATCCAGGGTCAGGAAGGGATTGATCGGATAGCTGGTGCCGAAGAAGTACAGGTCCGATTCGGTCAGGCCGGTGGAAGCGCGGGTGGTGCGGTCGATCACGCCGCCGGCCAGCTTGACGTCGTTGACCATGAAATAGCCGTTGAACACCACGCGCTTGTCGCTGTTGTTGCTGCTGGTCAGGCCGAAGGCGGCTCCGGTATTCCCGTACATCATATCGTAGGCCACGTTCACGCCCCAGGGCTTGGTCTCGTAGCCCAGCATACCGGTGTACTGGCGGCAGGCCTTGGAGTTGCCGGGCACCTCGCCCGGGCAGCCGGTGGCGGCCGGGCCGCCGGCCGACGAGGTGTCGCGGCCGAAGCTGTAGGTGGCGCCCACCACCACGTCATTGAAGTTGCCCAGGTAGCCGATGGCGTTGTCGCTGCGCGCGTTGGGCAGGTAGGCGTCGATGCTGCCGATGGCGAACAGGTGCGGGCCCATCACGTCCGACTTCAGGGTCGAGATATAGGTCATGTTGACCTGGCGGCCCAGGGTCAGGGTGCCGAACGAACCTTTCAGGCCCACGGTGGCCTGGCGGCCGAACAGGCGGTTGCCCTGCCCCATGCCGCCGCCGTCCAGGGTCAGGCCAGCTTCCAGGTTGAACAGGGCCTGCAGGCCGCCACCCAGGTCTTCCACGCCGCGGAAGCCCACACGCGAGGGGAAGGAACTGGTCAGGGAAGGCATCTTGGTGACGGAATCGCCGTTGGCGTTCACGTTGGTGACATACGCGACACCGGTGTCGACCAGGCCGTACACCGTCACCGAGCTCTGCGCCATTGCCGCCGATGCACCCATGCCAGCCACCAGCGCAGCCGCGCAGCGGATCGTATTCTTCATTGCTGTCTCCTAGTAGTTTTATAGTATGTGCGATAATCGAACAATGGGTTGTTAATCGCACATAAATTCGATACTATGAGTATCAGGCAGCCTTGTCAACCGAGGCGCTTGTTCACGACAGATAAAACCGGGAGACAACCATGCAAATGAAAAAATTTGTGGCGTTTGCCACACTGGCCGCCGCCGGCTGGGGCGCCATGCCGCTGGCCCAGGCCCAGGACACCATCAAGGTCGGCGTGATCGCCGCCTTCTCCGGCCCCTTCGCCGACTACGGCAAGCAGATGGAGGGGGGCATCAAGGCGTACATGGCGCAGCACGGCGCCAGCGTGGCCGGCAAGAAGGTGGAAATCATCATCAAGGACACCACCGGCCCCTCGCCGGAAATCGCCAAGCGCCTGGCGCAGGAACTGGTGGTGCGCGACAAGGTCGACTTCCTGGCCGGCTTCGGCCTGACGCCGGAAGCGCTGGCGGTGGCGCCCATCGCCGAGCAGGCCAAGAAGCCCATGATCATCATGAACGCGGCCACCTCGGTGATCACCACCAAGTCCAACTACATTGCGCGCTTCTCCATGACGCTGCCGCAGATTTCGGCGCCCATGGCCACCTGGGCGGTCAAGAACAAGATCAGGAAAGTGGTGACCCTGGTGGCCGACTACGGCCCGGGCATCGATGCGGAAAACGCCTTCAAGGCGGAGCTGGTCAAGGGCGGCGGCACGGTGACGGAAGCGATCCGCGTCCCGCTGCGCAATCCGGAGTTCGCGCCCTTCATCCAGCGCATCAAGGACGCCAGGCCGGACGCCGTGTTCATCTTCGTGCCGGCCGGCGAACAAAGCATCGCCTTCATGAAGGGCTACCGCGAGCGCGGCCTGGCCGAAGCCGGCATCAAGGTGATCGCCACCGGCGACCTGACCGACGACCACGTGCTGCCGGCCATGGGCGACGCCACCCTGGGCGTGATCACCACCTTCCACTATTCGGCGGCGCACAAGTCACCCGAGAACGCGGCCTTCCTGAAGAGCTTTGCGGCGGCCAACCCGAACGGCGGCCGCCCCAACTTCATGGCGGTGGGCGCCTATGACGGCATGGCCGCCATCTATGAAGTGGCGCGCAAGCTCAATGGCAAGATCGACGGCGACCAGGCCATGGCGGTGCTCAAGGGCCTGAAGCTGAACAGCCCGCGCGGCCCGATCAGCATCGACCCGGCCACGCGCGACATCGTGCAGACGGTCTATGTACGCAAGGTGGAAAAGGTCGGCAATGAACCCTACAACGTGGAGTTCGACCAGTTCGCCGAGCAAAAGGATCCGGGCAAATAATCCGGGCAAATAAGTTACCCAAGTAAGCTCAGGCCTGCGGCGCCGGCTGCCAGCACCAGCGCTGCACCATGGCCGTGAACTGGGCCGCCGTGAACGGCTTGCTCAGGTAGTCGTCCATGCCGGCCTCCAGGCAGCGCTGGCGGTCACCCTCGATGGCGCTGGCCGTCAGTGCGATCACCGGCACCCGCGCCCGGCCGCGTTCGAGCTCCAGTTCGCGCCAGCGGCGGCAGGCGTCGTAGCCGTTCATGACCGGCATCATGCAATCCATCAGCACCAGGTCGTACTCGCCCTGCTGCAGCGCCTCCAGCGCGGCGGCGCCATTGACGGCCTCCTCCACCACGCAGCCCAGGCGCTGCAGCAGCAGGCGCGCCAGCTGGCGGTTCATGTCGGTATCCTCCACCAGCAGCACGCGCCGGCCGCCGGCCGCCGGCGCGTGCGCCGTCATTTGCGCCGCCCTGGCGCTGGCACCCGTGCTGGTGCTGGTGGCGGCACTGGCGTGGTCGCTGGCGGGCACAGGCATGGCCGGAGCCAGCTGCGCCGGCAGCGAGAAGTGGAAGCGCGAACCGGCGCCGGGCGCGCTCTCCACGCCGATCTCGCCGCCCATGAGCTGCAGCAGGCGGCGGCAGATCGCCAGTCCCAGTCCGGTGCCGCCGTACTCCATGCCTATCTTGCCACTGGCCTGGGTAAACGGTTCGAACAGCAGCTGCTGGGCCTCGGGCGCGATGCCGATGCCGTTGTCGCTCACTTCGTAATGCAGGCGCCAGGCGCCGGCCCGGCTGCCTTCCGCGCTGGCCCGGAAGCGCAGCACCACCCTGCCGCTGGCGGTGAACTTGATCGCATTGCTGAGCAGGTTGCCCAGCACCTGGCGGATGCGCGCCGGGTCGCCCAGCACGGCGCCCGGGCCGGCCTGGGCTTCCAGCGCCAGTTCCAGTCCCTTGCGTCCGGCCGCCGCGCGGTGCAGCGCGGCAACCTGCTCCAGCTGTTCGGCCGGATCGAAGGCAACCGACTCCAGCGCCATGTGGCCGGACTCGATCTTGGAAAAATCCAGCACATCGTTAATGATGATCATCAGCTCGCCGATGCCGCGCTGGACATTCTGGGCGTAGCCGCGCTGCACCGGGTCCAGCGGGGTGTCCAGCATCAGCTCGGACATGCCGGCGATGGCGCCCATGGGCGTGCGGATCTCGTGGCTCATCATGGCCAGGAACTGCGACTTGGCCGCATTGGCGGCGTCGGCCTGGCGCTGCAGCGCCAGGGCCCGCTCGGCATCCTGTTCACGCCGCAGCAGCAGACGGTGCACCACCCAGAACGCCAGCAGCAGCGCGCACAGGCTGACCGCCGCCACCGAACCCAGCAGGCCCAGGTTGCGCCACCAGCCGGCCATCAGCAATTGCTCGTTGATGGTCGCGTTGATGATGAGGGGGTAGTCGCGCACCCGGCGCACGGCGCCCATGCGCACCACCGGCTTGCCCTCGGCGGCGCGCATGCCGTCAGCCATCAGCACGCCGTCCTGCTTGCCGGAGCTGATGACGGCAAAGGTGGTGCCATTGGTGACCTGGGTACCCATCAGGGCATCGGCGGCCGGATAGCGCGCCAGCAGGGTGTAGTCGTCACGGTACAGCGAGATGGCGGCGTGCTGCCCCAGGCTGACGCTCTCGAAGAAGCGCGAGAAGAAGTCGCACGACACGCCCACCAGCAGCACGCCGGCAAAGCCGCCATCCGCATGGTCCAGGCGCCGGCTCAGGTAGAAGGTCCACTTGCCGTTGCCCTTGTTGCGCACGGGCTTGCTCAGGTAGGGCGCGCGGCCGGGATGGTCGCGGTGGTACTGGAAATAATCGCGCTCGGCCAGGTTGATGGGCGGCGCCGGCCAGGACCGCGTGAAGTTGAGCACCCGGCCATCGGCCGCCACCACGGTCGCCACCTCGATCTGCGGCAGCCCGCTGATGGTGTCGCGCAGGACCCGGTTGAAGGCTTCCGACTCCAGTTCGCGCGGGGAGTCCACCCCGGCCACTGCCACGGCAATGGCGTCCAGTCCCTGCACGCTGGAGGCCATGGTCTGTGCCGTGCTCTCGGCCAGCACCAGCGACAGGTTGCCGAGGTCCTGGCGCCAATCCTCGATCTCGTGCTGGCGCAGGACCCAGGCCGCCACCGCCGTGGTCAGCGCCAGCAGCACCACCAGGGCCCCGCCCAGGATGGCGAGGGCCTGACGGGTGTTCAGGCGGCTCCAGTACGGACAGGCCGGGCTCACGCAGGCTCCCCGTGGTAATCCAGGCGGCTGCGCGCCACTTCCTGCATCACCTGCGCAAACAGTGGCTGCAGGGCCGGCGCCGGCGCCGGCGGCTGGCCGGCGCGCGCGGCGCGCTCGATCTGCAGCAGCAGCGCGCTCAGGCTGGCCGCGCCGACCAGCACCGTCATGCCCTTGAGCGAGTGGCTGGCGGCCGCCACCTCCATCAGGCGGCGACGCTCGAGGCCCGCGCACAGGCGCTCCATCAGCGGCGGCGCCGTTTCTAGAAAGGTCACGGCCAGCATCTGGAACGCGTCGCGGTCGGCAGCGGCGGCCTGCCACAGGACGGCGGGATCGATGGCGCCATAATTCATGCTGCCTCCTGGTGGAATTGATCGGGGGTGGGACCGGCCGCCGGCAAGGGCAGCTCGGCCACGAAACTGGCGCCCGGCTGGCCATCCTCCTCCAGCCACAGACGGCCACGCATGAGCGCCACCAGGTGCGTGGCGATCGCCAGACCCAGCCCGGCGCCATCGCGCGCCCGGGTTGGGGTATCGTCGGCCTGCTCGAAGCGCTGGAACAGGCGCGCCCGCAGCTCAGGGGGCACGCCGCTGCCTGTGTCGCTGACCTGGAAGCGCAGGTTGGGGCCGAAGCCGCGCGCCACCGACAGGCGCACGGCGCCACTGCCGGTGGCCTGCAGCGCATTGCGCAGCAGGATGTCGAGCAGGCGCTGCAGGCGGCGCTGGTCGCCCACAACCAGGTCCGGCAGCCCTTCCTGGACCAGCTGCTCCAATACCACCCCGCGCGCCGCCGCCTCGGCGCGGTAGGCGCCCAGCGCCTGCGTGACCAGGTCGCGCAGCGGCAGCGGGGCCGGCTCCAACCGCTCCCGGCCGGCCTCCAGGGCGCTCAGTTCCAGCACCGCCTCCACCAGGCGCAGCAGCCGCAAGCCGCTGCCGTGGATGGAGCCGGCGAATTCCCGCACGCGCGCGCTGCCGTCCATCTGCAGCAGCTCGGCGTAGCCCAGGATGCCGTTGAGCGGGGTGCGCAGTTCGTGCGACATATTGGCCAGGAAGCGCGACTTGGCCACGTTGGCCGTCACCGCCTGCTCACGGCTGCGCATCAGCCAGCCCACCCCGACGATCAGGCCGGTGCTGAACAGCAGGATCACGAGGGTGGCGCCCAGCGCCAGCGCCAGCGCAGTGCGGCGGGTGCCGTCCTGGGCCGCCGCGCGTTCCTCCAGGTCGATGCCGACCAGGGCGTACAGCGGATAGCCTTCCAGCTTCTGGAAGGCATACAGGCGTGGACGGCCGTCAACCGGACCGGGTTCGCTCATCAGGCCCTCGCCATCCTTGAGCATCGCCTGGAACAGCGCGCTGCTTTCGATGTGCTGCCCCATGCTGTCCTCGCTGCCGCGGCGGCGCACGCGCATCACGCCGTCGGCCCCGACCAGGGCGATGGTGCCCTGCTGGCCGACGTCGATGTCATGGTAGAGCCGGGTGAAATACTGCGGGTCCAGCGAAGCCACCACCACCCCGCCGTAGCCGCCGCCGGGCGCCGTGATGCGGCGCGTGAGCTGCAGCGACCAGCGTCCCGACACCCGGCCCAGCACCGGCTGGCTGATGTAAAGTCCCTCGGCGCGGCCCTCGCGGTGCACCCGCACGTGTTCGCGGTCACTCAGGTTGATGGGCTTGAACGGCTGCGTGGACAGCACCACGTCGCCATCCTGGTCGACGATGGTGAACAGATTGTAGATATCGCTGGGCCCCAGTCCGGCGCGCAGCTCGTCGACGATCTGTAGCTGCTTGCCGACCTGGGTGTAGCGGTGGCGCAGGAAGATCACGGCCTGGTCGGAGGCCTCCAGCGTGCGGCTGGCATGTTCGCTGAACAGGCGCACCAGGGTACGGGCGTCGCGCTCGGCGTCGGCGCGGCGCAAACGCTCGGCCCCGCCCAGCTGGGCCAGGGTCAGGGTCCAGACGCCGACCACCAGCAGCACGGCAAAACCGCCCAGCAACCAGCGCACATCGATCCGTCCATGTAAGGCCATCGCATCCTCCCGGGGGCGGCTGCTGCTGGGCCGGAATGGCCTGACGCCGCTAAGTCGCCATATTGCATCACTTTACGGCAGCAGTCAAATTTAACGGATTTGTTTTATTTGGTTCGTTGTGCCCTGACCACTTGGGCGCAGCAGGCCCGCACATACCCGCGCAATTCATCGAAATTGACGGGCTTGGAAAAATACACCACCCCGTCCGGCACCCCGCCGCGCTGGTCCAGCTCGTGCTGCTCCATGCCGGACACGATGGCCACGTGGGTGGCGCGCAGCTGCGGATCGGCCAAAATGGTGCGCACCACTTCATAGCCGTCTATGCCCTCCATCATGATGTCGGCCAGCAGCAGGTCGGGCGGGCGGCGCGCGATTTCCATCAGGGCCTGGTAGCCGTTATCGCAAAAAGCCAGCTGCAGCGGCAGGTTCCAGGATGCGAACTGGCGCTGGTGGACGGCGCGCTGCAGGGGATTATCCTCCACCACCAGCACGCGCGGGAGCTCATCGCCGCGCGCTGGGGCCTGCGCCGGCGGCGGGGCTGGCATCGCATGGGCGGCCGCCGGCGCGGCAGGCGAGGCGCGATAGGCCAGCACCGCCTGCAGCGGAATGCGGCGGTGCCCGCCGCGCGTCTTCCAGGCCGGGAGTTCGCCGCTCTCCACCAGCTGCTGAACTGACGACACCGAGATGCCGAGCAGCTCGGCCGCCCGCTGGGTGGTGCATACCTCGTCCTGCGCTGTCGCCGCTTGCTTGCCTGTCACTTTTCCCCCACAACGTAATTAACGATTAAATTGATTTTACCAATTTAAACAAATGGGCGCTATAATTGCGCCAAAGAAACAAGATCGCCTGGCCTTATTATGCCGCCCCAGCCTGTTGGCCGCCAAGCGCCATCACCAACCGTGAAGGAATTATCATGAATATCCGACAGATGAGGATATCGCACCAGCTGGCGCTGGGCTTTGGCGTCGTCCTCGCACTGCTGCTGGCGCTGGCGGCGCTGGCCTCGCACCAGGTGCGCACGCTGGACCAGAGCATCGATACGCTGGTCAACAACCGCGCCGCCAAGATCGCTGTC
This sequence comes from Duganella kummerowiae, assembly GCF_053572355.1. NCBI lineage: Bacteria > Pseudomonadati > Pseudomonadota > Betaproteobacteria > Burkholderiales > Oxalobacteraceae > Duganella > Duganella kummerowiae. The sequence continues at coordinate 214,423 of NZ_JBKFEH010000004.1, forward strand.
ATGCATGAAATCAAGGACGCGGTCCAGAACAGCTCCATCGCGCTCACCTCCCTGGGCATGCACCATGACCCGGCCGAGCAGGCCCAGGCCAGGCAGCGGCTGGAGCACTATTCGGCGCTGGTGGTCGAGCGCCTGCAGCAGCTGGACCGCAGCTTGCATCTGCCGCGCTCGCGCGCCCTGCTGGAGCAGGTGCGCCAGCACCGCGCCTCCTACCTGGAACTGCGCCAGCATTATCTCTCGCTGCTGTCGGAAGACCGCGACCAGGACGCCTTGCGCCTGTTGCTGGGACCATTGAACGCCGCCCTGCTGGCCTACCTCGACGGGATGCAGCAGATGATCGCGCTGCAAGGCCAGTTGATGCATGAAACCGCCGAACAGGCCGACGTCCTGGGCGACCAGACCATGATGATGATCGAGGCCGGCGCCCTGGCCGCGCTGCTGGCCGGCGCCGCAGCGGCCCGCTACATCACGCGGGGCATCACCAGGCCGCTGGAGCAGGCGGTTCATGTCGCCACACAGGTGGCTGCCGGGGACTTGAGCACGCGGGCGCACGGCAGCGGCAGCGTGGAAATCCGCCAGCTGCTGGTAGCGCTCGACCAGATGTCCGCCACCCTGCGCCAGATGGTGGGCCGCATCCAGGAGGGCAGCATCAGCATCGCGGGCGCGGCGGGCCAGATCGCCGCCGGCAACCTGGACCTGTCGCGGCGCACCGAACAGCAGGCCGCGGCGCTGGAGGAAACTGCCGTCGCCATGGAGGAGCTGACCGCCACCGTGCGCGACAACACTGGCCACGCTACCGCCGCGCAGGGCCTGGCCGGCACCGCCCATCACGCGGCCCGCGACGGCGCGCAGGTGATGCACAGACTGGTCGAACGCATGGGCGCCATCGGCAGCGTATCGCAGCGCATCGGCGACATCACCGGCATGATAGACAGTATCGCGTTCCAGACCAACCTGCTGGCGCTGAACGCCGCCGTGGAAGCAGCCCGTGCCGGTGAGCAGGGACGCGGCTTCGGCGTAGTCGCCAGCGAGGTACGGGTGCTGGCGCAGCGCGCGGCGGCGGCGGCAAAGGAAATCCGCTCCCTGATCGGCCTCTCGGCCGCCGAGGTGGACGCCGGTGGCGCCCTGGCGCGCGAAGCAGGCGGCGGCATGCACGCCATCCTGGAACGGGTCGAACAGCTGGCCGGGGCCGTGGACCAGATCCTGCTGGCTGGCCAGGAGCAGCGCGCCAGCATAGAGCAGATTGCAGACACCATCAGCAGCATGGACCAGATCACCCAGCACAACGCGGCCCTGGTGGAAGAGGCGGCGGCAGCCGCCAACGCCCTGCACGAGCAAGCCAGCGACCTCAAGCAGGCCGCCGCCATCTTCCGCCTCGGTCCTCCGCGGGCCAGGCAGGCCCAGTTCATCGCCACCGGTGCCCGGCTGGCGCTGGCTTCATAACGCCCACAGGAACACGCCATGCACATCCTGATCATCGACGACGACCGCTCCAACACCGCCCTGTTCAGCCACATGCTGGAAATGCTGGACGGCGTCACTCCGCATGCCATGCACAGCGCGCAGGAGGCGCTGCTATGGTGCCGCGACAACGAGCCCGACCTGATACTGGTCGACTACATGATGCCCGGCATGGACGGCCTGGATTTCCTGCGCGCCTTCCGCGAACTGCCGGTGCGCGCCGCCGTGCCGGTGGTGATGGTGACCGCCGACGTGCAGCACGCCGTGCGCCACGAGGCGCTGCGCCGGGGCGCCAACGACTTTCTCACCAAGCCGCTCAACTTCGTCGAACTCAATGCCCGGGTCGGCAACCTGCTGGCCCTGCGCCGCGCCCAGCTGCAGCTGGCCGAGCGCGCCGAGACCCTGGCCGAAGCCGTGCGCAAGGCCACCGAAGCCATCGCGGCGCGTGAACGGGAAGCCATCTACCGCTTGTCGCGCGCGGCCGAATTCCGCGATCCCGACACCGGCAGCCACCTGCTGCGCATGGCCGCCTACTCGGCCCTGATCGCGCTGCACCTGGGCCTGCCGGAGGAGCAGTGCGTGGCCATCCACGACGCCGCGCCCATGCACGACATCGGCAAGCTGGGCATCCCGGACGCCATCCTGCTCAAGCCGGGCCGCCTCAGCGTGGCCGAAATGGAAACCATGCGCAGCCACCCGCGCCTGGGCGCCTCCATCCTGGCCGACAGCGAATCGCCGCTGCTGCAGCTGGGCGCCGTGATCGCGCTGACCCACCACGAACGCTACGACGGACAAGGCTATCCGGACGGCCTGGCCGGCACCGCCATCCCCCTGCCCGGCCGCATCGTGGCCGTGGCGGACGTGTATGACGCCCTGACCAGCCAGCGGCCCTACAAGCAGGCGTGGACCCATGAACAGGCGCGCGAGGCCATCGAACAGCAAAGCGGCGGGCACTTCGACCCGGCCTGCGTGGAAGCGCTGTTCCGCGACCCCGCCGCGCTGGAAGAGATCCGCAGCAGGCTGCGGGATGACGATAGCGACCAAACCAAGGAGATAAGATGACCACCGCCACCACCCGCCGTCCACATGCGCTGCTGGACGCCGCCATGACCCAATTGAACCTGAAGAACGACGCCGCGCTGGCGCGCGAACTGTCCATCACGGCGCCGCGCCTGTCCAAGATCCGCAACGGCCACCTGCCGGTCAACGCCGACCTGCTGCTGCGCATCCACGAGCGCTGCGAGGTGCCGGTGGCAACCCTGCGCCGGCTGCTGGAGCCGCAAGCCGGCTACGCCCGCCCGGCGCCGCAGGGCTGCAGCGCCGCGCCCTGACACGCAGCACGCAGCACGCAGCACGCTGGGGCGCGCACCTCACACGTGCAGGGCGCCCTCGATGGAATCATCGAGGGTAGCGCCCAGCACGGCGCCCACCATCATCTTGGCGCCGGCCACGATATTGCCGTGCTTGTTGTCCCAGTAGTAGCCGGCGGCCGGGGTCACCTTGACCAGGGTGATGCGCGGGTCGTCCTCGCCCTCGGTGAACCAGGTCTTGAGGGTGAAGTTCCACAGCTCCTTGATCTTGGTCGGATCGCGCGAGATGGTGGCGCTGCCGTCCAGGTACAGGAAGCCGGAATGGCCGGATGCCTGGAAGTTCAGGCGCACTGCGGGGCTGGCAACCAGCTCCTGGATGGTGTGGCTGTCGCTGGCCGTCATGAACCACAGGTTGCCGGCGTCGTCGACCTGCAGGGGACTCATGGGACGGGTATTGCCGCCGCTGGTGGTGAAGAAACCGCTCTTGGCGTCGTCCACCATGTCCTTGATGCGCTTGACGGCGGTGGGACCGGTCAGGTCCTGGCGATTGTGTTCCGGCTGGTTGCGGTTGATGCTGTCCATGGATACTCCCTGTCGGTTACGGTAAGTGGGCTTGAGTTGTTAACACTTTCTGTGGATAAGCTTGTTAACAATGCCTACCCCTGCCACCCAAGTGGCTGTTTTGAAAGAAAAAAGTTATCCTGCCTGTTTTTGCGGCTGCCGATGCTGACGGGCGCCCCGGCATCGTGGGGGCGACGCCAAGGCGCGGCTCACCGTGCACGGCGGTGCGCGGGTTCCAGCCTCACCTTCCCATATTGCCGCCGGCGCCACAGTGCGCTGGCGCACGCTATGCGCGGCGGCGGCAGCGATCTTGCGGCACAATGGCGTTTTCAGCTTTCCGGAGACACCATGCGCATCGCCACCTTCAACATCAACGGCATGAACGCCCGCCTGCCGGCCCTGCTGCAGTGGCTGGAGGAAGAGCAGCCGGACGTCGCCTGCCTGCAGGAGCTCAAGACGCCGCAGGAGAAGTTTCCCGAGGAAGCGATCAAGGAAGCCGGCTACCACGCCATCTGGCACGGTCAGAAAAGCTGGAACGGCGTGGCCATCCTGGCGCGCGGGCAGCAGCCGGTGGAGGTCGGGCGCGGACTGGCCGGCGATCCCGAGGACGAGCAAAGCCGCTACCTCGAAGCGGCCGTGAACGGCATCGTGATCGCCGCCCTGTACCTCCCCAACGGCAATCCGGCGCCCGGCCCCAAGTTCGACTACAAGCTGAAATGGATGGAACGCCTCATCCTGCGCGGCCAGGAGCTGATAGCCAGCGGCCAGCCGGTGGTGATGCTGGGCGACTTCAACGTGATTCCCAACGCGCTGGACGCCTACAAGGCCGAGCGCTGGGTGGACGACGCCCTGTACCGCCCCGAAACGCGCGCCGCCTTCGAGCGCCTGATGGCGCAGGGCTGGCTGGACTCGCTGCGCCACACCCATCCGGACCAAGTGATCTACACCTTCTGGGACTACTTCCGCAACGCCTACGGACGCGACGCCGGCATCCGCATCGACCACGTGCTGCTCAGCCCCGCCCTGCACGGCAAGCTGAAGGCGGCCGGCGTGCACCGCGAGGTGCGCGGGCGCGAGAAGCCCAGCGACCACGCGCCGGTGTGGGTGGAGCTGGCGGTATAGGGGGTTGCAAGTGCCAGCGCTAGGCGGCGGCGCGGTGATGGCTGCCGCTGCCCCGCTGCAGCAGCTCGTCGCCGGGGCGGATGTCGCCGGGATGCAGGGCCGGTTTCGGCTTGACCGCCTCGTACACGGGACCGAAGTCGGTGTGCGCGAACTCCAGCAACTGGTCCAGGCTGCGGATGACGAAGTACGTCTCCTGGAAGTCATCGATGCGGTAAGCGGTCTGCATCACGCGCGCCAGGTCGAAGCGCACCCGGTTGGGCGAGCCTGACTCCAGCGCGAACACCGACTCCGCATACGACGAGACGATGCCGGCGCCATAGATGCGCAAGCCGTCGCGCTGCTGCACCAGGCCGAATTCCACCGTGTACCAGTACACCCGCGCCAGCAGGTCCAGCACCCCCTTTTCCCTCGCCCGCTGGGCGCCCACGCCATAGGCCTGGATAAAGTCCGCGATGACAGGGTTCATCAGCAGCGGCACGTGGCCGAACACGTCGTGGAATATGTCCGGCTCCTGCAGGTAGTCCAGCTGGTCCGCGCCGCGGATGAACTGGCCGGCCGGGAAGCGGCGGTGGGCCAGGTGGTCGAAGAATACCTCGTCCGGCACCAGCCCGGGCACGGCCACCACTTCCCAGCCGGTATGCTTCATCAGCACCTCGCTCAGGCGGCGGAAGTCAGGGATGCGGTCGGGGGCGATCGGCAGGCTGCGCATCCCGGCCAGGAATTCATCACAGGCGCGGCCCGGCAGCAAGCGGCCCTGGCGCTCATACAGCGTTTTCCAGACCTGGTGGTGTGCGGGAGTGTAGCGCTCCCACTGCTGGTCTATGGTCCAGTCGGCGCGCATGGTCACAGGTGCCGCTGTGCGGCTTGGTCGATCAGGGCGGCCAGTTCCATGTCCCTGGCGGTGACGCCGCCGGCATCGTGGGTGGTCAGCACGATGGACACCTTGTTGTACACATTGCTCCACTCCGGGTGGTGGTTGCGGGCCTCGGCCTGCAGGGCCACTTCCGTCATGAAGGCAAAGGCCTGGACAAAGTTGGCAAACATGAAATCGCGGCGGATGGCGGGACGGGCGGGATCGATGCTCCATGCCGGCAGGCGCGCGGCCTCGGCTTGCAGGGTGGCGGGATCGTAAGCTTGCATGCTGGTCTCCTGATTGTTGTACGTGGTGACAGCATAACGGGCAAACCATGCACGATGCACCCGATTCCGCAGTTTCCTGTGTAAGATATGCACAATTTTTGCATGATTCCATCAACAGAGACATGAACAGCCACGCCATCACCATCGACAAATTCGACCTGGAACTGCTGGCGCAGCTGCAGCGCGACGGCCTGGCCACCAACAGCGCCCTGGGCGAGAAAATCCACCTGTCCAGCTCACAGGTCAGCCGCCGCATCCAGCGCATGCAGGAGGCGGGGCTGATCGACCATTACTGCGTGGTGCTGGACGCGGGCGCGCTGGGGCTGGACGTGACCGCGTTCACCGAAGTCACGCTGGACCACAACAGCAGCTCGGCCGCCGAGCGTTTCGAGCGTGAGGTGCAGCAGCTGGAGCCGGTGCTGGAATGCTACACGCTGGCGGGCCAGGCCGACTACCTGCTGCGCATCGTCGCGGCGGACCTGGCGACGCTGTCCGAATTCATGACCGGCCACATCCTGCGCATACCCGGGGTGGCGAACGTACGCTCGACCATCACGCTACGCCGCGTCAAGCACACCCACGCCCTGCCGCTGGCCCACGTCACCCAGCCGGTCAGGAACCGCAAGCGCGTGCTCTACACCAGCTAACAACAGCGGTACTGCAACTGCGATGTCACACCCTGCGGTGTCCACCACTGCGGTGTCCACTGCGGTGTCAGGTCTGCCATCACTGCGGTGTCATGCCATCACTGCGGTGTCAGGTCTGCCATTGGTACATGAGTTCGCTTTCTTCAAGCGAGCTCATGTACCAATGGCAGACCTGACACCCGGATATGTGACACCCGGATATGACACCCGGATAGTGGACAAATGCCCCGGCGGATGGCGCCTCGTCAGGCCGTCAGCACACCCCGGCGCATCTGATCGAGCTCGATGGATTCGAACAGCGCCTTGAAGTTGCCCTCGCCGAAGCCCTGGTTGCCCTTGCGCTGGATGAATTCGAAGAACACGGGCCCCAGCTGGTTTTCGGAGAAGATCTGCAGCAGCAAGTCGCCCGGCTTGCCGTCGATGAGGATCTTGCGCGCCTTCAGTTCGGCCAGCGCCTCGCCGTGGCCGGGGATGCGCTTGTCCACCAGCTCGTAGTAGGTGGCTATGGTGTCGAGCAGCTTGACGCCGGCGCCGCGCAGCGCGTCCACGCTGGCGTACAGGTTGTCGCTGCCCATGGCGATGTGCTGTATGCCTTCGCCACGGTAGGCGTCCAGGTATTCCTGGATCTGGCCGGCGCGGTCCGTTCCCTCTTCATTGATGGGGATGCGCAGCTTGCCGCACGGGCTGGTCATGGCCTTGGACTTCACGCCCGTGACCTGGCCTTCGATGTCGAAGTAGCGCACTTCGCGGAAGTTGAACAGTCGCTCGTAGAACTCGGCCCACTCTCCCATGCGGCCACGGTGCACGTTATGGGTCAGGTGGTCGATATAGGTCAGGCCGTGGCCCACCGGCTGCGGATCGGCGCCGGGAATGGGCTCGAAGTCCACATCGTAGATGCTGATGTTGCCGATGGCGCCGGGCTGGGCGCTATCCTTGCCCTGCCAGCGGTCCACCAGGTAGATCAGCGAATCGCCGATGCCCTTGATGGCCGGCAGGTTCAGCTCCATCGGGCCGCTCTGCCCTTCGAAGCCCCACGCCCCCAGTTCCAGCGCACGCCGGTAGGCATAGGCGGCATCCTTGACGCGGAAGGCGATCGCGCACACGGAGGGGCCGTGCAGCTGGGCGAAGCGCTGCGCGAACGAATCCGGCTCGGCGTTCAGGATGAAGTTGATCTCGCCCTGGCGGTACAGGGTGACGTTCTTGCGGCGGTGGCGCGCCACGGCGGTAAAGCCCAGCGACTCGAATACCTTGCCCATGGCGGCCGGATCGGGGGCCGCGTATTCGATGAATTCAAAGCCGTCCGTGCCCATGGGGTTGTCCCACAATGGCGTGCTCATTTGCGTGCTCATGATGTCTCCTCGGGTGTCGATATGAACATGGTACGCACCACAGGCGAACAATTCGCGCATTATGATGGTTGAAACACAGGTATCATGCGCATTTTGCGCAAAAGGAGTGCATATGACCGTATCCATCAGCGTGGACCGGCTGGACCTGGCCCTGCTGGACGCCCTGCAGCGCGACGGCGAGGCCACCAACGCGGCACTGGCCGAACGGCTGCACCTGTCGGTGTCGCAGGTCGGGCGCCGCGTGCAGCGCCTCAGGGAGGCCGGCATCATCGCCCATTACGCGGCGGTGCTGGACCCGCTGGCCGTGGGCCTGGGCGTGATGGCCTTCGTCCAGATCACCCTGGGCCGCCACGGCGACACGCGCGGCGACGCCTTCGAACAGGCCATCGCCGACCTGCCGGAAGTGCTGGAGTGCTTCTCGGTGACGGGCGAGGCCGACTACGTGGCGCGCATCGTGTCGCACGACCTGGCCTCGCTTTCGGAACTGATGATGAAGCACATCCTGCGCCTGCCGGGCGTCTCCAACGTCAAGTCCAGCATCTCGCTGAAGAAGGTCAAGCATTCCACCGTGCTGCCGCTGGAGCACATCGCCCATCCCAGCCCGTCGCAGCAGCGCGTGCACTTCGTGCGCGGCGCCTGACCAGCAGCAGGGCCGCGCCCCGCCGAGTTGGGCAGCATGGCGCCGCGGCCGGCGGGCGGCCCCGGTGGCGCGGTTGACCGCCCTTGCGTAACGCTTCCTGGCCGGCTCGTCTACCAGTCCAGCGCCAGCAGGCGGCGCCCCATGCGCGGCCAGCACAGCGCGGCGATCTCGCCGCGTTCGGCCCAGCGGAAGCCGTCGCATTCGGGCGTGGGCTGGCCGGTGACCTCATGCTCGAACATGCTGGTGCACACCAGGTGCTCCAGGCTGGGCAGGCTGTCGCCCACGCGCAGGCGGAACAGGTGCAAATGCTTGTCGGGACGGTAGCTGAATTCGCCCAGGTCTTCGAAGCGCGCCGGGTCGAAGATCAAGCCTGTTTCCTCGCGCAGCTCGCGGCAGGCGGCCTGCAGGGCGGTTTCGCCGGGGTCGCGCATGCCTTTCGGGATGTCCCATTTGGCGGTGCCGGTAACGTGGCACAGCAGCAACTGCCCGGCCGAGTTGACGATCAGCGTACCGCAGGATGTGGCAGGTGGCATGGCGTATGTGAGGCCTATAACAGACCGGGTAACTAGTTCGATGGGATTCTATACCGGTGGCGGCCACGCCGGCTGCTTTACTCAACCAGGGGAGGTACTATGAGCTTCATCGCATGGATCATTATCGGCGGCCTGATCGGCTGGGTTGCCAGTCTCATCATGCGCACCGACGCGCAGCAGGGACTGTTCCTGAACGTCATCGTCGGCATCGTCGGCGCCTTCCTGGGCGGCTGGCTGCTCAGCCCCATGGTGGGCGCGGGCACCATCAACGCCAACGATTTCAGCCTGGCCTCGCTGGGCGTGTCGCTGGTGGGCGCCATCGTGCTGCTGGCGATCGTCAACCTGCTGTTCCGCGGCCGCCTGCGCTAACGCAGTCATCGTCATCGGCCGGGCGACACCATGCCCGGCCGTGTTCCCACAGCCAGACAGGCTGTACGCCTACAGCACCGTGCCGGGCCAGGTTCTACACTGAACCATAACGTTATCCCGACCATGAGAGGTGCACCATGCATGCCGACGCCATCACCCTGCTGACCCAGGACCACAACCGCGTCAAATCCCTGTTCGACCGCTACGACACGCTGGGTCCCCAAGCGCTGGACGAGAAGCGCGAACTGGCGCAGGCAATCTGCCTGGCGCTGGTGAGCCACGCCAGCGTGGAGGAAGAAGTCTTCTACCCTGCCCTGCGCGCCGCCCGCCAGTCCACCCTGGGCGGCCCGGACCAGGTGCACGTGCTGCACACGCCGGCGCGCCGGCTGATCAGCCGATTGCTGGAGATGTCGCCTTCCGATCCCGGCTACGACGCCACCGTGCATGCCCTGGCCGAGCAGCTGGACCACCACGTCAACGAAGAAGAAAGCCTGCTGTTCCCGCTGGCCCGCAAGGCTCGTCTGGACCTCGGCCAGCTGGGCGCCGTGATCCGCCAGCGCCAGGCCGAGCTGGAGGCGTGACAGCCCGCATGGTGACAATGTGTGAAGATTTCGGTTTGGCAAAATGCTATGCTGGCCGCATCCGCGGCTGATGAGGTGCAAACCAAGGCCAAGACCGTGAGCCTGGCCCTCCTGGTTGGCGCAAACGGCGAAGTGCAGGACGCCAGGCTGACTAGGTCCAGCGGCCTGCAGGAACTGGACCAGGCCACGCTGGACGCTTTCCGGCGCTGCACCTTTCATGCCACGCTGTTTCGCGGACAGCCGCAACTACCCTGGGTCATGCTGAGTTATCGATGGGAATTGCCAAAAGACTGAATCCGCTGCGCATAAAAAAGGGAAGCTGCGAACAGCTTCCCTTTTTTCGTATCCTGGAGCGGGAGAAGAGTCTCGAACTCTCGACCTCAACCTTGGCAAGGTTGCGCTCTACCAACTGAGCTACTCCCGCATTATTTTACTCACTGCTTTGCTCACTGCTTGCTCATTGCTTTGCAGGAGGCAAAATTATAGCACGACCATTTCAAAACGCAAGATGCCCTGCGCGGGATACCCTGGCCATGGCCGGCGTTACCGCCAAACGGAAAAACGGGGAACATAGGGGTATAATGCCGCTGTGCGCCCCAACCCGCGCCCTCCGGTTTTCCCCCAGGCCCCGCATCCGCCGTCAGTCTGCCGCCCACGCGGCCACAGGATGCCATGCGCCAGTTCACTGCCTTTGCCAGTTTCAAGTTCAAGGTGACGATGCTCGTCTCCGCCATGGTCCTGCTCGCCGCAGTGGGCGTGGGCGGGATTTCGCTCCTGATCACGGAGCGCGAGATGGGCCGCGTGATCGCGCAACAGGAATTGTCCGTGCTGGGCGGCGCGGCGGCCTACCTCGAAGGCGACCTGCAAAACAAGCAGCAAGTGCTGCGCACGCTGGCCGAGGAAGCGCTGGAGCGCGGCCTGGGCGCGGACGACGTGCAGCGCCTGCTGGAAAGCCACCCCGGCCTGCGCGACGATTTCTACAACGTGACGGCCTACGATCCCAAGGGCGACCTGATCGCGAACCAGAACAACCCGCAGGCCGCCAAAATCAATGTCAGCCAGCGCGCCTATTACCGCGACACGCTGGCGGCCCGGGAAGGCGTGATTTCGGCGCCGTTCCGCAGCGCGCTGTCCGGCAAACCGGTGATTGCCATCACCCAGCCCTTGATCGATGCGCGCGGCGAGATCATGGCCATGCTGGTGGCCGGCATCGACCTGACCCGGCCCGGCTTCGGCGCGCGCATGGCGTCGCTGCGCCCAGGCGGGCAAGGCTATATGTTCATCGCCACCGGCGATGGCGACGTGCTGCTGCACCCGCGCCAGGAACTGCTGCTGACCCGTCCCGACCCGGAACTGGAGGCCGTGCTCGGCGCCGTGCAGGCCGGACGCGAAGGCTGGCGCGGCGACGTGGCGGACAATGGCGTGCCCAGCCTGGTGGCCTGGCGCCGCCTGCACCATGTGGACTGGGTGGTGGGCGTGGTGTATCCGCTGCAAAGCGCGTTCGCGCCCATGGCCTCGGTACGCCTGCGCTCCCTGGCGGCGGCCACCGTGTTCACCGCGCTGGCCGGGGTGTTCGGCTGGCTGCTGGTCAAAGCCCTGCTGGCGCCCCTGAGCCAATTGCGGCGCAACGTGGAAGCCATCCATTCCGGCACGGCCGACATCGAGGCCTTCGATACCGGCAACCGCGACGAATTCGGGGTCCTGAGCCAGGCCTTGTTCCAGCTGGCCATGCACCGCCAGCAGGCCGAGCGCGACCTGCAGCGGCAAGTCACCACCGACGTACTGACCGGCCTGCACAACCGCCGCATGTTCGAGGAATTTCTTCCGCTGGCGCTGGCGCGGGCCGGACGCACCCGGGACAGGCTGGCGCTGGCCTACCTGGACATCGACAAGTTCAAGTCCATCAACGACACCCACGGCCACGCCGCCGGCGACGCCGTACTGGTGGAGTTCGGCCGCCGCCTGCGCGAGGCGGTGCGCACCACCGACACCGTGGCCCGCCTGGCCGGGGACGAATTCGTCATCGTGTTCGAACACTTGGGCGACGCCGGGGAAGTGCACACGCTGGGCGGCAAGATCCTGGCCGCCATGGGAGCGCCGTTCAGCGTTGCCGGCCGCACGCTGGCCGTCACCGCCAGCATCGGCATCGCCGTGGCGGCCCAGGACACCACCCCGGCCGACCTGATCGTCCTGGCCGACAACGCCTTGTACAGCGTGAAGGCGGCCGGCCGCAACGGCTACACGGTCAACCACGCCGGCCAGCACAAGCTGGCCAGCATCGCCGCGATGCAGCCGGCGCGCCGCAGCCAGGGACAGGATTCCGTCCTGCGCTGAGCACACCGCATCCATTCGCGCTTCATCGGCTGACGTTGCGTTATGCTATGGTCAATATTTCCACACAGGAGAGACCATGCTATCGCCCCTCCCCAGCATCGTCCTGGCTGCGGCCCTGCTGCAGGCGCCGGGTGCAGGCGCTCAGGAAGCCGCCGCCAGGTATCCGCAACTGCCCAGCGAGACCCCGGCCAGCTTCCAGGCGCCCACCGCAGGCCTGGGCTACCAGCGGCGCACGGTGGCCATCCCCATGCGCGACGGCGTCAAGCTCAATACCGTGGTCCTGCTGCCCAAGGGCGCCCGCAACGCGCCGGTGCTGCTGACCCGCACGCCCTACAACGCCGCCGAAATGGCGGCCATGTCGGCCAGCTCGGACCTGGAAACCACGCTGCAGGGCTACGACAACCCGGCCGACCTGGTGGTGGAAGGCGGCTACATCCGGGTGCTGCAGGACGTGCGCGGCAAGTACGGCTCCGAGGGCGACTACGTGATGACACGCCCGCCGCGCGGCCCGCTCAACCCGACCCCGGTGGACCATGCCACCGACACCTGGGACACCATAGCCTGGCTGCTGAACAACCTGCCGGAGTCGAACGGCAAGGTCGGCCTGATCGGCGGTTCCTACGACGGCTTCCTGCCGCTGATGGCGCTATTGGACCCGCATCCGGCGCTCAAGGCCGTGGTGCCGCTCAACCCCATGGTGGACGGCTGGCGCGGCGACGACTGGTTCCACAACGGCGCCTTCCGACAGGCCAACCTGCCCTACCTGCTGGAGCAGGTGGCCACGCGCGCCAACGAGGCCAAGTGGTACACCAGCCATTACGACGACTACGAGGTCTACCTGCGCGCCGGTTCCGCCGGCGCCCTGGCCCGCGAGCGCGGCCTGGAGCAGACCGGCTTCTGGACCAAGCTGTCGGCCCATCCGGCCTACGACAGCTTCTGGCAGCAGCAGGCGGTCGATAAACTGCTGGCGCGCGCGCCGGTCACCGTGCCCACCCTGCTGGTGCACAGCCTGTGGGACGCCGAGGATATCTACGGCCCGCTGGCGGTGTACAAGGCGGTCAAGCCTGCCGACAAGGCGGGGCTGGTGCACCTGGCGATAGGCCCCTGGAACCATGGCGGCATGCTGGAGGATGGCAGCAGCCTGGGTCCCCTGCGCTTCCGCAGCGACACCGCCTGGCACTTCCGCCAGGAGGTGCTGCGGCCCTTCCTGGACCGCTACCTGAAGGATGGCCCGCCGCCGCCCGCCATCCCCGCCGTGAGCGCGTTTGAAACCGGCAGCAACCGCTGGCGCGCGCTGCGCGACTGGCCCGCCAATCCGGCCGAACCGGTCAAGCTGCACCTGGCCGCCAACGGCCTGGCCACGCTGGACACGCCGCCCTCGGGCGCCGCCTACGACGAATACGTGTCCGATCCGGCCAAGCCGGTGCCCTACCGCGCCCGTCCGATCCGCCCGGTGGGCTACGACGAAGCCAAGGGACTGAGCTGGCCGCGCTGGCTGGTGGATGACCAGCGCGAAGCGTCGGGCCGCACCGACGTCCTGACCTACACCAGCGCCGTCCTGACCGCGCCGCTGACCATACGCGGCGAACCGCTGGTGCACCTGCAGGCGTCCACCAGCGGCACCGACAGCGACTGGGTGGTCAAGCTGATCGACGTCTATCCCGACCAGGTGGCCAGCCAGCCGGAGCTGGGTGGCTACCAGCTGATGGTGGCGGCCGACATCTTCCGCGGCCGCTACCGCGAGAGCCTGTCCGTGGCCAGGCCGGTCGCCGCCAACCAGGTACTGCCCTACCGGTTCGCCCTGCCGGCCGCCAACCACGTGTTCCTGCCGGGCCACCGCATCATGGTGCAGGTGCAGTCCAGCTGGTTCCCGCTGTACGACCGCAATCCGCAGACCTTCGTGCCCAATATCTTCTTCGCCGAACCGAAGGACTACCGCAAGGCCACCCAGCGCGTGTACCACACGCCCCAATACGACAGCCATATCGAACTGCCGGTGGCGGCGGACCGCTGAAGGGCAGCCCATGCAGTCGCAAACCATACAAATCCGACAAACCCTCCAGCGCCGCGCCGCGTCGCCACAACCAATGATTTTTACTTTTAAATCAGTTAGTTATCCAAAAAACAAAGCGGTGGCACGCTCCTTGCAAAACTGACTCCGACCCCGGCCGATGGCGCCGGGGCGGCCCACCAGTTTTGCGGAGCGACCCATGCACAAGCAACCGATCTACCTGGACTACGCGGCGACCACGCCGGTCGATCCGCGTGTCGCCGAAAAGATGATTCCCTATCTGTGCGAGCGCTACGGCAATCCCGCCAGCCGCTCGCACAGCTATGGCTGGGACGCCGACCAAGCCGTCGAACAGGCGCGCGAACAGGTGGCGGCCCTGGTCGGCGCCGATCCGCGCGACATCGTCTGGACTTCGGGCGCCACCGAGTCCAACAACCTGGCCATCAAGGGCGCGGCCGACTTCCTGCGCGCCAAAGGCCGCCACCTGGTCACCGTCAAGACCGAGCACAAGGCCGTGCTGGACACGATGCGCGAACTGGAACGCCAGGGCCACGAAGTGAGCTACCTGGACGTGGGCGCCGACGGCTTGCTGGACCTGGATGCCTTCCGCGCCGCGCTGCGGCCGGACACCATCCTGGCCTCGGTCATGTACGTCAACAACGAGATCGGCGTGATCCAGGACATCCAGGCGCTGGGCGCCATCTGCCGCGCCGCCGGGGTGCTGCTCCACGTCGACGCGGCCCAGGCCACCGGCAAGGTGGCGATCGACCTGGCGCGCCTGCCGGTCGACCTGATGTCGTTCTCGGCCCACAAGACGTACGGCCCCAAGGGCATAGGCGCGCTGTACGTGCGGCGCAAGCCGCGCGTGCGCCTGCACGCCCAGATGCATGGCGGCGGCCACGAGCGCGGCATGCGCTCGGGCACCCTGCCCACCCACCAGATCGTCGGCATGGGGGCGGCCTACGAACTGGCGCGCCTGCACATGGGCGCCGAGAACGAGCGTATCCGCCTGCTGCGCGACCGTCTGCTGGACGGACTGTCGGCCACCGAACAAACCTTCGTCAATGGCAACCTGGAGCGCCGGGTACCGCACAACCTGAACATGAGCTTCAACTTCGTCGAGGGCGAATCGCTGCTGATGGCCATCAAGGACATCGCCGTGTCTTCCGGCTCGGCCTGTACCTCGGCCAGCCTGGAACCATCCTACGTGCTGCGCGCCCTGGGCCTGTCCGATGAACTGGCGCACAGTTCGATCCGCTTCTCGATCGGCCGCTACACCACCGCCGAGGACATCGACACCGTGGTGGCCCTGGTCACGCAGAAGATAGACAAACTGCGCGCCCTGTCGCCGCTGTGGGACATGTACCGCGACGGCATCGACATCGGCGCCGTCCAATGGGCTGCCCATTAAGCAGCCCAGCAACGCCTACATCCAACCCAGGGAGCAGCAGATGGCATACAGCGACAAGGTCCTAGACCACTATGAAAACCCGCGCAACGTGGGCAGCTTCGACAAGGATGACGCCAGCGTCGCCACTGGCATGGTGGGCGCGCCGGCCTGCGGCGATGTGATGCGCCTGCAGATCAAGGTGGGCGCCGGCGGCATCATCGAGGAGGCCAGGTTCAAGACCTATGGCTGCGGCTCGGCCATCGCCTCGTCCTCGCTGGTGACCGAGTGGCTCAAGGGCCGCAGCCTGGAACAGGCGCTGGCCATCGACAACACCGCCATCGCCGAGGAACTGGCGCTGCCTCCGGTGAAGATCCATTGCTCCATCCTGGCCGAGGACGCGATCAAGGCCGCCGTGGCCGACTACCGCAGCCGCCACCCCGAGGCCGGGGCCACGCTCGACCGCCCGGCCTGCGCGCCCGGCCCGTCCCGGCAATGAACCATACCATCACCAGAGAGAGGTCCGCCATGTCCGATATCCAGAGTCCCGCCACCGCCGCCGCCAGCCCGGCGCTGCTGTTCTCCGCCGCCGCCGCCGCCAAGGTGAGCGAGTTGATCGCCGAGGACGGCAATCCCAACCTGAAGCTGCGCATCTACGTCAGCGGCGGCGGCTGCTCCGGCTTCCAGTACGGCTTCGCCTTCGACGAGGAAGTCAACCAGGACGACTGGCGCATCGACCAGGACGGCGTCGCGCTGCTGGTCGATTCCATGAGCATGCAATACCTGAGCGGCGCCGAGATCGGCTACGAGGACGGCCTGGAAGGCTCGCGCTTCGTCATCAAGAACCCCAACGCCAGCACCACCTGCGGCTGCGGCAGCTCGTTCACCGTCTGAACAAAGGAAGCAGATCATGGCCATCACCCTCACCGAACCGGCCGCCCGCCGCGTCCACAGCTTCCTGGCCAAGCGCAATGCGCTGGGCCTGCGGCTGGCCGTCAAGACCAGCGGCTGTTCCGGCCTGGCCTACGCGATTGAATTCGCCGACGCCGCCGGCAATGACGACCTGCGCTTCGAAAGCCACGGCGTGACCCTGCTGATCGATCCCAAGAGCCTGCCCTACCTGGACGGCACCGAACTCGATTTCGTGCGCGAGGGCCTGAACGAAGGCTTCAAGTTCAACAATCCCAACGCCCGCCACGAATGCGGCTGCGGCGAGAGCTTCGGCGTCTGAGGACAGTACCATGGCCCTGCTCCAGATCGCCGAACCCGGCCAGAGCGCCGCGCCGCACCAGCACCGGCTGGCGGTCGGCATCGACCTCGGCACCACCAACTCGCTGGTGGCCAGCGTGCAATCCGGCGCCGCGCGCGCCCTGCACGACGCCGCCGGCCTGGTCCTGCTGCCATCGGTGGTGCGCTACCCGGCCGCCGGGCAGGCGCCGGTGGTCGGCCACGCCGCGCTGGCCACGCAGAGCGCCGATCCGCTCAATACCCTGTCGTCCATCAAGCGCCTGATGGGCCGCAGCCTGGCCGACATCGGCGCCGCCGCCGACATGCCGTACGACTTCGTCGACGGTCCCGGCATGGCCTGCATCCGCACCGCGGCCGGCATCAAAAGCCCGGTCGAGGTATCGGCCGATATCCTGCGCGCGCTGCGCCGGCGCGCCGAGGCGGCGCTGGGCGGCGAGCTGGCCGGCGCCGTCATCACGGTACCGGCCTATTTCGACGACGCCGCGCGCCAGGCCACCAAGGATGCGGCACGCCAGGCCGGCCTGGCCGTGCTGCGCCTGCTCAACGAGCCCACCGCCGCCGCCATCGCCTACGGGCTGGACAAGGCGGCCGAGGGCGTGTACGCCGTGTACGACCTGGGCGGCGGCACCTTCGACATCTCCATCCTGCGCCTGTCGCGCGGGGTATTCGAGGTGCTGGCCACCAATGGCGACCCGGCCCTGGGCGGCGACGACTTCGACCGCGCCGTGCACGCCTGGATCGTCGCGCGCGCCGGCCTGGAAGGCGCCGTGATCGGCGCCCAGGACACGCGCCGCCTGCTGGACGCCGCGCGCGACGCCAAGGAAACCCTGAGCGTGCAGGACATCGCCCCGCTGCGGCTGTCCCTGGCCGGAGGGCGCGAGATCTCTCTGG
Organism: Duganella kummerowiae; assembly: GCF_053572355.1. Classification (NCBI taxonomy): domain Bacteria; kingdom Pseudomonadati; phylum Pseudomonadota; class Betaproteobacteria; order Burkholderiales; family Oxalobacteraceae; genus Duganella; species Duganella kummerowiae. The sequence continues at coordinate 232,007 of NZ_JBKFEH010000004.1, forward strand.
TCCTGACCCGCGCCGACTTCGCCGGCCTGGCCCAGGGCCTGGTGGCGCGCACGCTGGCGCCTGTGCGGCGCGCCTTGCGCGACGCCGCCCTGGACGTGGACGACATCAAGGGCGTGGTGCTGGTGGGCGGCTCCACCCGCATGCCGCTGGTGCGCGAGGCGGTAGCTGACTGCTTTGGCCAGGAGCCGCTGACCGACCTCGATCCCGACCAGGTGGTGGCGCTGGGCGCGGCCATGCAGGCCAATCAGCTGGCCGGCAACCGCCAGACCGGCGGCGGCGACTGGCTGCTGCTGGATGTGTGTCCCCTGTCGCTGGGGCTGGAAACCATGGGCGGCCTGGTGGAGAAAATCATCCCGCGCAACTCCACCCTGCCCGTAGCGCGCGCCCAGGACTTCACCACCTTCAAGGATGGCCAGACCGCGATGAGCGTGCACGTGCTGCAGGGCGAACGGGAACTGGTGGCCGACTGCCGCTCGCTGGCGCGCTTCGATCTGCGCGGCATACCGCCCATGGCGGCGGGCGCGGCGCGCATCCGCGTTACCTTCCAGATCGACGCCGACGGCCTGCTCTCGGTCTCGGCCCGCGAACAGCGCAGCGGCGTGGAGACCACCGTGGCGGTCCAGCCCTCCTATGGCCTGGATGACAGCCAAATCACCCGCATGCTGGCCGAGGCCACCAGCGGCGCCGCCCACGACATGCAGCTGCGCATGCTGCGCGAGGCCCAGGTCGACGCGCGCCGCCTGGTGGACGCCACCCAGGGCGCGCTGGCGGCCGACGGCAGCATCCTGCTTTCGCCGACCGAGCGCATGCTGGTGGTCAGCCAGCTGTACCTGCTGGCCGACCTGATCGAGACCGGTTCCGGCGACGGCGACGCGGACGCCATCGCGGCCCAGGTCACGGCCCTGCGCCAGGCCAGCGAGGCGCTCAACGAGGCCACGCGCGAATTCGCGGCGCGCCGCATGAACGCCAACGTGGCGCGCGCGCTCTCCGGCCAGCGCCTGGACGCCCTGGCCGAACAGCTGGAGGACTGATCCATGCCACGCATCACCATACTGCCCCACGCCCGGTTGTGCCCCGAGGGCGCGGACTTCGAGGCCCGTAGCGGCAGCTTCCTGTGCGACGCCCTGCTGAAGAACGGCATCGCCATGGAGCACGCCTGCGAGCAGGCCTGCGCCTGCTCCACCTGCCACGTAATCGTGGTGCGCGGTTACGACTCGCTGGCGCCGGCCGGCGAGGACGAGGAGGACCAGCTGGACCGCGCCTGGGGCCTGTCGCCGCGCTCGCGCCTGGCCTGCCAGGTGGTGCTGCGCCAGACCGACCTGGAGCTGGAGCTGCCGCTGTACACGGTCAACCATGCCAGTGAACACCACTAGGACGGGAACAGCATGGTCACCATCAACGACACCACCCTGCGCGACGGCGAGCAGACCGCCGGGGTAGCCTTCAGCGACGAGGAAAAGGTCGCCATCGCCCACGCCCTGCACGCGATCGGCGTGCCGGAGCTGGAAGTGGGCATACCCATCATGGGCGAGGCCGAGATCGACGCCATCCGCGCCGTCGCATCGCTCGGACTGTCCAGTACCTTGATGGTGTGGGGCCGCATGTGCCGCGCCGACGTGCTGGCGGCGGCGCGCTGCGGCATCGACATCGTCAACCTGTCGGTGCCGGTATCCGACCTGCAGATCACCCACAAGCTGCGGCGCGACCGCGCCTGGGTGCTGGAGCAGGTGCGGCGCTACGTGCCGCTGGCGCTGGACTGCGGCATGCAGGTGGCGGTGGGCGGCGAGGACTCCTCGCGCGCCGATCCGGCCTTCCTGCTACAGGTGATCGAAGCCGCCCAGCGCGCCGGCGCGCGCCGCTTCCGCTACGCCGACACCCTGGGCGTGATGGAACCGTTTGCCGTGCACTCAGCGTTCAACGCCATGCGCGCCGCCACCGACCTGGAACTGGAGATGCACGCCCACGACGACCTGGGCCTGGCCACCGCCAACACCCTGGCGGCGGTGCGCGGCGGCGCCACCCACATCAACACCACCGTCAACGGCCTGGGCGAGCGGGCCGGCAACGCACCGCTGGAGGAAGCCGTGATGGCGCTGCGCCACCTGCACGGCATCGACACCGCCATCGACACGCGCGCCCTACCCGCCCTGTCCACCCTGGTGGCCCAGGCTTCCGGCCGCACCGTGGCGGACAACAAAAGCATCGTCGGCGCCGGCGTGTTCACCCACGAATCCGGACTGCACGTGGACGGCCTGCTCAAGCATCCGGACAACTACCAGGGCTTCAGTCCGGCCGAACTGGGGCGCGCCCACCAGACCGTGCTGGGCAAGCACTCCGGCTCGCACGCGATCAAGCAGGCCTACGCCCGCATCGGCCTGGCGCTGTCGGATGACCAGGCTGGCGCCATGCTGCTCAAGATACGCCGCTACGCCACCCTCACCAAGCGCCCGCCGGGCGCCGAGGAACTGGCCTTCTTTTACCTGGAAAGCGCAGCGTGCGCCGCCAACGCCGCCTGACCGACGCCACTCTTCGACCAATACCCTCATCCCGGAGCCCCCATGAACTCACTGGCCCAGCAACTCAAGACGCTGTCCTCGGCCGAGGACTTCCTCGATTTCTTCGGCGTGCCCTACGAGGCGGCGGTGCTGCACGTGCACCGCCTGCACATCCTCAAGCGCTTCTACCAGTACATGCGCCAGTCCTCGGCGCTGGAAGCCCGGCAAGCCCCAGACGACATCGAACGCTTCAAGCAGCTGCGCGCCCTGCTGTGCCGCGCCTACGAGGACTTCCTGCACTCCAGCGCGGCGCGCGAGAAAGTATTCAAGGTGTTCCAGGACGCCGAACACAAGTCGGTCAGCCTGGCCTCGCTGCGCGGCACCCTGCCGGCCAAGGCCTGAGCGGCCACCACCACACACCAAGGAGATCAACATGCATATCGTGGTCTGCATCAAGCAGGTGCCGGACAGCGCGCAGATCCGCGTGCACCCGGTCACCAACACCATCATGCGCCAGGGCGTGCCGGCCATCGTCAACCCCTACGACCTGTTCGCGCTGGAGGAAGCCCTGCGCATCAAGGACCAGGTGGGCGGCCGCGTCACGGTGCTTACCATGGGTCCGCCGCAGGCCGAGGCCGCGCTGCGCAAGTGCATTTCATTCGGCGCCGACGACGCCGTGCTGGTCACCGACCGCGCCTTCGCCGGCGCCGACACCCTGGCCACCTCGTTCGCGCTGGCCTCGGCCATCCGCCAGATCGGCCGCGAGCTGGCGGTGGACATGGTCTTCACCGGCAAGCAGACCATCGATGGCGACACCGCCCAGGTCGGCCCCGGCATCGCCAAGCGCCTGGACCTGCAGCTGCTGACCTATGTGTCCAAGGTCGAGAACCTGGACCCGACGCGGCGCGAGATCGTGGCGCACCGGCGCGCCGAGGGTGGCGTGCAGGTCCTGAAGACCAGCCTGCCCTGCCTGGTCACCATGCTGGAGGGCAGCAACGACATGCGCTTCGCTACCATGGACAACATGTTCCGCGCGGCGCGCCATCCGGTGCGCGTGTGGGACCGGACCGCGGCCGGCATCGAGGACGTGGGCAAGATCGGCTTGAAAGGCTCGCCCACCGTGGTCAGCAAGGTGTTCGCACCCAAGCCCAACACCCGCCGCGCCGAGATCATCACCAGCGAGGGCGACGATCCGCGCGATCTGGCCGTCACGCTGGTCGGCAAGCTCTACACCCAGCACCCCAAGCTGGGCGAGGCCATCGTCAAGCAGGCCGCCTGACGCCATCCAACCGGGAGAACCCAGCATGAACGACAAGCGCGCCGCGCCGCCGCCCAGGAAGGGCGGCAAGGGAAAATATGAACTCGACGACCGCCTCAAGGCCTACCAGGGCGTGTGGGTCTACATCGAACACGAACGCGGACAGGTGCACAGCGTATCGTGGGAGCTGCTGGGCGAGGGCCGCAAGCTGGCCGACCAGCTGGGCGTGCCGCTGTCCGGCGTGGTGCTGGGCAGCCCGGGCCTGGAGGCGCGCCGCTTTTGCGAACAAGCCTTCCAATACGGCGCCGATTCCTGCTACCTGGTCGAGGACGAAGTGCTGGCCGCCTACCGCAACCAGCCCTACACCAAGGCCCTGACCGACCTGGTGAATGTGTACCAGCCCGAGATCCTGCTGCTGGGCGCCACCGCGCAGGGCCGCGACCTGGCCGGCAGCGTGGCCACCACGCTGGGCACCGGCCTGGTGGCCGACTGCACCGACCTGGCCATCGACATGGAGAACCGCAGCGTGGCGGCCTCGCGCCCCACCTTCGGCGGCAGCCTGCTGTGCACCATCCTGACCCTGAACTACCGGCCGCAGATGGCCACCGTGCGCCCGCGCGTGATGGCACTGCCGGAGCGCGATCCGCGCCGCACCGGCCGCATCGTGCCGCACGCGCTGGGCATGCCCGAAACCAGCATCGTCACCAAGGTGCTGGACTACATCCCGGATGCCAGCCAGGACAGGCCGCAGTTGGCCTTCGCCGATATCATCGTGGCTGGCGGCCGCGGCCTGAAACGGGCCGAGAACTTCCAGCTGGTGTGGGACCTGGCGCTGGTGCTGGGCGCCGAGGTGGGGGCCTCGCGTCCGGTGGTGCAGGCCGGCTGGGCCGAGCTGGACCGCCAGGTCGGCCAGTCCGGCAAGACCGTGCGGCCCAAGCTGTACATCGCGGCCGGTATCTCGGGCGCTGTGCAGCACCGGGTCGGCATGGCCGATGCGGACGTCATCATCGCCATCAACAACGATCCCAACGCGCCTATCTTTGAATTCGCCACCTACGGCATCGTCGGCAACGCCATGACCATCCTGCCGGCGCTGACCGAGGCCTTCCGCCAGCAGCTGGCGGCGGCCCGGCTGGCCGGCTGACTATCTACCAGGAGATTGAGATGAGTGAGAAATTCGACGCCATCGTGGTCGGCGCCGGCCCGTCCGGCAACGCGGCCGCCTACACCATGGCCAAGGGCGGGATGAAGGTGCTGCAGATCGAGCGCGGCGAGTATCCCGGCTCGAAGAACGTGCAGGGCGCCATCCTGTATGCGGACGCGCTGGAGCGCATCATCCCCGATTTCCGCGACGACGCGCCGCTGGAGCGCCACGTCATCGAGCAGCGCATGTGGATGCTGGACGACAGCTCCTTCGTGGGCGGCCACTACCGCTCGGAGCAGTTCAACCAGCCGCCCTACAATCGCTACACCATCATCCGCGCCCAGTTCGACAAATGGTTCTCGCAGAAGGTGCAGGAGGCGGGCGCCCTGCTGATCTGCGAAACCACGGTGTCGGACCTGCTGATGGACGGCCAGCGCGTGATCGGCGTGCAGACCGAGCGCGCCGGCGGCGCCGTCTATGCCGACCTGGTGGTGCTGGCCGACGGCGTCAACTCCATGCTGGCGCGCAAGGCAGGCTTCCGCCCCGAGCTCAAGCCCAGTGAAGTGGCGCTGGCGGTCAAGGAGATCCATTTCCTGCCGGAGGAGACCATCCAGAGCCGCTTCAACGTCAGCGGCGACGCCGGCGTGGTGATCGAAATGGTGGGCAACATCACCAAGGGCATGGCCGGCACCGGCTTCTTGTACACCAACAAGGAATCGCTCACCATAGGCGTGGGCTGCATGCTGTCCGACTTCAAGCAGCAGCAGGTCACGCCCTACCAGCTGCTGGACGACATGAAGCGGCACCCGGCCATCGCCCCGCTGCTGGAGGGGGGCGAGATGAAGGAGTATGCTGCCCACCTGATCCCCGAGGGCGGCTACAACGCCATTCCGAGGATCTGGGGCGATGGCTGGATGGTGGCCGGCGACGCCGCCATGTTCGTCAATGCCGTGCACCGCGAAGGCTCGAACCTGGCCATGACCAGCGGCCGCCTGGCCGGCGAGACCGCGCTCGAGCTGCGCGCGCTGGGCCTGCCCTGCAGCGAGCGCAACCTGGCGCGCTACCGCGCCGCGCTGGACGACAGCTTCGTCATCAAGGACATGAAGAAATACCGCCGCCTGCCCGGCATCCTGCACCGCAATCCGCAGTTGCTGGGCGCCTACCCGGCGCTGCTCAGCCAGGCGGCGCACACCATGCTGCGGGTGGACGGCGTGGACAAGAAAACCAAGGAGCGCGCAATCCGGCGCAATTTCACCCAGCGGCGCTCCCTGTTCGGCCTGGTGGGAGACGCCTACAAAATGTGGAGGGCATTCGAATGAGTACCGTCAAAGTCGAGGAAAAGCTGTTCCAGAACCGCTACAAGGTGGATGCCGGCAAGCCGCACATCTTCATCAAGAACGAGCAAGTCTGCAGCGACGACTGCAAGACGCGCCAGTGCACCGTGTGCTGTCCGGCCGGCTGCTACACCATGGAGGGCGGCGGCCGCATCCAGCTGACCACCGACGGCTGCCTGGAATGCGGCACCTGCCGCGTGATCTGCACCGAACACCGCAATGTGGCCTGGGAATATCCGCGCGGCGGCTACGGCATCCTTTTCAAGTTTGGCTGAGGGTGGAAGCGGCATGATCGCCCTGCCCGATGCCGCGGAGCGCAAGGGCGACTCGATCCCCGCGACAGTATAGGCAGCGCTAAAGTTCTGACATATTTCGGTGTGGCGGCGCAACGCTAGCACGTACAACCGGACTCAACGTCCACCGGTCAAAGCGCATGATCACACCGGCCAGCAAGGCCGCATTGCCCTCCACCATCAAGGTGCCTGGGAAGCGATCCACCACGATCGCATCGCCCAACGCTGACAGCAAATCATCCTCCTGCGCCCCGGACGGATCGGCGATGCTCTGGTAGGTGATGACAAAGCGGTTCATGTCCCACCTATCCTACACCGCGCCAGCAGCCGCACGATAGCCCTCGTGGCGGCAGGGCACGCCACCGAGGCGCCGTCCATGCCTCGCCGCCGCGGGGCACCCGCATCAACAGCGCATACAGCGACAAATTCTTTTTTTGTGACATTGGCATCTTGGCATGCTATATTGATAATAATGCTCGTTACTATTTTAACGCCGATGACCCCGAGGAGAAAATGTGCGCACCTCGAAAAAAATCACCTCAGCCTTATGGTACGCAATGTTTTTTGCAAACTGCATTTTAATATCATTTTCTGTTACAGACGACCCGAACAAAAATCTCAGAGAAGCATATTCCGAAATAACCTTGATACAATCGTCTCGCGGCACGCCTTACATCGAGTTCTGCAAAAAGATTATTAAAATAAACTCCAAATTCCATGACAGCCCTACATTCGGCCTTTACGCTTCGAAAGCACCCTTTCGAGAGGCATTTAAAATAAGGGACGCTTTTTTCTGCCCATATCCCTCCGCAGATACAAAACTAAAGGATTTTTTAATTCTTTCGGATACATATAGATATGTTTATCCAAAAATATATAGCCCGAACGCAGAATTGTTAGAGGATATACATAGGTATTCATTAATAATAGAAAATCATGGGATTTACCATGATTTTTTAAAAAGGATATCGACCTTGGGTTATAGAAAACTCTTGGGTTTAGCTGAAAAAATTGCGCTGGGAGAGAACATAACAGGAGCATATGTTCGATTACCGGGAGCCCCAGACTTCATCACAGACGACGGACTTCAGCCGGATATTTCAAAAGCAAAGCTTTCTATTATCGTTGGGCAAACCCAATTTGACCTGGACGTGTCAGAGATACCTACCGATGCGAGCTTGACGGACGTTGTTGAGGCCAAAGGAGAAAACTTATGGCACATCTATTTTGCCCAACGTTTTTTAGAACTTCGCAATTTAAAGCTAATCCAGGGCCAGAGGCAATTTGATGCCCTAAGAACCAGGCAATCTGATCTGAATGATTTATCTTTAAATGAAGCAGAGCTGAAATTAAAGCTTCAAATAGACTCAATTATTGAGGTAGCTGATATTTTTGGCATAAAAGTAGAAGTAGTAAAACTGTTAAAGCTTACATTTTTATGCTTTCCGATAGCTTTTTTCTTAATTGTCAGCGGAGCAAAATTTCACCCGGTATTGCCGGACTGGATAATTGAGTTGCAAACATATCAACGAGCAGCGATATTCATTCTCACTATAATCATGGTACCTATCGCCTGGATACTCGCCGGACTAAAACTAAATTCACAGGCTTCAGATTTTGCAAATCTTGCATTCACGCTTTCAGGAATATGGATTTTGATGATAGTTTCCGTCGCGTTAAAATTTCGGACCTTACTGCCAAACTGGGGAGCCGGGCCGATATCATCTCAACCTTTACCGGCGGGAGATGTTGATGGCGCAGATGCGGATTAATATTACTCAAGGGCACCTAGAAAAACCCTGTAGTGATTGCATGATGTGGTTACAACCACGATGACGAAAAGGCCATGATGAGACCAAACCTGTTTGCCGCCCAGGAGCGCGACGCCTAGCTGACCAAGCTGGGCGACGCGCTGGTCCGGCAGTAAAAATGCCGCAGCAGCGGCGGTAGCGGGCCGCGCAGCAGGCCTTTCGAGACTCCCTAGTGCATAGGTGCCCATCCTTGTCCAGCCCTTCATAGCAGCACGGCAGCATCCTCGCTGCCGAAGCATTCATGGTAATCACTGCAGCCACCGCAGCTGGGCGAGCTGCACATCACCAGGCCGGCGCGCTCGCACAGCTGGCGGTAGAAGAATTTTTTCCAACGCATGTTCTGCGTATTGCGCGCTGCCAGGCCGCTGAAGTGGTGCTTGATCAGCCAGGACAGCGCGCTGCGGTTGGGCAGGCCCATGTCCTGCCACAGGTGGTTGTCGCCCATGCAGGCGGTGGCGATGGCGTGCGCGATCCAGGCGCTCTCCCGGTCCACCACGCTACGGTGTTCCAGCAGCATGGCGAGCAGGTCGTCGAATTCGTCGATGGCCGGCGGCGCCGCGCGCTCGGGCCCCTCCAGCCCCACCTTCAAGCCGGGAAAATACTCGCTGCGCAGGCTCTCCAGCGCCGTGCCGTCGAGCGCCGCGATCGGCACGTCGTACGGCGCCGGCCGCTGCGGCGCCAGCGCGATCAGCCCCGCGAAAGCCATGGTCACCACGTGGTCGGGGTGGCGCGCCGACTCGATCAACTCCACATATCCCACTGCGTTCATGTCAGCTCCCTGGTCGATATGGTCATGCCTCGGCGGCGCCATGGCTATAGCATTTCTTCGGACAGATCCTGGCGCAGGCCTCGCAGCCCACGCAGTGTTCGCGGTGGGCGACGGTCATCACTTTCTTTTCGTATTCCTCGTCGTCGCCATCCGGGTCGAGCGAGATGCGCTCGCCATCCTCGCCGATGCCGACCAGTTCCAGCACGCCGCGCCCGCACACCTTGAAACAGCGCCCGCATCCTATGCACTTGTCCTCATTGATGCTGCCGACGAACTGCGGCGTCCACAGTTCTCCGCCGGGCAGCGTGACGGTGAAGGTAGCCATGGCGCCCCCTCAGGACGCCGTACTGGCGCTGCTGGCGGCGGCCAGGGCCAGGCGCGCCTGCTGCAGCGCCAGGTGCGCCTGGTAGGTTCGCTGAGCCAGCTCCGGTATCTTTTCCCAGCCGGTCGGCAGGTCTTCCGCCAGGTCGTGCAAGTCCATCTTGGCGGCGGTGGCCTGCTGGTTCAGCTTCTTGACCTGGGCCTTGAGCGTGTCGATATCGTCCATGTTCATCCCCAGTTGACCACGTCCGGAAAGCGCCGCACCATGTCGACGCCGGCGTCCACCAGTTTGGCGCCCTCGGCGGCCAGCTTGCCCATGTCCTCGAAGCCGAAGCGGTGCACGTCGCGCAGGTGCTTGTTGACCACCACCAGGCGGCCCGCCATCAGCACCATGCGGCCGAAGCCCTCGTGCGACATCTTCATCATGGGCGTGGCGATGCTGCCGGTCTGGCGCTCGATGGCCAGGCCCACGGCGTTGTAGAACAGCTCCAGCCGCCACAGCGTCTCCGGATCGGGGTCGCCCATGATGGGCATTTCGCGGCGCTGCTCGCGCGTGATGATGTAGGGCGCCAGCAGCGTGGCGTCGTCCTTGCCGCCCCAGGCGCCGTGCGTGTCCTGCGCGCGCCATTGCTTGACCAGTTCTTGCACGAAGGGCGTGGCCATGGCCTCGGCCGCACCCTGCTCCCGCTCCTGCCTGACTGCCGCCGCCTCACTCATCTTCGCTCTCCTCGTCAAAATTGATCTCGCGCTCCTGGCCCTTCTGCATCGCCTTGCGCAGCCATGGCGGGGGCGTGCCGTTGACCACCTGGTGCAGGCGGTCCAGGATGTCGAGTATGGGTTCGGCCTGGGTCACCTTGACCGGGTGGATCTTGTTGGCCACCACCCGCGCCGCGCCCGAGCCGCCGATGGCGGCCACGTACAGGATGGCGCAGTCGTGGATGGCCGCCAGCTTGGGCGCCAGCTTGTCCTCGTCGCCATCCTCCTTGAGTTCACCGTCGAAGGTGAAGGTCTCGACGAAGCCGTAGCCCTTGGGCGTGATGTCGTACACGGACAGGTTCTTGGCCCAGCCGAAGTGGGCATCCACCCGTTGCAGGTCCTGCGTTGCGAATGCGATTTTCATAGCGCTTCCTCTTGAACGATATTGGGGGGGACGCGATCCAGCGTGGATTGCGGCAGCGGCCAGCAGGCCGGCCCGGCCGCATGGTCCGCCGCCAGGAACAGGTTGCCGATCTCGAACACCAGATCGCGCGTGCCGCGATAGCCGACCGACAGCCGGTGCGCCGCGCCCAGCCGGTCGAACAGCGGCAGTCCGGCGCGGTGGAAGGGGATGCGCAGCCGCCCGGCCGCCTGCCGTCCATGCGCATGGGTGATCAGCAGGTCGCAGCCGGCGGCGCCGCGTTCCAGGTCTTCCAGGTCGCCGATCAGCACCTCGGGCAGATCCAGCGCGGCGAGGCCGGGGCTGTCGGTGGTGGTCACGGCGCAGGACACGCAGCAGCCCATCTCCATCAGCCACGGCGCCAGCGCCAGCAGCAGATCGGGCTCGGCGCCGATGGCGGCTTTTTTACCGCCGAAGAAGAAATGGCCGTCCAGCATGGCGTCCTGCAGCTGGCTGCGCTGGCGCCGGTAGCGCTGCGGCACCGGCCGGCCCGAGAGCCGCGACAGGTAGGCCATCAGGCGGTCGTTCGGCTCCAGTCCGGTCAGGCGCTCGAACAGCACGTACGGCACGCCGGCGATGGCGCGCAGGGCCTCGGCGGCCGGCCGCATCTGCTCGCCCACGGCAATGGTGGCCGCAGAGGCGCCCAGCAGCGCCATCTCGTCCAGCGTGGTGCCGCCCATGGTGGTGGGACTGAATTGGTCCGACATGTGGCCATCGAGCGAACCGGAGACGTCGGGCAGCACGATGGCGCGCAGCCCGAAGGCTTCGATGATGTCGCGCAGCTCCTCGATGTCGGCCGGGGTCAGGTGGCAGCCGGGCAGCAGGTTGACCTGGCCGGGATCGGCCGCCGGCGCCGGCGCCGCCAGCGCGCGCACCATGGCCTCCACCGCCCTGCTCCAGCCGTCCTGGAAGGCGCCCACATAGTCCGGCGTGGAGACGTACACCAGCGCCGTGTCGGCGGCTTCCGGATGGCGCTGGCGTATCAGGCGCAGGTAGGCGTCGACGTCGTCGCCCTTGGTCTCGGTCAGCCCGGTGGAACAGATGGCGATCAGCGCCGGTTTGGCGCGCTGGCGGATGTTGAGGATGGCCTTCTCTAAGTTGTCCATGCCGCCCAGGATGCTGGTGACCTCGTTCATGGCCGTGGTCTGCAGCGGGATCGCCTCGCGGAAGTGGCGCACCAGCAGCACCAGGCCGAACGAGGTGCAGCCCTGCGAACCATGCATCACGGGCATGCAGCGGTTCATGCCCAGGAAGGCATAGGCCGCGCCCAGCGGCTGGCTCATTTTCAGCGGATTGACGGCCGCCGCCTTGCTTGAATTGCGCACCAGGGCCATGGCTTACTCCCACGGGGCCGGCAGGCGCACCTGGCGCCACACCGGATTGGACAAGGTCTTGTCGATCTCTGTCACCAGCTGCACCATGCCCTCGTAGCCTGCGTAGGCGTAGTGGCGCTCCTGGTTGATGTCCAGCCAGGGCATCCTGGCCTTCAACGCGATGAACTGCGAGCGTCCGCCGGAGAGCATGATGTCGGCGCGCGCCTCCTTGAGCATGGCGTACATCTCGCGCGGCGTCATGTCGTCTATCATGTGGGCCTCGTCGCCCATGATTTCCTTGATGCGCTCCTTGTCCTCGCGGGTGGACTTCTTGACGCTGGTGCCGACGATCTCCATGCCCACTTCCTGCAGCGCAGCCACCACCGACCAGGATTTCACCCCGCCGGTGATCAACAGCACGCGCTTGCCCGCCAGGCGCGCCTTGAACGGCGCGAGCCTGGCCCAGGCGCGCTCCTCCTCGGCCGCCACCAGGGCCTCGGTGCGCGCCAGGAGTCCGTCCGGCGCGCCCTGGCGCACCAGCAGGCGGGCGATCTGGCGCAGCGAGTCCGACATGTCGCCGATGCCATAGAACGAACCCTCGAAGAAAGGGATGCCGTAGCGCTCGTCCATCTTGCGGGCCACATTGATCATGGCCTTGGAACACACCATCATGGCGGCCCTGGCGCGGTGCGAGGACGCCACCTCGTGGTAGCGCGCGTCGCCGCTGATGCAGGCCAGCACCCGTACGCCCATGGCGTCCAGCAGCGGCTTGACCTGCCACAGCTCGCCGGACAGGTTGTATTCGCCGATGATGTTGATGTCGTATGGCGTGGTGGTCTCGGGCTCGGCGGTGCCGATCACGTAGTCCAGCAGGGCTTCCCCGCCCAGCTTGTTGCCCAGGTTTTTCACGCCGGCGAAGCCGGGCGAGTTGACCGGGATGACCGGCTTGCCGAACCTGGCGCTGGCGGCCTTGCACACCGCTTCGATGTCGTCGCCGACCAGCGCCGTTACGCAGGTCTGGTACACGAAGACGGCGGGCGGATCGTACTTCTCCACGATCTCGCGCACCGCCTTGTACAGCCGCTTCTCGCCGCCGTACACCACGTCCAGTTCGCCGATGTCGGTGGTGAAGCCGGTGCGGTAGGTGGACGGCCCGGACGACAGGGCGTGGCGGTTGTCCCAGGAGTTGCCCTCGCAGGCGATCGGGCCGTGCACCAGGTGGGCCACGTCCACGATGGGCTGCAGCGCGATCTTGGCGCCGTCGAAGGCGCAGCCGCCGGCCGCCGCACCGGGCGCCAGCTGCTTGCTGCAGCCCTTCTTGCGTTCCTTCTCCGGCTTGGCTGCGTTCTTTTCGCAGGCCGGTTCTTCGAACACTTCCTGGATCTTGGCTTTCAAAGCGGTCATGGCGCCTCCTGGTGCGGGTTGCCGCGCTAGCGGATGATGTCGTAGGAGTAGTCCGTCTTGCCCGGCTCGATGGTGTTGGCGTCCAGGGTCTCGAAGAATTCGTCCAGCAGCATCACCAGCACGCGCAGTGCGCCGGCGTAGCCCCACACCGGATAGCGGTGGTAGTGGTGGCGGTCGAAGATGGGGAACACCAGGCGCACCAGCGGCGTGCCGGTGTCGCGCTCCAGGTATTTGCCGTAGGTGTTCCCGATCAGGAAATCGACCGGTTCGGTGAACAGCAGGGAGCGCATATGCCACAGGTCGCGCTTGGGATAGGCCTTGCAGCTGGCGCCGAACGGCGAGGCATCGAACAGCGCCTGCATCTTGGTCGCCCACAGATCGTCGCCGTTGGTCGACAGCACGTGGGTCGGTTCGCAGCCCAGTTCCAGCAGGAACTCGGTCAGGCCGAGCATCTCGTCCGGGTCACCGTACAGCGCGAACTTCTTGCCGTGCAGGTGGGCCTGGGAGTCGGCCATGGCGTCGACCAGGCGGCCGCGCTCCAGTTCCAGCTCGGCCGGTATCGGCTTGCCGGTAAGGCGCGACAGCGCCATCAGGAAGCGGTCGGTACCGGCCACGCCCATCGGGTGGTGCAGGCTGACCACTTCCTGGCCCTTCTCGGCCAGGTACTTGGCGGTCTTCTGGGCGCTGAATTCCTGGAACACGATGCTGGCCTTGGCGTGCAGGGCGGCGTTGATCTCGTCCTTGCTGGTGCCGCCGCTGTACATGCGGAATTCGCCGTCGGTGGGGGTATTCCAGACGTCCGAAGGGTCGCACACGATGGTGTGTTCGATGTCCATCAGCTTGAAGATGCGGCGGATCTCGGGCATGTTGCCGACCACGAAACCGTCGAAGCCGCCGATGAAGTTGATCGACCCGTTGGGTACGCGCACCAGCGGCTCGGCAGCGCCGGCCTTGCCGTCCCAGAAGTAGCTGAGCACCCCCTTGAGGGCGTTGTCGTAGCCGGTCAGGTGGCTGCCGACGAAGGCCGGGGTGTGGGCGAAGGGCACGTCGTAGTCGGCCGGGATGCTGGCCTTGTCGCGCGAATTCTTGATGAAGGATGCGATGTCGTCGCCGATCACCTCGGCCATGCAGGTGGTGGAGACGGCGATCATGTCCGGCTTGTACAGGCTGAGGGCGTTGGCCAGCCCGTCCACCATGTTGTTCAAGCCGCCGAACACGGCCGCGTCCTCGGTCATCGAGGACGAGACGCAGGAAGTCGGCTCCTTGAAGTGGCGCGAGAAGTGCGAGCGGTAGTAGGCCACACAGCCTTGCGAGCCGTGCACGAAGGGCAGTGTGTTCTTGAAGCCGACCGCCGCGTACACGGCGCCCAGCGGCTGGCAGGCCTTGGCCGGGTTGACGGTCAGCGCCTCGCGGGCGAAATTCTTCTCGCGGTATTCGGCGCTCTTGGTCCATTCGCGCACGTCCTGCACCTGCTGGAGCGGCACGGCATATTCAAAGTTCTTCTTTTTGTTCTCGAACAGTTCCTGGTACTCCGGTTCACGGAACAGGGTTTCGTGGTCGAGGATACGGGCGGCGTTTTGCGGCATGATAGGGTTCCTTGTAGTGTGCTGTCGTCCGGGGATGCCGGACGGTGCGCGGCGGTGTGCGGCTTATTCCTTCCAGGGGGCCTTGGCCATTCCCCACACCGGGCTGTTGATGGCCATGTCCATGTCGCGCGCGAAGATGCCGAAGCCGTCGTAGCCATGGTAGGGGCCGGAGTAGTCCCAGGAGTGCATCTGGCGGAACGGCACGCCCATCTTCTGGAACACGTATTTTTCCTTGATGCCGGAGCCGACCAGGTCGGGCTGCAGCTTCTCGACGAACTGCTCGAACTCGTAGCCGGTCACGTCGTCGTAGATCAGGGTGCCGTCCTTGACGTAGTGGGTGGTGCGCTGGTAGTCGTCGTTGTGGCCGAACTCGTAGCCGGTGCCGACCACTTTCATGCCCAAGTCCTCGTAAGCGCCGATCACGTGGCGCGGGCGCAGGCCGCCGACGAACAGCATCACGGTCTTGCCTTCCAGGCGCGGGCGGTACTTGGCGATCACGGCGGCGGTCAGGGCCTGGTACTTGGCAATCACGCGCTCGGCCCCGGCCTTGATGCCGTCGTCGAAGTAGGAGGCGATCTCGCGCAGCGACTTGGCGATCTCCGACGGGCCGAAGAAGTTGTACTCGACCCAGGGTATGCCGAACTTTTCCTCCATGTGGCGCGAGATATAGTTCATGGAGCGGTAGCAGTGCAGCACATTGAGCTTGGCCTTGGGGGTGTTCTCCATCTCGGCCAGGGTGCCGTCGCCGGACCACTGGGCGATCACGCGCAGGCCCATCTCTTCCAGCAGGATGCGCGAGGACCAGGCGTCGCCGCCGATGTTGTAGTCGCCGATGATGGCGATGTCGTAGGGGGTGGAGACGAAGGCGTTCCTGGCCGGATCGGCCTTGTCGATCACCCATTCCTTGGCGGCGTCGTTGGCCACGTGGTGGCCCAGCGACTGCGACACGCCGCGGAAGCCTTCGCAGCGCACCGGCACGATGGTGTGGTTGTTGTACTGCTTGGACTTCTTCTTGGAGACGGCCTCGATGTCGTCGCCGATCAGGCCGATCGGACATTCGGACTGCACCGAGATGCCCTTGTTGAGCGGGAACAGCTCCTGGATCTCGTCGACGATCTTCTCCAGCTTCTTGTCGCCGCCGAACACGATGTCCTTTTCCTGGAAGTCGGAAGTGAACTGCATGGTGACGAAGCTGTCGATGCCGGTCACGCCGATGTAGTAGTTGCGGCGCGCCGCCCACGAATACTGGCCGCAGCCGACCGGACCGTGGCTGATGTGTATCATGTCCTTGATCGGCCCCCACACCACGCCCTTGGAGCCGGCGTAGGCGCAGCCGCGGATGGTCATCACGCCCGGTATGGATTTGATGTTGGATTTGACGTTGCAGTCGGACTTGCCCTCGACGTGGGTGCCGAGATGCTTGGCGCGGCGCTTGGCCGTCTTCTCCGGATAGGCCTTCAATACTTCGTCGATCAGTTCCTTGTTGCGTGCTACGGTTTCGTCCACTGTGAGGCTCATATGCCCTCCCGATGTTTGAGGATAGATTCAGGCTTTTCGCGCCCAGGGCGGCGCGGAGCCTACTGGAATGCGGTGGATGCGGCGCGCCGCCGGCTGGCACGGCGCGCCGCGCGGCCCCCGGCCGCTCAGGCGGCCAGTTCGGCGGCGCTCTTGCCGACCTGGCTTTCGTCGATGACCGGCATCAGGCCGTGCGACATCAGCAGGTCTTCCAGCTCGTCCATCGTGATCGGGGTCGGGATGGTGCCCTTGCCGGCGTTGGCGTGGATCTTGCGCGCCAGGGTGCGATACTCCTCGGCCTGCTTCGAATCCGGCGCGAACTCGATCACGGTCATGCGGCGCAGTTCCGCGTGCTGCACGATGTTGTCGCGCGGGATGAAGTGGATCAGCTTGGTATTCAGCTTGGCCGCCAGGGCCTCGGCCAGTTCCAGCTCCTTGTCGGTCTGGCGCTCGTTGCAGATCAGGCCACCGAGGCGCACGCCGCCCGAGTGGGCATACTTCAGGATGCCCTTGGCGATGTTGTTGGCCGCGTACATGGCCATCATCTCGCCCGACATCACGATGTAGATCTCCTGCGCCTTGTTCTCGCGGATCGGCATGGCGAAGCCGCCGCACACCACGTCGCCCAGCACGTCGTAGGACACGTAGTCGGCGCCGTCATAGGCCCCCTCCTCCTCCAGGAAATTGATCGAGGTGATCACGCCGCGGCCGGCGCAGCCCACGCCAGGCTCCGGGCCGCCCGACTCCACGCAGCGGATGTCGAGGAAGCCGATCTTCATGACGTCTTCCAGTTCCAGGTCCTCCACCGAGCCGGCGTCGGCGGCCAGCGACAGGATGGTGTCCTGGGCCTTGGCGTGCAGGATCAATCGGGTCGAGTCGGCCTTGGGGTCGCAGCCGACGATGAGGATCTTCTGGCCCATCTGGGCCAGCGCCGCCAGCGTGTTCTGGGACGTGGTGGACTTGCCTATGCCGCCTTTGCCGTAGAAGGCGATTTGTCGTAGTGACATGTGATTCTCCTTTTAAGAATGCGATCGGATTGGGAAGCCGTTTCAAAAAGACCATGGCGTCGTGGCGGCTCCCAGGGGTCCAAGCTGTGTACTGATCGTTGCGGGTACTGCGCAGCCGGTTGGACGCCGTAGAGGAACTTTTATTGGTCTTCGTCTCAAGTCACGCAATCGGCAAGACATCGTTGCTGCAACAGCCATTCAGCAAATGCCGTGCCAGCGCTTTTACACCCCCAAAACGCCTGATTTGACGGGCTTTGACGCTGTCGAGACGGTGCGGCGCGGCCTTGTGGCAAAGCCCACAAACCGCGCGCCCTTGTCGCGAACAAGACAGTGGCGCAGGCGCCGGACTGGCCGCCTTCCCTGTGCGGCGGGCACGGGAACGGAGCTTGCTAACAGTCCTGGCGCCAGCATCACTTTGAAAGGAGCCGGGCATGCAGATAGGAGTGGACAGCCAGCGCGCGGTGGAGAACAAGCGCGTGTTCGTGATCGACGCCGACGACATCAGCAGCACCGTGCTGCAGTTCATGCTGGCCGATGAATGCGAGACCCATGTACTGGCCGACGTGGCCAGCGCGCTGGAAAAGGGCCGCGACTGGCCGCCGCAGCTGGTGCTGCTGGGGGCCGCCAACCTGGCGGCCGAAGGCGCCGCCGCCGTGACGCGCCTGCACGCGCAGCACCCCGGGCTGAAGATCATGCTGGTGTGCGACGATCCCGGCCAGCCCGGCGTGGCCGAGGCCCTGGCGCTGGGCGCCAACACCACGCTGCGCCGCCCGCTCACGCTGGAAGCGGTGCGGCGCAAGGTCGACATGCAGCTGGGCCGGCGCGCCGTGCTGGAAATCCCGGTCAGCCGGAGCAAGCCGTGACGGCGCGCCCGCTCCCGGCCGCGCCGCCCCTGGTGGCGGCGCCGGCCAACCGGCACTATCGCCTGCTCGATGCGGCAGCGCGCGACACCTGGATGGCCTGCATAGCGCAGGCCCTGGCCGAACAGGTGGCGGACGCCACCCTGCGCGCACAACTGCACGCAGCTTTTTTTATAACCGCGGACACACTCCGCAACCGATAAGGAGCAAGCATGAGCACCATCAACGACACCGCGCTGGGCAGCCTGGACGCCGAAGGGCGTTTGCTCAGTCCCGTGTTCAAGGGCCCCACCGGGCGGCCCGGCCGTTTCGCCTTCCGTGGCGAGATCGCCCTCAAGTACTTCACCAACATGGCGGACGAGAAGCGCCCGCCCGAGATCAAGTTCGACCAGGTGATGACGGTGGCCGACGCCGGCTCGCCCACCCTGCCCTTCCTGGCCGGGATGGCGGCTTCGCTGGAACACCTCAAGCTGCTGTGCGAGGTGGTGGGCGACAAGCTGGCGCCGGACGGCAAATACTTCTTCTTCGCCTCCAACCTGGACATCAGCACACGCTACCAGATTCCCTACGCCGGCGTGACCTTCTACGTGCTGCCCCTGGACGAATCGACCGTGTACAACGAACTGCTGGAGCTGTTCCGCCTGGAGCGCGGTCCGCTCAAGAAGCTGGACACGGCGGCCAAGCTGCTGGCCATCGCCACCGCCGCCGCCAACTTCAGCCAGCGCTTCGAGGAGATCAGTTTCGAGCGCGGCCTGGAGGTGATGGGCCCGATCAAGGTCAAGGAAAACCGTCCGGTCTGAGGCCGCCATGATCTATGTGCTCGAACTGCCGGAACAGGCGGCGCCGCGCGCCTGGTTCGCCTTCGACCATGCCGACTTCGCGCGCAAGGTGTACGCCGCAGACAGCCGTCCGGAATGGGAGATCCACGACGTGGCCAGCGTGCGCGAGCTGCTGGCCATGCGCGCCGCCACGCCGGACAGCACAGCGGCTGATGGACTGTTCCCGGCGCTGCGCCGGCTGGGCGGCAGCCTGGGCTGGGACACGCCGCTTCACCGCGCCGCCGCCCTGCGCCAGCGCGTGGGGCGCTGCCAGGTGTACTGGAACGAGACCGAGGCCGGGATTGCATTGGAGGATGGCAGCCTGCAGGACGGCAGCCGGCGCGGCTGGCAAGCGTACCGGGAGCTGCGCGGCCAGCTGATCGCCACCGAGGCCCTGGAAGGCCTGCAGGATTGAAGAAAGGAGAGAACGATGTTGAACCATGCGCTGTTCGGCATCATCGAGGAAGCCGGCTACGGCGTCCTGGTGCTGGGCGAATACCTGGAGCGCGAGGAGCTGCTGGCCTCGCGCCTGACGCGCGCCGAGGTGCGGCGGCAGCTGCTCATCATGGCCAGCGCCATCGCCGGCATCCCGCCCGTCTCGCGCGCCCTGCTGCCGGAGCTGGAATGGGAAGGCTGGGACAGGATGCGGCGCGAGCTGGCTCCCGAACAGGATACGGCGCGCGTCGATGAAGCCCTGTGGTTCGGCCTGCGCTCGCTGACACCGGCCACCCTGACCTGGATGCGCGTCTACCGCAAGGACCAGCCGGAACTGTTTACCTATACCGTTTAAGGATCAGCCATGCACACCTACATCAAAACCACCGCCAGCGGCCAGAAAGTGGAAGTCATCGGCGCCGCCATCTACCTGGACGGCCAGCTGGAGGCAGGGTACCTGGTGGAAGTGATCGAACATCCCAACCGCGCAGCCATCCTGCGCGCGGTGCCGGACGCCACCCACGTGGCCGGACGGCTGCCGCTCAACCGCTTCGAGGCCGGCGCCGCCCAGGCCGCGCTGTCCCGGGCGCGCCATGTGTTCGACGCCGATCCCAAGGCCGCCATGGAACGCCTGCGCCTGGCCGTGTTCGACAAGGCGCGCATGGAAGGCTTCGAGTAGCACATGCGGCCGCTACCGGAGGCGCAAGGCCGCCTCACAGCGCGTGCCGCGCCTTAGCGCCTGGCCAGCCCCGCGGCGGCAGGCATGCCCGCGTCCGCGCTGGCGGGCGACGGTGCGCCCAAAGCGCTTTTAGGCAGATAGATCAACACGTTGAACCGCTTCACGATAGGCGACGCTCCCGCCTTGCTGGCCTCGAACACGATTTCCACCTCAGCGCCGCACCGGACAAAGTCGGCATCGCTGATTTTGTCCAGCTCAACGGCGCCCGGGGGCGGAAGATATTTAAGGCTAAATACGCCTGTCTTCTGCGCCACCTTCAGCTCCAGGTTTTCCGCGCTGGCCTCGAAGGCCGCCCGGTCCGGGCATTTGATTGCCGAGCTGTTTATCAACGGTAACTTGCTTAAATCCGCCACGGCCGAACCGTCCTGCACCAGAAACTGGACATTCCAGGATAACCAGCTCTGGCTGGATTTCGGCTTGGGATCGGCCTGAGTCGCGACCACCACGGGATCGCGGTTGATTTTCAAATAAACCGGTTCAACGGGCAGGGAGAGCTTGACCTGGTCCTTCTCTCCATACATGTAGTTTTTTCCGTAAAACTGATAGTCGAGCCGAATACGATCGGTAGCCGTGGCCGGCACTTCATACTGGACCGTGAATTCGCAGACCAGGCTATTCTCCGCCGATGGCCGGACATCTTTCAGGCGCAGGCCAGCATGCTTGCTGGCGTCGATCCCCCATACCAGGTCGTTGCAGAACTGAGCAGGCATCCCGGCAACCATTTGCTTGTGGGTGGCGACCAAGCCCGGCAAGGGGTTCAAATCCGACACCGGGTCCACTCTGGCGGTATGATTCTTCATCTTGTCCGCGATGGCGCCCGGCGTGTCCAGGCTGCGCCAGTGTATCCTGGGATTGCCTGCCGCATCCAACAGGGTAGCCACATAGTAGCCCTCCACACTGAGCGCCTCGTTAATCTCCTTTTTCAGGGAGCTCGAAGAGTTGACGTTAAATAAAGGGAAATGCAAGGCCGCCTTGGCATCGGCCTTTCCCTCCGTCGACTCGGTCAGCTTCATCAACTCCACCAGGCTCACGCCCTCGATGGAATCGACGATTTTGTATCCCTTGCTGGTGGCGGGATGTTTGGTGTACCAATCATACTGGTACATGAGGCCAAAAAACTGGCCGTCTTTACCTGAAGCGGCATCGAGCATTTTC
Source organism: Duganella kummerowiae (assembly GCF_053572355.1). Lineage (NCBI taxonomy): Bacteria > Pseudomonadati > Pseudomonadota > Betaproteobacteria > Burkholderiales > Oxalobacteraceae > Duganella > Duganella kummerowiae. Next base: position 253,420 of record NZ_JBKFEH010000004.1, read on the forward strand.
CCCAGCGGGGACTCGAACGTTCCACTGGCGAGCGTCAAGGTGGACTTCTTGGTGCCGCTGTATTTGGCCGACAAAGCGGCTGACACCGTCGCGACTGGGAATGTCAAGTCGCTGTTGGCCTCAATCGCAGCGGCGATGGTGGCGGCACAATCGAAATTGTAGCCAACGCGACGCACTCCATCGGGCACCAGGGTCAGGTCGCCATTTGCCAGCGTGTCCTCGGTGAGGAGCCAGGCCCGTCCCAGGTCAGCCATATAGTAACTCTCGTCCGGATACACAAAGGCGAATACCCTGGCAATCGAATTGGCTTCCTGCCACGCCACCTTCGCCTGGACATCGAGATGGGTCTGCAGCGACTTTGGTACCGACGAGACCGGTACTTCGCCCGATAATACGCCTCTCTTGGCATGCAAGGCCGTGATATTGCAAGACGATATGCTTTTCGAGAATACCTTTTCCAGGTATTTGCCTAGCGTGCCATCCTTGCCATAAGGCTCCACCGACCAGCATACCGTTACACAGCCATAGATAAACGTGGCTATCATCGCCTTTTTGTACACGTGAATTCTCCCGATATGGACCGGTCTGGCTGACAGATCGACTGTCACAGGATAAATCACAAACAAAGAATTAAAAAGGTGACAATTACTTTTGATAACAAATACAACAACCGCGATGGTCCGCAAGTCTCGGAGGACGTTTCAAAATGAACGTTGCCAGGCGCGGCCCCGAAGACAGTGCAAAGGCACGGCGATGAGCTGCAACGACGCCACGGCCTTTTTGAAACGGACTCTTAGGCCGTTGCCAGCGCCGGCGCCAGCCAGGCTTGCGCGAACCCGGCCAGCGGCATCGCGAGCTGTTCGATGCCGTGTTCGGCCATGAAGCGCCGCTCGTTGGGCGTGGCCTCTTCGTCCAGCACCGCCCAGTGGCGCGCCGACGAGCGCTTGATGATCTGGCGCGCGAAGCTGCGCTGCAGCTGGTCGTTGAAGCGGCAGCCCAGGAACAGGAAGTGGCGGCCCGCGCGCAGCGACTGCACCAGCGGCGGGATCGGGGCCTGGATGTCGATCTCGGTGAGCACCTCCACGTAATCGGAATCCGACACCAGGTAGTTGTCGGCCGGCGCATGGCCGCCCAGCGGCTGGTACAGCAGCTTGTCCCAGCCGGCGGCCAGCTCCGGCGTGGCCGGCTGGCCGTCGGCGCCATAGAACTGGAACCAGCTGCCGAAGTGCTCGGACTGGGACAGCCCCTGCACCTGGCCCCAGGAAGCGCAACCGGCCAGCGCCGCGCGCATGGCGTCGTCGTACCAGGCGCTGACGATCAGCCGGATGGCCGGATCGGCGGCCAGCGCCAGCTGCAGCGCTCCCGGCGCGGCCGAATCGGCGTAGGCCTGGCGCATCAGGTCGACCAGGGTCTTGCGGTGCTTGAAGTTCTCGATGTACTGGGCGGCGGCGCTCAGGCGGCGCCGTATCCTGTGCGGCAGCGTGGCGCGCGCGGCCAGGAAATCGGCCAGCGGCCCGGCTGCCGCCGGCGCCTGGCAGTCCGGCCGCAACGCCAGCAGGCCCGGCCCCAGGTAGGGCACCAGCGCGCCGGCGGCATGGGCGGCACGCAGCCCGTCCCAGGCGGATGTGGTGTGTGGCATGGCGGCTCCCCAGGCTCAGAAGCCGGACGCGAAGCCCAGCATCTCCATGGTCACGTCGCCGTCGCCGACGATGACCTGGCAGGCCAGGCGCGAGCGCGTACCGACGCCTACGATGGTATCGAGCTTGCTGTTTTCGGCCGGGGTGACGCGGTTCACACTCTTGCGCCCGTCCAGCACGAAGATGTGGCAGGAGCCGCACTTGGCTTCGCCGTCGCACTTGTGGGCGATAGGCTCGCCGGCCTGCAGCGCCGCCGCCAGCAGCGTGGTGCCGCTGGCGACCTCGATGGTCTTGCCCGATGGGTTGATGGTGACAACTGGCATGGCTTACTCTCCTTGTGATAAGAATGGGACGGCGGCTCTCACAGATAGATGGCGGCGCCGGCGCCGACATTGCTGGAGGAGTCCTTGGCCGTCTGGACGATGAAATGGACCTGGTCGTCGCTCAGGTGTCCGTGCAGCGGCAGCGCCAGGTTGCGGTCGGCCAGCTTTTCCGTGATGGGCAGGCCGCCCCTGGCGTAGCCGTAGCGGTTGTAATAGAACTGCTGGTGCAGCGGCTGGCACCATGGCGCGGCCTCGATCTGCTCGGTGGCCAGGTCCTCCACGATGCGGTTGCGCATGCTGTTGGTGAAGCGCGTGCCCAGGTGGACCAGGTATAGCATCCAGTGCACCTCGTCCACCCCGGGCGCGATGTAGGGCGGCTTGATGCCCTCGAAGAACTGCACGTGCTCCAGGTAGTAGCCCTCGACGCGCTTGCGGCGCGCCAGGATATCGTCCAGCCGGTCCAGCTGGGCCAGGCCGAGGGCGGCCGCGATGTCGCTCATGGCGGCCTGCTGCGGCAGGCGGCTGGCCACCGCCACCGACTGGCGGTCCGCCACGCCGCGCTGGCGCAGGTAGTGCAGCTCGCTGGCCAGGGCAGGATCGTCGGTGACCAGCATGGCGCCCTCGCCGCAGCACAGCGGCGAGGGCTGGGAAAAGTCGAACAGGCTGATGTCGCCGAAGCTGCCCGTCAGCTGCCCCTGGTAGCGCGAGCCGATCGCTTCGGTGGAGTCCTCGACCAGGCGCAGGCCGTGCTGGCTGGCCAGCTGGCGCAGCGGCGCCCACGCGGCCGGATGGCCGTTGCTGTTGCCGGCCACGATGGCGCGCGTGCGCGGGCCGATGCGGCTGGCCGCGTGCTGCGGCGACAGCGTGCCGGTCCAGTAGTCGATGTCGGCGAACACCGGGGTGGCGCCGACCAGGGCGATGGCGTGCGCCACCTGGTGCCAGGAATAGGCCGCCGCAATCACTTCGTCGCCCGGGCCGATGCCCAGCGCGCGCAGGGCCAGCATCATCCCCGCCGTGCCGCTGGAGGCGCTGGCGCCATAGGTGCGGCCCAGGTAGCTGGCGAATTCGTCCTCGAAGGCCTGGGCCCGGGGGCCGGACGACAGGCAGGACGACAGCATCACCTGCTTGACCGCGTCCAGCTCGCGCAGGCTGATGTCGGGATCGGACAAAGTCAGCCAGTCCGTCCTGGCGTTGCCGGAAATGGTGTGTGGCATGGTTCCTCCCTCAATGGCGGCTGGCCAGCAGCAGTCCGCTGGCCTCCTCTGGCGCGCCCACCAGGCGCCAGCAGTGGCTGATGGTATCGACCAGGAACAGGTTGTAGGCGCCGCTGCGGCAGTATGGCGGCGCACCCTCCAGGTCGTCGGCGTCGCAGCGCGTGAGCGCGACGCCGGGCAGGCGCGCGCGCATCGCCGGCAGCGGATTGGCACCCGGCTCCAGCTCCAGCAGCAGGGCCGTAGCCGTATGCAGTTGTTCGGTGCTCAGCGCCATCTCAGTCTCCCGCCTTGCGCGCGTCCACCGTGACCGGCAGCGCGGTGCCGGCCGCCAGGGGCGGCAGCGCCAGCTGCCAGCCGTTGGCCAGGGTCACGCTGCCGCCCCACATCTCGGGCTTCTCCATCGCGACGATGGCTTCCTCCAGGTCCTTCTTCGGCACATAGGCCGAGAGTACGCCCGCGCTGGTCCTGCGTATCATGACTTTCATGCAGCTTCTCCGGTTGAGGGTTGTTCTTGCGTTCCGGCGCGCGCCACGATGCCGGGCAACAGCGCCAGCAGCGCATCGACCTCGTCGGCGCGGCTGTAGCGCGACAGCGAAAAGCGCAGCGTGGCCAGCGCCTCGCTGGCGCTCAGGCCCATGGCCAGCAGCACCGGCGAGGGCTCGCTGCCGCCCGCGCCGCAGGCCGCGCCACGGGCGGCGCATACCCCGGCCCGGTCCAGCAGCTCCAGCACCGCGCCGGCATCGGCCTGGCCCAGGCACACGGCGCTGGTGTTGGGCAGGCGCGCCGCCCCGGCGCCCAGCACCCGCGCCTGCGGCAGGCGCTGCAGCAGGCCGCGTTCCAGGCGCGCGCGCAGGGCGGCCATGGCGGCAGCGGCAGGCGCCAGCCGGCCGGCGGCCGCCTGCGCCGCCACGCCCAGGCCGACGATGGCAGGCAGGTTCTCGGTGCCGCCGCGCCGGCCACGCTCCTGGCTGCCATGCAGCTGCGGCGCCAGCGCCACCCCCTTGCGCACATACAGCGCGGCCGCGCCCTTGGGACCGTGGAACTTGTGGCCCGCCAGTGTCAGCAGGTCGATGGGCGCACCGCCCAAGTCGATGGCCAGGCGGCCGGCGGCCTGGGTGGCGTCGGTGTGGAACAGGGCGCCGCGCGCCCGTGCCAGCGCCGCCGCCTCGGCCACCGGGTACACCACGCCGGTCTCGTTGTTGGCCCACATCAGGGTCACCAGCGCCGTGTCGGGACGGATGGCGGCGGCCAGGCCGGCCAGGTCCAGCCTGCCCTCGCCGTCCACGCCCACCCGCGTCACCTCCACCCCGGCGCCCTCCAAGCGCTCCAGCAGCTGGCGCGTGGCCGCATGCTCGACGGCGCTGGCCACCACGTGGCGGCGCGTGCCGCCGCCCGCCAGCGCGCCCAGGATGGCCTGGTGGTTGGCCTCGGTGGCGCTGGCGGTGAACACGATCTCCGCCGGCGCCGCCCCGATCAGCGCCGCCACCTGGGCGCGCGCGGTGCGCAGGGCCTGCTGCGCCGCTGCGCCGAGCTGGTGCTTGCTGGACGGGTTGCCCCAGCACTCGCACAGGCTGGCGTGCACCGCCTCCATCACGGCCGGCGACGGCGGCGTGGTGGCGTTGTTGTCGAAGTAGATGGTGCTCATCGCCAGAACACCCGTTGCGGATCACGGTTGAGCAGGTCCAGCGCCTCGCCCAGGCGCGCGGCGCGCAAGTGCGGTAGCCACTGTCCGCTGCCGTGGTCCTTGCGGTACAACGCCCAGCAGGCCGGCCCGGCCTCGTAGGCCAGCAGGGCAATGTCGATCACGCCGCCATTTGCCTCGATATTGCGCGAGCAGCACGGGCTCTGGATGCGGTAGCCGCCCTCGCAGCAATCGACCCGGGGCCGCACGTAGCGGTAGCGCGCGCGCTGGCGCAACTGGCGCACGATGCGCCGCAAGTCCAGCTCATTGGGCTGGGCCGCGCCGCCGCGCGCCGCATGGGTGGCCCCGGGCAGGGCCGCCAGCGCCTTCACCGCCGCGCTCCCGGCGGCGCCGGCAGGGGCGCGATCTCCTGCTCGAAGCAGCCGACCACGTTCGCGCCGAACTCCACCATGTACACCGGGGTGCCGCTGTCGGCGTGCACGCCCACCTGCACCACCTCGCCGGGGCAGCCCTGCGCAACCAGCAGCGCACCGGCGCCGCAGCCGGGATGGCTGCCGTCGTTGTACAGGTCCTGCAGCGCGGCCACGCGCTGGCCCCAGCCGTACTTCGGCGTGGACGGCGCGTTCATGCGGCCTGCTCCCCGGGGTGGTCCAGCGAGACCAGCTCGCGCCCCTTCATGCCGACCCGGTAGCCTTGCTCCACGAACTCGATGCCGTAGATATAGAACTGCTGCAGGAAGGTGCCGATGCTGGTCACGTAGCCGATGTCGCCCTTGCGCACCAGGATGTCGCCAATGTCCTTGCCGGCGAAGGTGCCGTCGTTGCGGATGGTCTTGGTGCTCTTCACCCGCTCGCCGTAGCCGAAGGCCGGCGGCAGGTACAGCTCGACGTGGCCTTGCTCGCGGTTGATCTTCATGGCGGGGTCCCTAGGCCTGGCGCTTGCGCTGGATGCTGGACAGCCCGACCGTGGCATGCGCCGGGGGCGCGCCCTCGGCGTGCGAGCCGCAGCTGCCGCTGGCCGCGCGCGGAGTGCGGAAGGTCAGGCCGGTGGCCGCCGGGGTATCGCCGAAGTCGATGGTGGCGCCCTCCAGCAGCAGCCGGCTTTCGGCCGGCAGGTACACGGCCAGGCCGTTGCAATCGAGGCTGGCGTCGCCCAGCACCGGCTTTTCCTCGACCGTGAACTCGGCGCTCAGGCCGGAGCAGCCGGCGGTGCTGACCTTGAGCCGGAATCCGGCCTGGGCCGAGCCGCCGTTGAAGCGCACCATGCGGCGCATGAATTTCTCGGCGGCGGGGGTGATGATGATGTTCATGCAGTCTCCTCGGTGGACGGTGGGTGGGACAGGTTCAGTGTCCCGCGCCGGCGTAGCGCGGATAGGCGTTGTCGATCACGCAGGTGTCGTCCACCGGGCAGACCGCGACGCACTGCGCGTCGTCGAAATAGCCCACGCACTCGGTGCATTTCTTGGGGTCGATGACGAACACCCCGTTCTTCTCCCGGATGGCGACGTTCGGGCATTCCGGTTCGCAGGCCGAGCAGCCGGTGCATTGCGAGGCGATGATCTTGTAGCTCATGCGTTACTCCTGTGGTGGTTAGGCGGCGCTGGCGGCGCCGCCGTTGCTGGTGTAGGCGCCCTGGCGGATGTCGGCATCGCCGCGCCGCTGGTGCACGATGTCTCCGGCCTTGACCTTGGCCAGGTAGTCCATGAAGTAGGCGATGGCCGACTGTTCGATGAACTCGTGGGCATAGCGGTCCACCGGCTCGATGCCGCTCTTGAGCAGGTCGTCCCTGGGGCAGGCCCCTATCTTGGCGACGAACACGGCGTGGCAGTCGTTGATGGCGCGTATCACCGTCACCAGGCTGTCCTCCTCGCCGTAGCCGCCCTGGCAGTACTGGTCGACGCGGCGGTGGCCGACGAACCTGGCGCCGGCGGTGCTGACTTCGTAGATCTGGAATTCACTGGCGTGGCCGAAGTGCTCGTTGACGCGGCCGGCGCCCTTGGTGGCCACCGCCACCAGCAGCGCGATGCCGCTGTCGTCGGCCAGCGCGGCCAGCTGCGCCTGCTCCGCCTCGCGCGCCGCCACCTTGGCCTGGCGCTCCTGCTCCACCAGCTCCTGGTAAGCCTTGCGGGTGGCGCCGTCGTAGCTGACCTCCATGGCGTCTATCTTCTCGGTGGTGAATTCCGCGCTGCGGTCCTCGCCCAGCAGGCCGACGGCGTCGGCGCGGCACTGGCGGCAATGGCGCATCATGTTCATCTCGCCCTCGCAATCATCCTGCAGGGCTTTCAGTTCCTGGGCCGTGGGGCCGCGCTGGCCGTTCAGGCCGAACACGGTGCCGTGCTCCGGCGCCGAGATCAGCGGCATGATGTTGTGCAGGAAAGCACCACGCGACTTGACGGCGCGGTTCACCTCCACCAGGTGGCGGTCGTTGATCCCCGGGATCATCACCGAGTTGACCTTGCACAGGATGCCGCGCTCGGTCAGCATTTCCAGTCCCAGCAGTTGGCGCTCGCTCAGGATGCGGGCCGCCTCGATGCCGGTGACGCGCTTGTTCTTGTAGTAGATCCACGGGTAGATGTGCTGGCCGACCTCCGGGTCCACCATGTTGATGGTGATGGTCACGTGGTCCACCTTGAAGCCGGCGATGGTGTCCACGTGGTCGGGCAGCGCCAGGCCATTGGTGGACAGGCACAGCTTGATGTCGGGCGCGGTCTGCGAGATCAGCTCGAATGTCTTGAAGGTCTTGGCCGGATTGGCCAGCGGGTCGCCCGGACCGGCGATGCCCAGCACCGTCATCTGCGGTATGGTGGAGGCGACCGCGATGACCTTGCGGGCGGCCTGCTCCGGCGTGAGCTTCTCGCTCACCACGCCTGGCCGCGACTCGTTGGCGCAGTCGTACTTGCGGTTGCAGTAGTTGCACTGGATGTTGCAGGCCGGCGCCACCGCCACGTGCATGCGCGCGTAGTGGTGGTGGGCTTCCTCGCTGTAGCAGGGATGGTTCTTCACCTTTTCCCACACTTCCGGCGCCATGTCGGCCGGTCCGTCCGACGAACCGCAGCTGGACTTGCCGCCTTCGCTGCTGCTGCCGCAGCCCTTGTGCTCGGCCACCTTGTCGAGCAGCCTGGCGAGCGGCTGGATTTCCTGTACTCCGATGTACTCCGTGGACTGCATGGCAGGCCCCCCTGGTAAAGTCACGCGCTCCGCGTGGTCAGGAGGGTAATAGCCAAAAGCATGCCAACCGGCGTGCGCCGCGCGCGCAGGGCGCCGCTACCGGCTTAACTCGGCGAAAATACCGGGGCGGCAAGGGAAAAAATACGGGGGAAAGCGCAAAAACCAGGAACACGGAGACGGTGCGCGGCGCTGTGGGATTAGCGACAAACCGCGCCCATTGTCGCGGCCTGTGTCGGATTGCCTACACAGGCCGCAACGGTGGCGGAAGTCAGAACTTCTTCACTTCGATGTGGTACTTCTGCAGCGCGTAGGCCATCTGGCGCGCCGAGATGTTGAGCGCGCGGGCGGCCTTGGCCTGTACCCAGCCGCATTGCTCCAGCGCCGCGATCAGGCGTTCACGCTCGGTGCTGGGCTGGGCGCCCTGGTCCGGCATGGTGGCGGCGTCGCGGATCGGGATCACGGGCCGGCCGCTCTCTGCCGCCGCGTCCAGCGGCGCCGGGGGCTCGCTCTGGCGCGCCACGCCCGGCGGCAGCGGCGTGTGCAGGTATTGCGTCAGGCATTTGTTCTGCTGGCAGGAAAAGTGGATTTCGCCGATCACATCGCCGCGCGCCATGGTCGCAGTGCGTTCGACGCAGTTCTCCAGCTCGCGTACGTTGCCGGGCCAGAAGCAGTTGGTCATGATGGCCATGGCCTGCGGCGTCATGCGCAGCTTGCGGCCGTTCTCGGCCCGGAATTTCTCCAGGAAGTGTTCGACCAGGTAGGGAATATCCTCGCGCCGTTCGCGCAGCGGCGGCATGAAGATGCTGACCACGTTGATGCGATAGTACAGGTCGGCCCGGAACTCGCCGCGCGCCACCGCCCTCTCCAGGTCGCGGTTGGTGGCGGTCACCAGCCGCACATCGACCTTGAGTGAGCGGCTGCCGCCGACCCGCTCGAACTCGCGCTCCTGCAGCACACGCAGCAGCTTGGCCTGGAAGGCCGGCGAAATCTCGCCTATCTCGTCGAGGAACAGGGTGCCGCCGTGGGCCAGCTCGAAGCGGCCCTTGCGCTCGCTCTGGGCGCCGGTGAAGGCGCCCTTCTCGTGGCCGAACAGCTCGGACTCGAGCAGCGTCTCCGACAGCGCCGCGCAATTGAGCTTGATGAAGGGCCCGTCCTTGCGCGGACTCAGATAGTGGATGGCGCGCGCGATCACTTCCTTGCCGGTGCCGCTCTCGCCACGCAGCAGGACGGTGGCGCGCGACGGCGCCGACTGGTGGACCTCGGCGAATACCTCCTGCATGGCCTTGGAAATGCCAATCACGTTGTCGAGCCGGTACCTGGTCTGCAGCGCCTTCTTGAGGCGTTTGCCCTCCTCCAGCAGCTCGCTGCGGTCGGCGTCGATGTTGCGGTACAGGCGCACGGTCTGGCCGATCAAGTTGGCCACCATGCTGAGGAAGCGCACATCCTCGTCGAAGCTGTGGCTGGCGTCTCCCCCGGTCCGCTGTATGCACAGCACGCCCAGGATTTCGCGCGCCGCCTTGACCGGTACGCCCACCATGGCCAGCGTACCGCCGCCGTGGTCGGGCGGGCCGCTGGTGCGCGCCAGGAACAGGGGCTCCAGCGCCAGGTCCGGCACCACGCTGGGCACACCGGTCTGGAAGATGCGGCCCGTGATGCCCTCGCCCACCCGGTAGCGCCCGCGCCGGAACTCCGCGTCGCTGACGCCAACCGCGCCCACCAGTTGCAGTTCTCCCGATTCCTGCAGCAGGCTCAGCATCCCGCGCCGGGCGCCCAGGTTATTCACCAGCACATTCAGCAGTTCCCGGATGGTCTTGCTCAGGTCGAGCGAAGAACCGAGGATTTTGCTGATTTCATAAATCGTTATCAGATGCAAGTTGTTGCCGCGTTCAACGAGATTGCCCATGTCGCCCTCCCAGCCGTTAGCCCATCCCCGGAAAGATATTCAAGCAAAAAACCATAAGCAAAAAGCGTGCCCCTGCAGCAAAAAAGGGCAAAGGCGGCCCTTGCCATACGGACTCGCCGAATTTCTGGCACAGTAACGTCTTACGCCTCAATATTACCGGAGTTACCATGACCACCAGCTACCCCGACACCCGCCTCCTGATCGCCAATGAATGGAGCGACGCCACCGGCGGCAAGACCATCCCGGTGCTCAATCCGGCCACCGGCAAGCCCATCGGCACCGTGGCGCACGCCGCCATCGCCGACCTGGACCGCGCCCTGGCGGCCGCCCAGCGCGGCTTCGAGACCTGGCGCAAGGTGCCGGCCCACGAACGCGCCGCCACCATGCGCCGCGCCGCCGCCCTGCTGCGCGAACGCGCCAGCGACATCGGCGTGCTGCTGACCCAGGAACAGGGCAAGCCGCTGGCCCAGGCCCGCGCCGAAGCCCTGGCCGGCGCCGATATCATCGAATGGTTCGCAGCCGAAGGCATGCGCGTGTACGGCCGCATCGTCCCCTCGCGCAATCCGGCGGCCCAGCAGCTGGTGCTCAAGGAGCCGGTCGGTCCGGTGGCCGCCTTCACGCCGTGGAACTTCCCCATCAACCAGATCGTGCGCAAGCTGTCGGCCGCGCTGGCCACCGGCTGCTCCTTCCTGTGCAAGGCGCCCGAGGAAACCCCGGCCTCGCCGGCCGCGCTGCTGCAGTGCTTCGTGGACGCCGGCGTGCCGCCCGGCGTGGTCGGCCTGGTGTTCGGCGATCCGGCCGAGATTTCCGGCTACCTGATCCCGCACCCGGTGATCCGCAAGGTGACCTTCACCGGCTCGACCCCGGTCGGCAAGCAGCTGGCCGCGCTGGCCGGCGCCCACATGAAGCGCGTCACCATGGAACTGGGCGGCCACGCCCCGGTGATCGTGGCCGAGGATGCCGACCTGGCGCTGGCGGCGGAAGCCACCGGCGGCGCCAAGTTCCGCAACGCCGGCCAGGTGTGCATCTCGCCGACCCGCTTCCTGGTCCATAACAGCATCAAGGAAGAATTCACGCGCGCCCTGGTGGCGCAGGCCGAGCGCCTGAAGATAGGCGACGGCCTGGCCGAAGGCACCACCCTGGGCCCGCTGGCCAACGCGCGCCGCGTGGCGGCCATGACCCAGGTGGTGGCCGACGCCCGCGCCAAGGGCGCCCAGGTGGCGACCGGCGGCGAGCGCGTGGGCAGCGAAGGCAACTTCTTCGCCCCCACCATCCTGGCCGACGTGCCGCTTGACGCCAGCGTGTTCAACGACGAGCCGTTCGGCCCGGTGGCAGCCATCCGCGGCTTCGACAGCCTGGACGAAGCCATCGCCGAAGCCAACCGCCTGCCCTTCGGCCTGGCCGGCTACGCCTTCACCCGCTCGATCAAGAACGCGCACCAGCTGATGCACAACGTGGAAGTCGGCATGCTGTGGCTGAACCAGCCCGCCACCCCGAACGCCGAGATGCCGTTCGGCGGCATCAAGGATTCCGGCTACGGCTCGGAAGGCGGCCCGGAGGCGCTGGAAGCCTACCTGAACACCAAGTCGGTGTCGCTGCTGGGCGTGTAAGCGCCGTCCCCGGCGCAGCCCGCGCCGGCGGCGGGTGGCCCGCAGCGCACGCCATCCGCCCGCCAGCATGCCATGGGTTTCAGCTTACGGTACCGTTGCGGCCGGCACGGCGGCCCATGATGCTGGCATTTCATGCAGCTGGAATGGCCCGGCGCTTGAATCGGCAGCGTTTTGCTTTTTGGAACCAATGTCAACGCTCCCCGATCATAAAAAAGGGCAGCCTCGCGGCTGCCCTTGATGGTGCTACTGGGAAGTGTAGACGCGGCTCAGGCCGGCTGAGGGGCCTTGTCCTCGGCCTGGGTTTCCGAGATGGTGGCCTCGGTGGTCAGGATCAGGGACGCGATCGAGGCCGCGTTCTGCAGCGCGCTGCGGGTCACCTTGGTCGGATCGATGACGCCGCTTTCCACCAGGTCGCCATACTCGCCGGTGGCCGCGTTATAGCCGAAGTTGCCCTTGCCTTCCACCACCTTGGACACCACCACGGACGGCTCGTCGCCGGCGTTGGAGACGATCACGCGCAGCGGTTCCTCCAGCGCGCGCAGCACGATCTGCACACCGGCGTGCTGGTCGGCATTGGCGCCCTTGAGCCCGGCAATGGCGGCGCGCGCGCGCAGCAGGGCCACGCCGCCACCCGGCACCACGCCCTCCTCCACCGCCGCACGGGTGGCGTGCAGGGCGTCATCGACGCGGTCGCGCTTCTCCTTCATCTCGATCTCGGTGGCGGCGCCGACCTTGATCACGGCCACGCCGCCAGCCAGCTTGGCCACGCGCTCCTGCAGCTTCTCCTTGTCGTAGTCGCTGGTGGCCTGCTCGATCTGGGCCTGGATCGCGGCCACGCGGGCGTCGATGCGCTGCTGCTGGCCGGCGCCGTCGATGATGGTGGTCGCTTCCTTCTGCACCTCGATGCGCTTGGCGCTGCCCAGCTGCTCCAGCGTGGCTTTTTCCAGCGTCAGGCCGGTTTCCTCGGAAATCACGGTGGCGCCGGTGAGGATGGCGATATCCTCCAGCATGGCCTTGCGGCGGTCGCCGAAGCCAGGCGCCTTGACCGCCGCCACCTTGAGGATGCCGCGCACCGAGTTCACCACCAGCGTGGCCAGGGCCTCGCCCTCCACGTCCTCGGCCACGATGAACAGCGGCTTGCCGGCCTTGGCCGACAGTTCCAGCACCGGCAGCAGTTCGCGGATATTCGAGACCTTTTTGTCGTACAGCAGCACCAGCGGATCTTCCAGGCGGGCCAGCTGCTTGTCCGGGTCGTTGATGAAATACGGGCTCAGGTAGCCGCGGTCGAACTGCATGCCTTCCACCACGTCCAGCTCATTCTCGAGCGACTTGCCGTCTTCCACCGTGATCACGCCTTCCTTGCCGACCCGCTCCATGGCCTGGGCGATGATGTCGCCGATGGCCTGGTCGGAATTGGCCGAGATCGCGCCGACCTGGGCGATCTCCTTGTTGGTGGCGATGGGGCGCGAGATGGCTTTCAGCTCGGTGATGGCGGCCGCCACGGCCTGGTCGATGCCGCGCTTGAGGTCCATGGGATTCATGCCGGCCGCCACATACTTCATGCCCTCCTGGACGATGGCCTGGGCCAGCACGGTGGCGGTGGTGGTGCCGTCGCCGGCCACGTCGGCGGTCTTGGAGGCCACCTGCTTGACCACCTGGGCGCCCATGTTTTCCAGGCGGTCCTTGAGTTCGATTTCCTTGGCCACCGATACGCCATCCTTGGTGATGGTGGGCGCGCCGAAGCTGCGCTCGATCACCACATTGCGGCCCTTGGGACCCAGGGTCACCTTGACGGCGTTGGCCAGGGTGTTCACGCCCTTGACGATGCGGGCGCGGGCGTCGTCGTGGAATTGTACTTCTTTCGCAGTCATGTCTTATCTCCATTCAGCCAGGTTGGAATCAGGCGGCCTTGGCGGCGGCCTGCGCTTGTTCGATCACGCCGAGGATGTCTTCCTCGCGCATCACCAGCAGTTCCTCGCCGTCCAGCTTGACGGACTGGCCGGCGTATTTGCCGAACAGGACAGTGTCGCCCACACCCACCGCCAGCGCACGCAGGCTGCCGTCGGCCAGGGCGCGGCCGTGCCCGACCGCCAGCACCTCGCCCTGCTCGGGCTTCTCGGCGGCGGAATCCGGGATCACGATGCCGGAGGCGGTTTGCCGTTGCTTTTCAATTCGCTTAACAATAACCCGGTCATAAAGGGGACGGATTTTCATCGCTTCTATCTCCAATGTGGTTACAGATCATTCCAAAGTGAATCCAGGCCAGGGGCCGGAACTTCGGCGATTCCGGAAATAGGTTGTGGCCTGTTGGTTTTCAAGATGCCTGCAAGCAGCGAGAATGTAACAAGATGTTTCAAAGAACGATGATGCGGTCCAGGCGGCCCAGCTGGTACACGGTGCGGGCGGCGGGGCCGGGCGGCGCGGCGCGCACCGGGCAGTCGCTGGCGCGTCCGCCGTCGGCGGCCAGGCTGTCGTCGCCGGGACCGACGCCGGCCCACAGCCCTCCCTTGACCGGCTGGAACAGCCAGCGGCTATAGCCTTTTTGCGCGGCCAGGGCCATCTGGCCGGCGCGCGCCGGAGGCTCTTCCACCAGCGCGGCATCGGGATGGCCGGCGGCGTTGTCGCCGAAGGCCAGGCGGCAATCGTAGGCTTCGCTGGCCGGCGCACCGGGCCAGTTGCAGGGCCGGCGCCGTACCCGCTCCAGGCTCCAGGCGCCCAGCCGCCAGGCCGCATCCAGCAGTTCCTGCTCGGCGCCGCGATGGTCGGGCCAGGGTCCGTCCAGCTGCAGGGCGGAGCTGGGCACGGCGCGCGCCGGCAGCGGCACGCCCGGCAGCTGCAGCGGCGTGGCGCGGCGGAAACCATGCCAGTGCAGGAATAGCAGCAGCGGTGAGCCGGGCGCATCGGCCCGCGCCGCGCTGACCGCGTACAGCGGCAGGCCCATGGCGGAAATGTGGGAAGAAACGAGTTCGTAGGTGTGCATGGAAGTTCTCCAGATCAACGGGTTGATGAGGGAAACCACCGGCGCCTAGATGGCGTTTCAACATGAGCGTGGCGAGGCGCGGGCCAAGGCCGGGGCGCCGAAGACAGTGCGCCTGCACGGCAAGGAGCTGCAACGACGCCATGCTCATGTTGAAACGCCCTCTGAGGGCGCCTATGCGGAGGCAGGGAGATTGTAATGCAGGCGGGGCATGGTTGAGGACATGCCGCAACGCGGGGCTGCGGCGTCCGCGCGCGGCGGACGCGCTGGCGGGCGCCGTCGTGGTCAGCGCACTTCCAGCAGCTCGACGTCGAAAATCAGGTTGGCGTTGGGCGGGATGGGACCGGCGCCGCTCTCGCCGTAGCCCATGGCGGCCGGCACGATCAGGGTGCGCTTGCCGCCGGCTTTCATGCCCTGAACACCCTCGTCCCAGCCCGGGATGACCTGGCCGGCGCCCAGCTGGAACTCAAAGGGGCCGCGTCCGCTCGAGGAATCGAACTGCGCGCCATGGCGGGACGGCGCCTGCGGGTCGTACAGCCAGCCGGTGTAGTGGACCGCCACCGTGCTGCCGGCCACGGCTTCCTTGCCGGCGCCAGGCTGGGTGTCGATTTTTTGCAGCGAGACAGTCGCGGCGCCAGCCGGCGCGGACGCCGGCGCGGATGGCGGCGCAGTCGCGGATTCAGGCGTCTTGGCGCGCTCGCAGGCGGCCAGCGCCAGCGTCAGGGTAAGGCCGATCAGGCAGGAAGACAGCGGCAGTTTCATGTTGTAGAGTCCAGAATTCCAGGGTCCCGCATTGTGCCATAGTTCCACCGCATGGCGGGGCGGCGCGGCGTGCCGGACGATGCGTATAATTTGGCAATTTCCTTCACTTGCCCGCTTATGGAACATCGATTCTTGCTGCATGCGGTTTTTTACCTGGTGGCCGCCCTCATCATGGTGCCGCTGGCGCGCCGCACCGGCATGGGCGCGGTGCTGGGCTACCTGGCCGCCGGCGCCGCCATCGGCCCCTGGGGACTGGGCCTGATCGATAACGTCGAGGACATCCTCGGCATTTCCGAATTCGGCGTGGTGCTGCTGCTGTTCCTGATCGGCCTGGAACTGGAGCCGAAAAAACTGTGGTCGCTGCGCCGCCCCATCTTCGGCTGGGGCGGCGCCCAGGTGCTGCTGGCCGGGGCCCTGCTGGCCGGCGGCGCCACGCTGCTGGGGGTGGACTGGCGCACGGCGCTGGTGGCCAGCATGGGCCTGTCGCTGTCGTCCACGGCCATCGTGCTGGCCACCCTGGACGAGCGCAAGCTGATGCCCAGCCCGGCCGGCTCGGCCAGCTTTTCCATCCTGCTGTTCCAGGACATCGCCGCCATCCCCATGATCGCGCTGGTGCCTCTGCTGGCGGGGGCCGGCGCCGCCCACCACGAGCCGGGCTGGCTGCGGGTTGCCAAGCTGGCTGCCGTGCTGCTGGTGCTGGTGGCGGCCGGCCGCTGCCTGGTCAATCCGCTCATGCGCTGGCTGGCCGGCACCGGGCTGCGCGAACTGTTTACCGGCTTCGCCCTGCTGCTGGTGATCGCCATCTGCCTGCTGATGCAATCGGTGGGCCTGTCGATGGCGCTGGGCACCTTCATGGCGGGCGTGCTGCTGGCCGACTCGGAATACCGGCACCAGCTGGAAAGCGACGTGCAGCCCTTCAAGGGTTTGCTGCTGGGCCTGTTCTTCATGGCGGTCGGCATGTCGGCCGACTTCGGACTGCTGCGCGCGGCGCCGCTGACCGTGCTGGGCCTGACCGCCGCCCTGCTGCTGCTCAAGGGCGCCCTCATGTACGCCATGGCGGCCTGGTTCGATATCCCGCGCAGCCAGCGCCTGTTCTTTGCCCTGCTGATGTCGCAGGGCGGCGAATTCGCCTTCGTGGTGTTCGGCGCGGCCGCCGGCGCCGGGGTGCTGGCGCAGGAAACCTCGGCCCTGCTGGTGATGGTGGTGACCCTGTCCATGGCGGCCACGCCACTGCTGCTGGTGCTGCACGAGCGCCTGGTGGCGCCGCGCCTGGCGGCCGGCAAGCGCAAGCCGGCGCCGGACGTGATCAGCGCCGACCACCCCGTCATCATTGCCGGCTTCGGACGCTTCGGCCAGATCATCGGACGCCTGCTGGCCGCCAACCGCATCGGCGTGACGGTGCTGGACCACGATCCCGACCAGATCGAACTGCTGCGCAAATTCGGCTTCAAGGTGTTCTACGGCGACGCCACCCGCTACGACCTGCTGGAGGCGGCCGGCATCGCCAGGGCGCGCATCCTGGTGGTGGCCATCGACGATATCGACGCCAGCCTGGCGCTGGTGGACGCGGTGCGCCGCCACCTGCCCAACCTGACCATCCTGGCGCGCGCGCGCAACGTCAGCCACTACTATGCCCTGCTGGACCGCGGCGTGACCCTGATCGAACGCGAGACCTTCGAGGCCGCGCTGCAGCTGGGCGCGGCGGCGCTGCGCGAACTTGGTTTCGGCGCCGATCAGGCGCAGGCGGCGGCCGGCATCTTCCGCACCCACAATATCAAGACCATGCTGGAAGTGTATCCGCACCAGCAGGACCAGGAAAAAATGATCTCGCTGACCCGCAAGGCGCGCCAGGAACTGGAAGAGATGTTTGCCGGCGACGCGGCCGCCTTCCGGCGCGCGGAGGATGGCAAGGTGGAAGCGGAGTGACGCGCGGCGACAGCGCGATGTCCGGCGCCTTCTTCACGGCGCCCGGCTCATCGGGCGCCCCATATGGCAGCGGCGCGCACAGCCATTGTGGGTAACCGGGCTTCCGGGACTTCAGGAGCAAGGTAAACAGCGCCGGGCGCGCGCCAACCCTAGCGTTGCGCGCACAGATCGATGATGCCGCGCTGCAGTCCCAGTATGACGGCGTGGGTGCGGTCGTTGGCATCGAGCTTGGCCAGTATGCTTTTCATGTGGACTTTCACGGTCGATTCGGAGATGCCGAGCCGCAGGCCAATCAGGCGATTGGTTTTGCCCTGGGCGGCCTGCTCCAGGACCTGCACTTCGCGCTCGGACAGCGCTTCCACATACAGGTGCGTGGCCATGGCTATCGCGGCCGGGGATGCAATATGGCGCCCACCAGCATGCACGGTCCGGATGGCCTGCGCCAGTTCGGCCTCCACGCTCGCTTTCAGCAGATAGCCTGCCGCGCCGGCCTTGATGGCCCGCACGGCATGCACATCCCCCGTGAAAGTCGTCAGCACGATGACATTGGTGGACGGATGGGTGCGCTTGATCAGCGCCGTGGCATCGATGCCGATCAGTTCGGGCATCTCGGTATCCATGATGACGATATCCGGGCGCAGCCGGGCACATTCGTCCAGCGCCGCGCGCCCGGTGGCCGCCTGCCCGACCAGCGCGATCCCGGCCTCGTCCTCCAGAATACTCGCCAGTCCCTGGCGAAACAGCGGGTGATCGTCCACGACCAGCACCGCGATCGGATGGTTCTGCATGATTGGTCATCCTGGCAAATCATTATTTTGGAGGAATTATAAAGCCCGCCCAGAACTCTCTCCATGGCCAGATGACCAATCACCCTTTCGAGGTAGCAGAAAACTGTTCAGCCTGATGATGTGCGAATCCTGGCCGCCGCATACCATATCTGAACTTCAACGACGGGCCATTGCCCCTGATTTCTCAACTTCCTGGATGCCCCATGCCGCCCTTGATTGACGACCGCTTTTACTCAGCACTGGAGCTGCAAAACCTCATCCGGCATTGCCACCCGCACCGCTCGCAAATACTGGCGGATCTGTTCGCCATCGGGTGTGTCCTGCATTTCCAGGGCGAACGCACCGCCGGCGCCTCGCTCATCGGTCAGGTGGTCGATGCGGTTGCGGACGCGGCAGAACCGCGTTACCTGAACGCCCTGCTCGACAGCATCGCCGGTAACGAGCTGCGGCGCCGAGCGCCCATGACCGGCTGCTCCATCTGAACACATCGGCGACCGCGCCACCGAGACCGCCCGCCCCGGCGTTGAGCTCGAGCGCGGGGAACATGGCCGAGCGGGCCACGCCGACACGCGCATGTGCGGCCTCCATGGCAAACTGGGCGCTTACGATGTCCGGGCGTCGCTCCAGCAATGCGGAGGGCAGCCCGGCAGGAATCAGGGGTAGGACCGACGCCTGCAACGGCCTGGCGTCGGCGGCGAAGGCGGCCGCGGGCTTGCCCAGCAGGACGGCCAGCCCATGCTCCACACGGGCCCGCTGGCGTTGCAGCCCGAACGCCTCGGCTCGCGCAGTGGCCAGTTCGGTCCGGGCCCGGGCCAGGTCGAATTCGCCGAGGTCGCCCAACTCGACGCGCTGGCTCGTGACGCGCACGCTTTCCTCGCGCAGCCGCAACGACTGCCCGACCGTGTCGATTTCCGCATCGAGCGCACGCAGTCTGAAATAGGCCTGGGCAACGTCCGCCTGCAGCGACATCAACACGGCCAGATAAGCCGCCGCGCTCGCATTGGTGTCGCCGCGTGCCGCCGCGACGCCGGAAGACACCCGTCCAAACAGGTCGGCTTCATAGCTTGCCGTCAGGCGCGCCCCATACACCGATGCCGGAGGCACCGCCGCTCCTGCCGCCATCCCGGCCTCCAGCGGCGACAAGCGCGCGCGTTGGGCGCTCACGCCGGCAACAAGCTGGGGCAGGCGATCCGCTTGCGCGATGTCGGCGATGGCCCTGGCCTGGCGCACCCGCGCCGCCGCCACGGCCAGGGTCTGGTTGTTGGCGGTCGCCTCGGCAATCAAGGCGTCCAGGGCGCGGTCAGCGAACACGCGCCACCATTGCCCGCGCGGCTGGACCTGCGCCGGCCGCCCCTCGGTCCAGGTGCTGCCATCGTTGGCGCGCCGGACGCCGCGTTACGCGGGCAGCGCGGCCGTGGCATGCTGCTCTTCCTTGAATGCCGGCGGCACCACGAGGCCAGGCTGCTGGAATGGCGGCACCGAGCACGCGCACATCAGCAACGCTGCCGCGCAGGCGCCTGTGGCGCGTGTCATCATGGTCATCATCCTCATGCTATCGGTTCCCCTCGGGTATGGGCTGTGATGGTTGATGCGGACGCGCCGGCGCGACCCGTTGTGCCAAGGTCCGCAGCAGCACATAGAAGAGCGGCGTCAGGAACAAGCCGAACAGGGTCACCCCCAGCATGCCTGAGAACACGGCAACGCCCATCGCGTGGCGCATCTCGGCGCCGGCGCCATGGGAAAACACCAGCGGCAGCACGCCCATGATGAACGCCACGGAGGTCATCAGGATAGGGCGCAAGCGCAGACGGCACGCTTCCAGCGCGGCCTCCATGGTGGAGCGCCCATGCTGTTCCAGTTCCACCGCGAATTCCACGATGAGAATTGCGTTTTTCGACGCCAGGCCAACCAGCACGAACAGCGCGATCTGGGTAAAGACATTGTTGTCGCCGCCGGTCAGCTTGACCCCGGTCAGCGCGCACAAAATGGACATGGGCACGATGAGGATGACCGCCAGTGGCAGCGTCCAGCTTTCGTACTGCGCGGCCAGCACCAGGAACACCAGCAGCACGCATAGCGGGAAGACATAGACCATGGTGTTCCCGGCCAGGATGTCCTGGTAGGTCAGGTCGGTCCACTCGAACGACACGCCCTTGGGCAGGTTGTCTTTGACGAGTTGTTCCATCGCCGCCTGGGCCTGGCCGGAAGAGATGCCTGGCGCCGGGCCGCCGTTGAGTTCCGCAGCCACGAAATTGTTGTAGCGCTGGACACGATCCGGACCGTAGGTATCTTCGATCCGCATGATGGACGACAGCGGTATCATGTCGCCCTGGTCGTTGCGCACCTTCATCTGGGCCACTTGCTCGCGGTGCGAACGGAATGGCGCATCGGCCTGCACGCGCACCTGGTAGGTGCGGCCGAACTGGTTGAAGTCATTGACGTACAGCGCGCCCAGGTTGATTTGCAAGGTTTGATTGATCTCCTCCAGCGGCACGCCGAGCTGTTTCGCCCTGCACACCGGCCTCGTAACGTTGCGACGCGCGGTTGAAGGAGCGGTTGAACGCGCCGAAGAAGCGGCCCAGGACGGCATCCAGCGCCAGCGTGAGCCGGTCCTTGGGCGCCGCGTGCGGTTGCAGCAGCACCGCCGACAGCGCCGGCGCCAGGGTCAGGGAACAGAATGCGGAAATCACCGTGGAAATGGCGATGGTCAGCGCAAACTGGCGGTAGAACTGCCCGGTCAGCCCGGACACGAAGGCGATCGGCACAAAGACCGCGCACAGCACCAGGGCGATGGCGATGATGGGACCGGAGACTTCCCGCATGGCCTGTATCGTGGCGTCATGCGGTGACAGGCCGCTGCCGACGGTGGCGTCATCATCGCGATCGGCGCCGCCCTCGGGCCAGCCGCACTTCGATCCGGCCATCCTGGCGCGGCGCGCCATCCAGGTATTCAGCGGCGGCACGCCCCAGTACGTGACGGCGGCCAACGTGGAGCAGGCGGTGGAAGAACTGTACGCGGCGATGCGAGCCGGCCTGTTCGACGACCTGGCCATCGTACGCTATCCCCTGGCGCGCGCGGCACAGGTACACGAAGATATCGCGGGGCGGAGGCTTGAGGGTATCGCAGTGCTGATGCCGTAACGGCAGGCTCACTTCCTGTGGCGTGGGCCGCCACGCGCCCATGTCAGGGACCAAGCTGATGGTTTCCTCCGTGCTGGGACAGGTGGCACGGAGATTTGACCCTTTTTAGGCCATCGAGTTTTGTGATGGCTCAGTCATGGCCTCAAAATTGGCCCCGGAAGTACTGGATGTTGGCTGACTCAGGCATACCTCCTGGGACGAAAAAAAACCGCAGTCTCAGAGGAGAACCGCGGTTTTTTCGACTGCTTCTCGTACCTTTCGGTACTAATTCTGGCGGAGACGGTGGGATTCGAACCCACGATACAGGTTTTGCCCGTATGCTTCCTTAGCAGGGAAGTGCCTTCGGCCACTCGGCCACGTCTCCTAGTCGATTTCTCAACTACGCCTGCCCAGGCAAGCGACGCGAGCTATAGTATAGATCGCCCGCCGCCCGGTCAAGGGTGACGGGAAAAATAACTCCTTCCCCATCCACGCAGTTGACTAATTGTCCCGTATAGTGGAACATTAAGTCCAACATACTGGAGAATTCTGTGAGTACCGAGACTATCAGCCTGATCGATTGCACTGAAGCGGAGCACGCCGCAAAAATCCTGGACATCCTGAATGAAGCCATCCTGAACTCGACCGCCCTGTATGACTACCAGCCGCGCCCCATCGAAGCGATGTCCGCCTGGTTCGGCATCAAGCGCAGCAACGGCTTCCCTGTCATCGGGGCCGTCGATGGCAGCGGCGAACTGCTGGCCTTCGCCAGCTGGGGCACCTTCCGCGCCTTCCCCGCCTTCAAGTATAGTGTCGAGCACAGCGTCTACGTCCACCACCAGCAGCGCGGACGCGGCTTGGGCGAACTGCTGATGAAGGAACTGATACGCCGCGCAGGCGAGGCGCAACTGCACGCGCTGGTGGGCTGCATAGACGCCAGCAATACCTCGAGCATTGCCCTGCACGCCAAGCTGGGCTTCCAGCACGTCGGCACCATGCCCCAGATCGGCTTCAAGTTCGGCCGCTGGCTGGACGCCGCCTTCTACCAGTTAAACTTGGCAACACCATTGCAGCCACAGGACGGCTGAAAACGGCTCTGCAGCGCCAGCACGGCCACGCCCGGATTGCTGCCCAAGTCCCCGCGGCCGCGTGTCGCGCGCGAGGACCAGATGCCGCTGACGAGGCAGTGCGAACCGGCCGGCGCGTGTCTGGCGTCAATACGCTGGCCAGATTGACGGGGACTTTGCAGAGGCGGCTTCTGGCGCGGATATGAGATGCACCGAAAGCCCGCCAGTATGGGATCGGATCAGAACGGCATTGGATGGATACAGAACGACTGGAGCGGGAGAAGAGTCTCGAACTCTCGACCTCAACCTTGGCAAGGTTGCGCTCTACCAACTGAGCTACTCCCGC